>NZ_JBFRCM010000009.1:0-316057 GCF_040965735.1 Paraburkholderia sp. BR10936
CTTCTTTCTGCGTTGCTGCGTCAGCAGCAGAGAAACGAGATTATGAAGACTGTCTGGCGATCTGTCAACAGGTTTTTTTACTTCGTTCAACCTGCCGCTCAACTTCGAATCACCCGCAGACCCAGCCACCACAAGGCTTTCGCCCTAGGCTTCCCGTCTCCCCGCGCCTTCATCGAAAGCGCGAAAGACCGGAATTCTAGTCACGCAGATGACATCTTGCAAGCGGTTTTTTGACCGGCTAGTAAAGTCGGGCTGACCACGGCTCGCCTGCTCCATAGAGCAGTCGTCATAGTGCTTCCGGTCGATGCCTTCCGGCTGTGCAGCAACGACGATCCTGCATCGCACCGAGGCCCATTCGGTGCGCTCCTGCTGCCCAAACCGATGGCGCGCACGGAACCGACTAGAATATGGGGTTCTCTGCACCCAAACTCACAGATTTATGCGCTCGCGAATCGCCAAACGCCTTCCTCCTGACGCCGACAAACTCGTCGGCCTCTCGCTCGCCCTGTTCGCCTCGGGCAGCCGCACCGAAGACCGCTTCTGGGAGGCAAAGCTCGACACGCTGCTAGCGAAGGTCGTGCGCAACGGCAATCAGACTACACTCGACGCCGCGCTCGATCATCTGCAGCAGAATCATCCGGACGCCTACGGCGCGCTCGCCGACATGGCGGAGACGCACAGCGAGTCGTTCATCGTCGAACACGACGGCGCGCAATACGAGGCGCTGCTCGTCGCCGCGCCGGTGCTGGCCTGGACGCGCTATGTCATCCCTTCGGGCCCGCTGAAGGCCGACGGCGCCGACGCCCTGCGCACCCATCTTCAGGCCCATGTGCTGGCGAACGGCACGCGCGTGGCGATGGCCCCCTATCTCTATAGCATCGACCAGTTGCCGCGCCACCATGTCGAAACCTGGCGCCTCGCACAACAGCTTACGCAGGCGGCATTGAGCGGCGCGCCGGCGAAAATCAGCTCGGGCGAACTGCCGGAAACGTCGCCGATCCTCGCCGATCCGCGTTTCCTGCTCGCCGTCGTCGCCGCGCCCGTTGGCGCCCCGCTCTTCCGCTGGCAAGAAGAGGAACACGGCTCGCGCATCGAGCGCGGTCAATGCCTGGAACAATGGGCTACCCAGGGCGGCGCCAACCTTGCCGTCGTCATGCCAGGATGCGAGTTCGAATGCCTGCTGCCGGACGCCTACTACTCCGCCTGCCGTGACGCGGACGAGCGCGTGCGCCCGCACACGATCCGCACCGCCGTGCGCTATCTGCTCGACACGATCGGCGCGGGTGCGCAGGACTTGCGCGCCGTCGTCGCCGGCTTCGGCGAGCGCCGTATCGACGAATACCGCATCGGCTTCACGAAGCGCGGCAGCAATGACGTGCTGTATGGCGTGGTCTGGCCGCTCTATGGCCGCGAGAACGGCGACGCCGACATCGACGAAGAGCCGACCGAAGAGAGTGTCAGCAGCGGTCCGCTCGAAGAGATCGTTGCGCTGCTGAAGGAATCGGGCATCGCCGATATCCGTCGTCACGCTGGCCGCTTCGAGCCGGAATACTGCGATGACTGCGGCGTGCCGCTCTATGCGGATCCACTCGGCGAGATCGTCCACGCCGAGATGCCAGAAGATGCTGAGCCCGTACAGCCACATTTCCACTAGGACAACGCCCAAATTCCTACCCGGTCCCGCCTGTGTGCGGGACTTTTTTTTGCCCTATGTCTTATGCCTTTTGGACAGGCCGCCAGCGCGCAACCTTTTTGTCATCATGGTGCTGCTGGTCTGGTTCACCGCCGAGTAGAAGCGGTGCGCATTTCACAATATTGCGAGAGGCCGTTACGAAAGGAGGGCATATCCATGCGGTTCGTTGTACTCAATCCGAATTGTGATTCAATGTCTATAACGTTGGTAGATAAGGGTTCTGAGCGGATTGGTGCAAAAACCTACCCCCGCTCATACCCCCAAGATTTTTCCCGCGGGGTGATTCATGGCAAAGACGATGCGCGCTGTTCCCGCTTGGCCATCCGGACCAGGCGCAATCCTGTCGCTACGCGCTGCGGGCGATCAATTCGGAGCGAAGTGCAGCGCGGCGTTTAGCGCAACGGAGCCCGTCCCGACCGACGCCTGCGCGATCGACACGGTACTGGTGCGGCCTGACGGCGCGCGCGTTGTCTATATCCGCCGCCTCGATGGCTCGCAATTCGCGCTCGAACTCAACGCCGCCGATGCGCAGATGATCGGCGACAGCCTATTCGACGACTTGTTGTAGACACGCCGGTAACCGGCACACTGGAGGACATCATGAACGCAAGGATTCTTGAACTCGCCCGCACGCTCAGCAGCGCTACGACTGCCGCGGCCGCTGAAGTGCTGTGCTTTACCCCCGCACAAATTCTCGCATTCGCGCACGAACTCACGTCCGCCAGCGCGCGCGGCGCGCTGTCGCCCCAGCAGCTCGACGCGGTGACCATCGCAGCCGCGGCAGTCGGCATTTCTCCCGCGGCGACTATGGCCTTTGCATCGCGTGCGCAGGAAGCGTTGCACGCCGGCCACTTAGGGCGCCGCGGCGCCGATGTACTTGCCGAGCTTGCCACGGAGACGGCATCGGTACACAACTGGGACGAAACGAACGATGGTGTTCACTTTGGCGAGTTCTGGACGTTCGAGCGCGATGCTTTGGAGGATTTTGCTCACGCGTTGATCAACCGACCGGCAATCGAGGTGCCGGCGGGCTGGGCGCTTGTCCCCCGTCCCAGCGAAGGTGATACGCTCCACTCCTGACAGCCCCGGCCATCCGCAATCGGAGACTTGCCATGCTATTGACCTTGCTAGCCATCGCAGCGGCCTATGTCGGGTTGATAGCGTGGCTCGATTGCCGCCAGCGCGAAGAGGCACGACTGCAGTACGAGCGGGTCCTCAAGGACTTCCGCCTGCAATCGGGCTGGAACTACTTGCTGACCGGGTACTGCTATCGGGACGGCGACTACTTATCCTACGGCGACGTGTACAGGAAGGACGGGACGCAGGTTCAACCGAAGCGACCGGGGCGCGCGGAACGCCGGCGTTTCAGATCTCACGTAAGGGCGTAACCAGCTCTAGCAGTACGCGCGCTGCACTCACTCAGGAGTCGAGGTGGAAAGCCTTCAGCAGGTTGTCTTGCGCATGCGCGCAGCAGTGGATTTCGCGCAGAGTCACAGCGCAGAGCACATCGAACTGTCCGTCGATGATGCGCAGCAGCTGCTGGCGGCAATATCGACGGCTCTGCAGACGCCGTCCCTTCCCCCGCCCTCTGCGGTATCCCGCTTCATGTCCCCAGCGGATCTCGCAGCGCTCACCGGCATGAAGCGCTATTCGAAGCAGGCCGACTGGTTCAAGCGCACGTACGGCGCCGACGTCACACGGCGCGATGACGGCAGTATCGTAATGACCTGGGTAACGTACGAAGCGCTCAACGCGAAACTGTACGGCGTCGCGCCGGCGGCACCTCTAGAACCCACCTTCGAACTGTGCTTCGACTGATCTCGGTAGATAGAGCCATCACGACACCCGCATGATGTAGCACAGCGCGTAGTACGGCGGCAGGATGCTGAACGCCGTTCCAGACCCGGTGTTCTGGATCGAGATGCCCGTGCCATTATTCGCGATGCTGATCCCGGTCAGTGCCGGGTTCAACGTGATGCCCGTCAGTGCAGCGGCAGTCGTCGAATAGGCCGCGTAACCACCGCCTGACGGGGCTACGCCAGACGAGCTGGCGTTCGTCAGGAACGCACCGGCCGGTGGGGTGTGATAGTGCCCTGGGTCGACAAGCCCGTGATTGTGGCTGGGGTCGTTCACGCCGTGACCGTGCGTCGGGTCGTTCACGCCGTGGCTGTGCGCCGGCAGGTTCGTGATCCCAAGCGTCGCTGTCGTCGCGCCGCCCGTCGCCCCCACGGCATATGAGTTGCCCGCGCCAACTACAAACTTGTCCTGCAGGTTCGGGGTGCCATTTGAGCCGTTACACAGTGCCCAGTTTTCAGGGATGGCGTTCGCCGCGCCCGACCACAGCATGATCGAACCGATCGGGGGCACAGCATTCAGCAGCTTCAACTGCCCCGCCGTCGCTCTCATCGACACGATATCGCCTGCGTTCCACGAAAGCGCGCTCGTGCCGTCCTGCGCACGTGTAATCTGGAACACGCTGCCGCTGACCTGCGTGACGAGTACGATCTCGATCTGCGTCTGCGTCGCGGCATCTGTGATCGTGGCGTAGAAAACGTCGGGCGCCGTCGGATTGGGAAACGCTGCTGCCTGCCCTGTGTTCAGGGTGAGCGATGTCGCACCGGACGTGATGCCCGCGGCGAGCGAGCCTGCAGCGTTATTCGCGAATAGATAGGACACGGCGCTTCCCTTAATAGACGACCGGGCCGAAGCCGTATCCAACCGGCTCGACGTTCAGCGCAGCGAGTTGCGCCTGTTCGGCCAATGTGAAACCGTCGAACATTTCACGACATATGCGGCGGCCCGCTGGCACCTGAAGCTGCCCGATCCCCTGCTTGCGCGAGACCCAGACCAGCGCGCGAGGCCAACGGCCGGATTGACGGGCCAAGGCGTGAATCTCCACCCACACTTCGCCAGACTTTGTGCCGCTGACGGTCAGCTCAAAGCGCCGGCCATCCAACTCGATGATGGCAGTCGTACGCGGCGGGGCCGCCGGTCGTCGGTCTTCGGCCGGCATGTCGAGAGTGAACAGGTTCCGTTCGAGAGCCGTGTTGACGAGAAAAACCGCCAGCTGGCGCCACGCGCGAGCGCGCAAGGAATCGGGCAATTTAGCGGCGTGCATGATGTCCCTCCTGCGCTGCCCAGTTAGCGATGGGTACGCCGCCAATCAGCGTCCCGTTGATCGTAAGCGCTGGCATCGCACGTCGTGCCCGCAGGTCCGACCACTCGAAGCCTATCTCTGAAAGTTCCGGGTAAAGGGTGCCAATTGCCTCCACATCGACGCGCGACCAGCCGCTGAACGCCAGGAGCTTTTCAGGTACGCGTGCGATGACCGTTCCGCGCCGAACAATGAGATCGACTGCTGCGAGCGCGACGATGCCGTCGCGACGGCGGTTCGTATCAAGCAACTGAAAGTGAATTTCGCCTGAAACGGCGCGAGTGATGCCGAGGCTAAACCAGCGGCCGAGAAGCTTGATATCGGCGTGCACGCTGATTGGGCGGTCCGCGTCCAGTTCGGTACGGAACGGCGCTAGCAGGTGGCGCGACTGAGCATGCGCGAGGCCGTAGCCAATCACGCGACGCCATGCGGCAACCCGCGTGGAGGTACGCAACGCGCCCCGGGCGCAGATGCAGTTGTTGGAAGTCATTGGCGGCTTTTTGCAAAAACGAACAAGGGCCCCGATGTCGCGGAGGGTTCTGTCCTGCTTTGCGTTTAAGCCCTGCGGCGCCGTTGTCGGCGCCAGCATCTGCGCATTTTTGGGCAAGGTCCAGCGACCGTCGTCGCTTCGGTGGCCTCTAGCCACTCGCCGCCTTAGTGCTGGTCACGAATAGGCCGACGGGGGCGTGTAGTCGTCGGCGTGCGGTACTCGACCTGTGCTGTGGACAGGTAGCGCCGGTCGGCCACCGGAGCTACGAACGCGCGGCGCATGGGCTCGTCACGTTCGCCGAATCGCCCGATTCGGGCTCGACAACCGCCTTTGCGGTCAGGTCATCGTTACGCCAGATTTTATGCTTAGCGATCCGAACTTTCAAGAAGCGATATTTGCCAGAATTGGCAGGCTCTTCGGTTCTGCGCGAGCGTCAAAGCCACCCTCTTACAGCTCGTCGGCCGCGCGCTTTTACCCCACCCCCGTGCGGCTGAGATACCGACCGCGTTAGATCAGAAAGACACCCGGAGCAGACATGATCGATTCGAAACGCGCACTGTCCTCGGCCCGCACCGCGCCGGCCGAAGTGTACTGGGCCATGAGTTCTCCGGGATCCGGAGGGGTAATGATGTCGAACCGGACGCCAACAAGGCGCGTGTACGTCGCCAACAGGCTTTGAGATAGCTGATTCAATGCTTCTTGAATCATTGGCACGTTGGCTTTCTCTCCGATACCGTAGAGGTTCGAATTCACGTGCACGCGGACTACGCCGGGCTGGTGCTCACGCAACTGGCGCCGGCACGCGGCCGCAACCGTCGCGCGAACATTCTGCTCAGTGTGCGCGAGCGCTGCGGACCGTACGCAAACAAGCACTGGCCTTCTGACTGCCGTCGCGATGAGATTCGAGAAGTTCGCGATTTGCACTTCGGCGAACGGTGAGACCACGTGCCAATCGCGCCACCCGTCGAAGTCCATCATCCATTTCCAGAATCGGGCGGTATGGACGCTCATGTTCTGCGGCAGATCAATTGGCCCAGGCTCGTAGGGCGTGACCTTTACCTTGGCGTAGTGGGTCGACTTTCGCTTCAGGCGATCTGCGAACATCGATCGCAGCATCCCAGGGAGTGATATCAGATGCGCATCGTCGTGGATGTCGATCTCAATGAGAAGTCCGTTGCTAATTTTCGACGCCTCCTGGAATATTTTGTCCCTCGCGAGGCGATTGAATTTGCCAACGAATTCAGCGACCTTTTCGTCAAGCTGAAGCTTGGCTTTGCATTCAACAAAAACCGTGCGATCGACGCACATGTCAGGAGCGGCCGACTCTCCTTCCGGCAGCAACTCGACGGCTCCCGACTGCGCTTGAGAGCAAGCCACGAGCAATTCGTAGAGCGCCGCTTGCCACTGATCACCCGTGAGCCTTGATAACCGCTCGCTCATATTGCCGACGACATCGAGGTGGCGTGCGACGTCCCTGAGCGAAAGGAGCCGGTAGACGAATGCTCCGACGAGGAACGAACCCGTTCTCTCGTAGTACTCAATCACCTTTTCAGATCCGATCACCGCCTCAGCAAGCGGGTGCATAAGCCCAGCTCGCGGCACGCCTTCTCGAAGCGCCCTGGCTGCTTCCCGAGCAGATAACATCGGCAGCTCTGTGAACAAAAGAATGTCGCTCGGCCTTCGGGACGCTTGCTCAACCAGCCAACTATCGTCAAACAAACGACGCGCCACAGGAACTGCGGCCTTAACTACGTCGACTGTGATATCACCCAAATGATCCGCGATCATTGACTGGAATCCCCTGTGGGCGGCTATGCCGGCACTTGGTGTTGAACTCGGGCATGCCCGATCTGATAAAACTGGTTGTGCCACGCGGAAGCATCAAGTGTTCCGACGCTTTCGCCAGTCGCGGCTTCAATCGCCACGATCAGTTTGGCCAATTTGGCGCCGTAAACGCCGGTCATTTCTGCGTTAAAGCAACTCATTGCGGGTGGGATGAACTGCGCCAAGCGCATCGCTGACAGTACGCGATCCAGCTGCCCGCCGACCGTGAGAAAGTCTGAATCGAGCAGATCCTCCGCCCAACCCACAACCTCACTTGTCGCGCAATTCGCATAGGTAGCAATCCAGCTCTCCAAGCTCGCCGAAAAGATGCGAAACGTCTGCGCTATCCACTCCGCATAGAGCGGCGATGTCGGGAAACCCGCATCAGACGGAGCCAGGATATTGAGATGTGGAATCGGACCTGCAAAGTGCCGTTCAACGAACTCGCGAAATGACCCGACACCCCCCGGCGGTTGCGCTTCGATCGAGCTTCTATACATGCTGAATAGCACGCCACGAACGTGCTTGCGAACCGCGTGAGCCAGCCGGCGCATGGCAACCCGCCGCCGCGCGTCCACGTCCGCTTGGGCACGGCGTTCTACGATCTGGTCGTAAAAAGCGATGAGTACCAGCGACGTGGCAAAACCGGCGCCGATGTTTTGTAAAAGACCCTGCCACCATTGCGAGCCGTAGTTCGATCCGACAATCGCGGCTGCAGCGAACACCAAAATAATTCCGCCGACAACAAGGCGTGAATCGACGATCTTTCCCAACAACTTTTTCATTATCACGACGCGTAAGATTTCGGTGAGCGGGCTATTGCTTCTGCCAGCCCATTCGGGCGTAGGCAGCTGAGCAGTCATCGATTTCGTGCTGGGCGATGATCGGGAAGATGCCCGGCGTGGATGCGTTGCACTGCGCGACCTGCCCTGTCTGGGGATCTCGGTACACAGTCGGCGACGCACAGCCGGCGAGCGCGGCTGCAATGATCAGGATTGTTCGCTTCATTTTTTGCCCCTTGCGGTCGGCATCGCGATCGGCCCCGGTCGCTTTTTGCCGCCGACGAAATTCTATCGCCGCGCGGGGCCTTGCGGGGTTTCCTTTGTTTCTGCGCGAGCGCCGGAAAAAGGGTGGTTATTGATACCGTCATTCGACGTTTGCTCCCCCCGGCGGCCCGAAAATTCGGTCACCCCGCGGCGGCACCGCGTCATCAGTCTGCCGCGCCCCGGCGGCACGGCGCACATCACAGATCGCGCTGACGATGGTGCGCGCTGCCGCCTCACCTGTCAGCGCGGCCTCTACGCTCAGTCCGCCGTCGATTCGCAGGCCCTGCGCTTTCGCATTTTGTGGCGGATCGGCAAAGCGACAACGCCCGCCTCCCGCTCGCCTCTGTCAGATGTGCGAAAACGTTCGAATGCGCACAGCGGCAAAAGGAGTGTTCATAAATTAGCCTTTACTATTTCGCACACTCGCATATAATTCGCACATCGGTTTCGCACACCAACTCACAGGCTATCAGTGCTTACGTACTGGCTATCGGAGAATAAGAAATGTCGCGCACGTTCATCTACGCTCGAGTATCAACGACCGACCAAACCACAGAGAACCAAGTCCGCGAGATTCAGGCGGCGGGGTTTGCAGTTGAGGAGCGCCGCACCGTCGCCGAGAAAGTCAGCGGCAGCGTCGCAGCGATGCAGCGCAAAGGGTTCGCCAAGCTGCTCGACAAGCTCGAGTCAGGCGACGTGTTGATCGTGACGAAGATGGACCGACTTGGTCGCAACACGATGGACGTACTCGCAACCGTCGAGCATCTGGCGGCGATGGGCGTGCGCGTGCATTGCTTGAATCTCGGCGGCGTGGATCTCACGAGTCCAGCCGGGAAAATGACGATGACCGTCTTGGCAGCTGCCGCCACGTTAGAGCGTGAGCTGTTGATCGAGCGTACGCAAGCAGGGCTCGCGCGCGCAAAGAGTGAAGGCAAGGCGCTCGGCCGTCGGCCATCGCTCACGCCACCACAACAGGCCGAAGCGCTGCGCCGCCTCAATGCGGGCGAATCGGTTTCGCAACTCGCCCGCGAATTCGATACCTCGCGCGCTACCATCCTGCGAATTCAGAAAGCCGCTGCGCCAACTGCGGTTTGATGCCCCAGCGGGCCGCCCGCGCGCCGGGTTTCTACATCTGGCGTCCCGGGTTATGCCTGCGGCGCTTCACGAAACGTGTAGGGCTCCGCCGCGGCTCCTTCCGCATCGTACGTTTTGCATGCTTTCTTCTTCGGATCCCCGCCCTGTCCGAAGTCGGCCCAAAAGGCTCCTTCCAGTTCGTGAATGGAGCCGTGGAATGCGTCGCTGTGATCGCCCAAATAAAACCGCATCTCCCTCGCCAGGATGTTGCGCGACGATGTCTCGCAATCGATGAGCGCCCGGCACAGCCATCGCGCCACGAGACATTGCTTCGCTACTCGAAACGCTTGTTCCGGTCCAGCGTCAGCTATTTCGTGAAAGTCCGTCTCGCTGCCGTGCCCAAAATATTTGTGCCGGACATTGAACACCTGATGGCAAATGATTTGGACATCCCGGCTGTTTTTTAGCGGCTTCTTCGCAATCTCTTTCTGCACGACTTCGAGTCGGTGATCTCCCGTGCTGGCCTCAATCGCTTGATAGAACTGCATATAGGCTGCATCGATCAGTCCCGGTGTATGGTCTTCGAGCGCTAACAGTGTCATGCCCGTCAGGTAATGCCGGATGGCAACTTTTTGTTTGGATCCAACTGCGCCGAGCACCCCGCGGAAATACTCGAAATCTTCGTTGATTTTGCCGCTCGCTGCGCCGCGCTCTTCGATCTCGAAACCCACGCCCCGTCCTATCGGGCGACGCGACGCGTGGAATACAGCCGTACCCCACTGGTCAACAAACTGCATCGCCTTGACGTCTAGCGGAAAGTCAGTGCACACGGAAAGTGTACCGACGTAGCTAAGCACATCGTCGATCTGCTCTCGTGCAGAGCGGCCGACATCGAATTGCCCCCAGATATCGATTACAAAATCCTGCCCGTTCGCCGGCAGTCCTGCCTCCGCAATATCAGGCCGGATCTGACGTTCCAACCGGAGAGGCCGCGGGTACCTTAGCTCAAAACCCTCAGCCAGAAACCCAATCGTTTGTCGGGACATCAGGAAAGCGGGAACGACGCATTGATAGCGTCCGGTGATCGCGCCTCCGCTCGTCTTTGCCCGCTCATTGATGAAAATGTCCCACTCTCGGTAGCTCAACGATGACACGGCGCTTCTCCATCCTGAAAGGAGCCGCAAGTTTCGCAGATCATGGACGGCCAGGCCAGCGGCCAAGCGATCAGCGAATGGCCTTAAAGTTTTTCGCGCCCATGCCGTTATCACAAAGGGATATCCCCCAACGGAGCCACGAGATGATCAAGTACATTGGTGCAGCAGTAGCGGCAATAGCGATTGCCTACGAAATGACAACTCTTGCGTATGGGGCATTGATGGTCGGCGTAGCGGTTCCGGCAGAACAACGGTGCGAATCGAGTGCGCTGTATGCTGCGGAGCAGGCGTTTAAATCGCCGCAAAACGGTGCCGACGCTTTTGCGAACGTCGAGCAGATCTGCAAACACTCGGCAGCTGTTGCCGGTGCACTGGTGCCGTCCGGCCTGAAACCGTAAACAACGGCGGGGGCGGCGCGGCCTAAGAGGGCAGACCGGGCTCCCGCCGGTCTGGGTGGCCGCCGTTTACGCGCGTGCGCTTTTTCCCTGCTTCTTTCCCGACGCTGCACCCGTGTGGCGGCTCGTCCGGGTAGAGCACGCGCCGCCAGCTAGCAAGACGCGCAGCGCGCCTTTGCCGCGGCCTTAATACGAGCCTTTAACATACGGGAAGACCCAGCCCGGTAATTTGGGGGCTGGATCCGTTTCCCGCATCCGTTGCACCGAATCCTTTTCCGCCAGCGCACCCAGTCGACATCGGGGCGCATCTCCGCCGCCGTCAGTGGGAACCCCGCGATCCGCTCAAGCACAAGGGCACCGAGAGCAGAGATACGCTTTCGATGCACCCACAACCGCGCGGAATCTTTGCCCAGACCCGCCGCGGCCGACAAGGCCGCCGCATCGCCGCCAGCCCATTCGAGCGCTATGAGCAGCGCCTTTGCGGCCACTGCCCGGTGAAACCCGTCAATCTCGTCCTGCAATTTGCCCATTTCTCGCCCCCTACTGCGAGCCCCGCGGGGATTTGTCCGACCGGGGGCGGTTACAAGGTTACGAATGCCTGGTTACGAATCGAACGTCGCTCAACTGCTTACCCCGCAAGGCTCTCAGCGATTTTGGTCACAAGTTACAAGTTTTCTCATATCGCACGGCACAGATAGCGGGCGCTACAGTGAGGGCACCTTATGTACCCTCTATCTCTTTTTCTCCATATAACTCTATTGACTTGTAACTTGTAACCGAGAACAGCTAGAACCCTTACGGCATAAGGCTTTTGGCGAGGTTACGAATTGAGTTACAAGAGATGCAGGTTACAAGATGATCCTGCCTCGCCGCTACCTTCGGCGCGCGCCGATCACTCCGCCGCTACCATTTCGCCGATCTCGGCGAACTCCACTCCACCCGCCGCCGCCTTCGTTGCGTCGAGCAGCTTCTGAACGCGTTTTCGCGCGAGATCCGTGTCGGTGTCGACCATGCGAGCGTCCTTCACATAGACGCGATGCGTCTTGCCATCCCATTTCAGGGGTTTCGAACACGGCCTGTAGCCGCGCGAATCGAGCAGTCTTTGTAGCTTGCGGGTCTGCGGCGCATCCCCGCCCATGACCTCCCTCAGCAGATCGGAAATCGCCGATGATGCGATCGCGTCTTTGCTGACACCGTACGCCCCCTGTTCGATGTAGCTGTCGAGGTAGTCGCCGCCCACCAGGTCGCTTTCGGCGCGGATCATGCGCCGCCGTCCTTCCGTCTCCGGTGCGCGCATGTTGTAGCGCACGCTCTTGTGCAGCTCGCACTCGAGGAAATGCTTGCGCAACGCGCCGCCGTGCGCCTCGATTGCCGCGTGGAGTTCGTCGAAATGGCTGGCGAGATTGCCCCCGACCGACTCGGTGAGCTGGGCGATGTGGGTGAATGGGGTGTCGACGATCCACCAGCGGCGGTCACCATCGTCGATCGGCAAGGCATCGTCGAAATTCGTCAGCGCGACATAGTTGGTCGTGTTCAGGGAGTCGATACTGTCCCTCCCCTTGCCCTCGATCGCGACAGTCTCATTCGTGATGTACGGCTTCACGGAGTTCAGCACGTCGTGCCGGCTATGCCCGGCCGCTTTGACCTCTTCCACAACGCGTATCGCCCGGCCGCTCGCCCACGCTGTGAAGTCCCGTCGCAACGTCGTATTCGATACGTTGCCGACGTTCTCAGCGCCCATGACGGCCGACATCAGCTTAGAGAATATGGTCGTCTTGCCGTCGCCCTGAATGCCCTTCACGAGCAGTGCGACACCAATAAGCTTGCCGGGCGAACGCACGTTGAGTGCGATCCACGTCTCGAGCATTCGCGCGGTGTCGTCGTTACCGGCAATGAGCCGGATATGCCGCCTTACCAGATCGACCGCGGCCCGCTGCTCGCTGGACAATGCGGCCGGCGTATCGGGCGCGCTGGCCGGTCGGTACGAGTTCACGAAGGTGTGCCCCTGGAACTTGAAGACCGGCGCCTGACCAGGCGCGTATGCAAGCGCGTCAGCCATTCCGAATTTTTGGCGCTTCTCGACAAATTCGAACGGGGTTGGAGGACGGCCCTTACCAGCGGCGAGCACCAACCCGGCGTGGCGCACGTTGAACCCCTTCATGGTGTAGGAACTCACCTCGCCCAAACGCACGACGCGGTCCGATGCACTCAGGAAATACCAGCCCTCATGCCACGGGGGGTCCTGCGGCTCATCAACCACGCCAAACTCATCGGGCGATGCCACTGTCCAGCGTCGATCCCAGCCGGGGGTGCACCGACTGGCCATACGGAACAGCGTGCCGACGCCGACGAGCTTTTCGAGCGTGCCGTTGTTGCGCGCGGCGTCCCATTTCTTGAAGCCGTGCGCCCATTGCTTGTCGTCTTCTGCCTCGTCGTATTTGGAAGACAAGGATGTCCAGCTGCGGAGCAATTCGCGCCCTTCGTCGCTCCAATGCGAGCCGGCGCCGACTGCCCACATAACGTCCAGATAGCCGCCGCGCTCGCCGTTGTGGTCGTACTCGAGTGAGTCCGTGCCGCCGTTCGGGAGAGCTTCGAGCGCCGCCTGGATCTTTTCGAGTTCGACCGGCACTTCGCCGTGCGGCACCGCCGCGCGCTCCGTCTGCGCGGCTCGATCGAGCATGGGCACCGGCTGAGACGCAGGCCAGTCAATGGCGACCACCGCCTCGACTGGCATATCGTCCAGCTCATCGAACGTGTCGTCGAGTGGGCGCGACTTCCACTGGCACGGCAACGCAAGCCAATTGCCGCATTCCCCTTCGCCGACAGCGGGCTGCTTTGGAAAAATTTCAGCCTGGCCAACGCGCACGCCACCGCCGCCGTTTGCCAAGCCGCATTCTTTGAGCACGTCAAGCAGCAGGGCGCGCACGCTGTACGCATCCTGCGGTGCATCGAATCGAAACCAGATGTGGACGCCGTGCCCGCCCGGCGACCTGTCGGTGAAGCCGTACAGCCCACGATTTCGGGCAATGCCTAGCAGATTGAGCGCTACGGCCTGCATGTCCGACCAGGCCATATCCTTGCCGTGGTCGTCCAGGTCGAATGCAGCGAGGTATGTGGTGTTCTCGCCGGGTTTGATGAAGCCAAGCCCGCATGCAAACCCTTCACCCGGACACGCCTCTAGCGCCGCTTTGAGCACGCCACGATTGAACGCGCCGAACGACCACCCCAGCTTCCCCTTGTATTGCGGGTGGGTTCCCTTCCAGCCATACCTCGACAACCACATGCGCCGAGCGAAGTTGTCCCAAATCCAATCTGCGACGCGAGAATCGATTGCGATTTCGCTATTGCTAGAAAAATCGTTCATGTTTAGTATGGAGTCCTGAGTTCAGCCGTTAAATTCTGGCCCGCCACGAGAGTGACGGGCTTATTTTTTGGAGCTGGCTGCGGCTTGCGCGCTCGTTGCGCGCCGCGCGTGCCGCCCCACGGGAGCAAGCCGCCGCTTAAGATCGTCAACCTGCCGCATTGGCCACCTCCACCGGCTGCGCGTTGGCTGGCTCGTCCGACTGCACGAACCGCTCAAGGAACGCGTCGAGCACCGACTGACGCCAACCGGAGCACCGCGCGCTCATCTTGACGGGGCGAGCGATCTTCCCGGCCGCAGCCCAGCGATCGAGTGTGGGTACCGCGACGCCGAGGTACTTGGCCGCTTCTATGCGGCGAATCAGCGGATCGTTCACTTAGCCCTCCGAGGCTTTGTAGCGTTCCGCCCAGTCTATGCGCGCTCCTGATGCCTTCATAGCCGCTTGCAATTCGCCGGCACACCGATAGCCCCGTACTACCCGGACGCCATTTACGCCTATTGATTTGCATTGAGCGTTAGTGATCTGTGGGCACCCGCTCGACAAGCGAGGTCGCTGTTGCTAGAGTGCAACGCGTCGCTGGCGGATTGCGATTCTCCACCCACCGCTCTGGCGCGTGATCGCATCCGTCGAGCAGTTTCTGCTGTCCAAATTCAGCGGCTGACAGCCAGGGGTCGCCCGGTAGACGCTTCTTGTTCGCCCTCGCCTTGGTCGGCGGCACTCGGCGCCTCCTTTCGTGCCAGCTCACACAAACTGCCCAGGTACGCAGACCACCACTTCATCATCTCGACCCGCTCTTTGAGGTAGATGGCACGGTTGTAAACGCCGCGCACGCCTGGGCGCGAGTGCGCGAGCTGCGCCTCGATCACGTCTATTTCGAATCCCTCTTCATGAAGTCTCGTGCTCGCCGTTGAGCGGAAACCGTGCGACACCATGACATCGCCGGGGTAGCCCATCACGCGCAACGCCGCCAGCAAGGTCGAACTGCAGACCTTCCGGCTTGCCTTCCGCCCGGGGATCACCAGACCATCATCCTGGGTCTTTAGTTGCTCCAGCTGCTGGAAAAGCTCGACCGTCTGGTCGGTAAGCGGGACGAGGTGCGGGCGACGCGATTTCATTCGCTCACCCGGCACGGTCCACAACCGCGCCTTAAGATCCACTTCCGGCCATCGGGCGCGCAGCAACTCATTGGGACGGACAAAAGTATGCGCGAGTAGTGTGAGCGCAACCCTGGTCTGAGGCATGCCCCAATACCCATCGACCGCCAGCAGCAGCTTTCCAATTTCTTTCGGCTGCGTCACTGCAGGGTGATGCTTTGTCGACACTCGTGTGAGTGCGTCCCGTACGTCGACCGCGGGATCTCGCTCGGCGCGACTGGTGACCACGGCATAGCGCATGATGCTGCTCGTGTACTGCTGCGCCCGCTGGGCGATCTGAAACGCGTTGCGCTTTTCGATTGTCGCGATCATGTCGAGCACGTCGGCCGCACGGATCGCACTGACTGGTATCTGGCCCAATGCTGGGAAAACGTCCGCCTCCAGCCGGGAAGTGACCACCGCAAGATATTTCTCAGACCACCGTGGCCGATCGCCACGCACACCACCGCCGCGCGCCTGTTTCGCGAGCCACTCCCGCGCCACGGCTTCGAAGCTATTCCCTGCGGCGCGTCTCGCCTCTGTTCGCAAGGTGCGGCGATGCTCAGAAGGGTCTTTGTCTGCACGAAGCAGGCGGCGCGCGTCTTCGCGTGCGTCGCGCGCCTCCGCTAGTGAGACATCCGGGAACGAGCCCAGCGCCAGCAGCTTTTCTTTGCCCGCATGTCGATATTTGAACCGCCACAGCCGCCCGCCGGCCGGCGTCACGAGAAGGTAAAGGCCGCGCTCATCGGCGAGTTTGTACGGCTTTTCCTTCGGCTTTGCGTTTTTCGCGCCCAGGGTCGTTAGCGGCATATGTACCTTTTTGAACGGGGGTATTTAGCGCAAATTGTACCCCCGGAATCGGTTGGCTTGCCACAGTAAATACCGATAAATAGCGGTAAACGCTTTATTTTTTCTCTGTATTTTCAATCACTTAGATAGCACGTGATGGCTTCTGATAGCCTATTCTTGATTCTCAATCCGGACGCCGAAAGGCGCGAAGGACTCAAGGCGCTGTTAAGACAAATCGACCGTCGCGCACGCTTCAATGATGCGCCGGACTGGCGCAGCGCTGAGCGCGCCTTGCAACGGTTCACCCCCAACCTGATCGTGATCGACTGGCACGACGACATCCGTGCCGGCGAACTGCGCCACTTTGTCATGCGGCACCGCAGCTTGCCCGTCGCCATACTGGTTGACAGCGCCGAGACGCCCACGACTGTGCGCGCGCTCATCAACGAAGGCGCCCGCGGCGTCATCCGGCGCACAACGGACTCCGTCCTGATTGTGAAGTTTCTGGAACTCATCATGCTTGGTGGCGATCATCTGCCGGCCGACGTGCTCGGTCCATGCACGCCATGGCCGCTGCCGCCCCGGCGCGATGCCCAGGCCGCCGCACAGGCCCGCAAGGTACGTCCGAAGGTGGACCTGTCACCGCGACAGGAGCAGATCCTTCGCTGCGTCCATATGGGCAATACGAACAAGATGATCGCGAGAGCGCTCGGCATCAGCGAGGGCACGGTGAAAGTCCATCTGACAAGCATCTTTCAGCAGCTCGGCGCGCCCAATCGCGCGGCAGCCGTCGCGATCTACAACGGATTGCTCGCGAACCAGCTGCAGGTGCTGCGCGCAGAATGCGAGCGGGCGGCGAAGCCCCGGCACGGCGAGCACGGTCCGGTGCCATTGCGCGCACGCGACGCTCTTGCGCATCGCTATCCGTTGCTGTCAGGCGACAGTGCGGCTCCCCTACCCATCGCCGCGGAGCCAGTGACGCCCTATGGCGACCTCGCCGCGGCGCAGCAGATGCGCCCCGTCGACGTCGGCGAGGCCAGTGAGAGCACGGAGGAGGAAGCCCTGGTGCTCGCTCGCGCACACGGCTCGCCTTCCAACGAGTAATATGAAGCACATGGGGTTCCTATTTACGCCGCTTCCGTTCTGGGTTGCTATCGGTGCCTGGGTTGTCACCGTGGGGCTGCTCGCGCTCGCGCTATGGAAGAACCCCTTCAAGCGTCTGCAGGACGCCACGCTCCAGCACGTGTGGCTTGCGATCGTCGTCGCAATCTCCGTGCTGTGGGCAAGTAATGCGTGGCTCGAAGACGGCACCGTGCTGCACCTGCTCGGCGCCACACTCGTGGTCACGCTATTCGACTGGGGGCTCGCGCTCGTCGCCATGGGCGTCGTCGTCGGGCTCGCCGCACTGGTCTTCGACGCCCCCTGGGAAGGCGTCGCCCTCACCTTCCTGATATTCGGCGCCTTCCCTGTCGCGATTTCGGCGCTACTGCAGCGCGCCTGCACCGCGTGGCTGCCGCGCAACCTCTTCATGTTCATCGTCGGCCAGGGTTTCGTGTCGCCAGCCATCGCCGTTTCGGCGGCGGCCTATCTCGCGCTCGGCACCCATGTGGCGCTCAACGGCGGATCGGCGATCACCGTGCCCGCAGGCTATGCATTCAGCGTATTTCTACTCGCTTCGGGCGAAGCCTGGTTCACAGGTATGGCAACGGCGCTGATCGCCGTCTACCGGCCGGCCTGGGTCACCACGTACGACGTGCGTCGCTATCGCCTGGGCGGCCCGCGAACCTGAACGCTGCCTCAGCCAGACGCCCCACCGCCAGCAACGTGGCGACGGCGCGACCGCACGTCGCGCTCGGCCGCAAGCGCATACGCAGCAGCGCTTGCGCCGATCCCACTGCTCTGACAGAAGAAAATAATTGTTTCCGGATTGAACTCAAGCTGGCTGGGCTGCATCTTACGGTGCCTGACGTCTCACCCCTCATCCCTAGCAAGCAGATGGACTGCAACCATGCATCTCGCCGGCTGTTGTTCGTAGCCGGTCAACTGGCGGCGTGCGCCGCGAGCCTCATGCTCATCGCCGCGCCAGCCGCGCAGGCCGATCAACTCGATCAACACAACGATCTCGTCAAGCAGTTCGTCACCCAGATGCACGCGGACCCGTTAGTCGCGGACTGCGCGGCGCACGGCGACTTCGTCGCAAGCACATCGACAGCGCTCGATCACGTCGAGTTTCCGCCCAGTTCGTTCGACAGCGCGCACGCGAGCGTGACGCCGTGGAACGACTCGTTCGACGAAGGCAAGCAGCGCGTAAAGGTCGATACGATCGTGACAGTCGACGGCATCGGCATTCCCAAAGAAAGCGGCAACTCGCCCTATGACCTGAAATTTCGCTGCGGCTATGTCGGGCAGCAGATGCTCGCGTTCAGCTGGAACGATCCGGTCCCGCCGGCGCACGCACGCAGCGAGCGCGGCACGGCGTCGAGCGGCGCCCATGGAAAGGGCAAGCATTCGACCAGGAAGGCCACTGGCAACGGTTCGAAAAAAGCGCCTGCGAACAAGTCGAGCCACAAAACGTCGACGAGCAGCACGAAGTCGTCCAGCAAATCGACGACGACAAAATCCATTGCGAAAAAAGCGACTTCAAAGAAGAAGACGACGGCCAACTGAACCCGTCGGTGTTCTCGACGCGAAAAAGGGGGAAACGGCCTGGCCGTTTCCCCCTTTTCTTGATGTCTGCGCGGTGAAGACGCGTGTTACGCAAACGCCTCCACGTGATGCAGGATGGCCTGCAGCATCGCAGCGCCAAGTGCGGCGCTACGCTCACCGTTCCAACCTACGCGTTCGTCGGGCAGATTGGCGTTGTCCTTGAACGGCATCTCGAGCGTGAGCGACAGGCAGCCGTAGCGATGGCCGATGTACTTCGACGCGAGTTTGAGCGCATCTTCGCGGTAGCGGCTCGCCTCGTAGCCGTGCTGATCCTGGAAGTCGGGGCTCGCCACCTTGAACGCCTCGATGAACGCCTTCTGCTCCGCGCGTTGCTGATCGGTAAAGCCAGGCAGCATTTCCGAGCCCGCCACGAACACATAGGGCAGCGTCTCGTCGCCGTGGATGTCGAAGAAGAGATCGACGCCCGTGGCTTCGATCGCATCGCGCACGACCAGCACTTCGGGACTACGCTGCGCGTCCGGCGCCATCCACTCGCGGTTCAGGTTCGCGCCCACGGCGTTGGTACGCAAATTCCCGTGCACGCTGCCGTCCGGATTCATGTTCGGCACGATATGGAACACGGCGCGGTCGTAAAGCTTGCGCGCGACCGGATCGCCAGCCCAGTCGCCCCAACCGGCGAGCCGCTTGACCAACCCTTCGACGAACCACTCGGCCATGCTCTCACCCGGATGCTGGCGCGCGATGATCCAGACCGTCTTCTTGGGCTTGCCGTCGGGCGCGGTGTCGCCCGGCATGCCAAGCGAGAGCAGCGACATGGGGCGGCCCTCGACGCTCTGGCCGAGTTCCGTCAGTGTGGCGTGCGGCAGTTGCTGAAGCGCGCCGAGGAACTCCGAGTGACGCTCTTCGCTATACGGCTCGAAGTACGCGTAGTAGATGCTGTCGAAGTCGGGCGTGTGGTCGATGACGAGTTCCTTCCCGTCATACGAGGTCGGCACGCGGAACCAGTTCACGCGGTCGTAGCTCGCCGCGGCCTGGTAGTCGCGCCAGCCCTCGGGAAATGCGCAGGCCGACGCGTTCTCGAACGTCATCACGCAACGTTCGCCGCGCGCGCCCGAGAGGCGGAAGTAGAACCATTGCGCGAACTCGGACTGGTTATCCGCTCGCACGCGCAGACGGATGTCGTCGGCGCGCTCGCACGACAGGACCTCGATCGCGCCCGCATCGAAATGGCTGGAGATGGCAATCGTCATGGTGTTTTCCTTCCCGCTTGCTTGTTCATTTACTCGGCGATGCGCCGACGAAATACATAGGTCGAATCGTTCGATGCATCCGCATCGAACGCGTAGCCTTCCACATCGAACGCCTTGAGCGCCTCGGGCTCCGCCACGCGGTTCTCGACGGCATAACGCGCCATCAAGCCGCGCGCGCGCTTCGCGTGGAAGCTGATGATCTTGTAGCGCCCACCCTTCCAGTCTTCGAATACCGGCGTGATCACAGGCGCGGCGAGCTTCTTCGGCTTTACGGCCTTGAAGTACTCGTTCGACGCGCAGTTCACCAGCACGCGCGCACCCTTCGCCGCTTTCGCCTGGTTGTGCTCGATCTGCGCATTGATCGCGTGCGTGATGCGCTCGCCCCAAAACGCGTAGAGATCCTTGCCGCGCGCATTTTCGAAACGCGTGCCCATTTCCAGGCGATAAGGCTGCAGCAGGTCGAGCGGACGCAGCAGGCCATAGAGCCCGGAGAGCACACGCACATGCTGTTGCGCATAGTCGAGATCCGCCGACGAGAGCGACTTCGCGTCGAAGCCTTCGTAGACATCGCCGTTGAACGCGAGCACGGCCTGCTTCGCGTTGGTCTGGCTGAACTGCTTCGACCAGTCGGCGTAGCGCTGGAAATTCAGGCGCGCGAGCGGGTCGGAAATGCTCATGAGCGAACCGATCTGCTGCGGCGAGAGGCGGCGCAAGCCCGCGATCAGCTCGGCTGCGTCGTCGACGAAATCGGGGATAGTGTGGGCTTCGATGTGCGCCGGCGTGTCATAGTCGAGCGATTTGGCCGGCGACAGAACGATTATCATAGAGGCTTGCAGGCACGATGTGCCGATGTTCAAAGGCGAAAGCCCGATTGTAGCGAATTCACGAATGACCGGCCTCACGCCCCCAACCGCAGCATCCCTCTCGCCCGCCGCCGCTCGCGCGCTCCCCGTGGTTCTCGACTCGAATGTCTGGCTCGATATCCTCGTGTTCGACGACGCGCACACGCGCCCCATTCGCGCGGCGCTCGAGCGCGGCGCGATCCAGGCGCTGATCGACGCGCGTTGCCAGGCCGAGTTGGCCCACGTGCTCGACTATCCGCAGTTCGCTGGCCGCGGCGTCGCGAAAGCGGACGCGCTCGCGGCGCTGGCCGGCCTCGTTGAACTGATCGAGCTGCCCGGGCTTGCCGCCGACGCGCGGCCCCTGCCCCAATGCCGCGACCGCGACGACCAGAAGTTTCTCGAACTGGCGCGCGCAAGCGGCGCACGGTGGCTCGTCTCGAAGGACCGCGCGGTGCTCAAGCTCGCGAAGCGCGTGGCGCGCGACTTTGGCTTTCGCATCGCAACGCCCGACGCCTTCGTCGCCGAATGCGTGCAAAGCGCTGCTCAAGCAGCGCAGGCGTGATGCCCCTGCATCACGGCGTGCGCGCCCGGCCTGACCACCGCAGCGGTGCCGATTTGCCTACAATCGGACTTTGACCCAACCCAACGCCCGACTCCCGCCCGCGACATGAACGCACCGCATCCCACGCAGAATTCGCAGGACACCCTGCTCACGCCCTCTTTTCCGTCGCGTCTGCCGAACGTCGGCACGACGATCTTCACCGTGATGAGCGCGCTCGCCGCCGAAAAGGGCGCGGTCAACCTGGGCCAGGGCTTTCCCGACTTCGATTGCGACGGGCGCATCGTCGACGCCGTCTCGCAAGCCATGCGCGAGGGTCACAACCAGTACCCGCCGATGGCAGGCATCGCCGCGCTACGCGAAGCGATCGCGGACAAGATCGAGCACGTGTACGGCCGCCGCTACGACGCCAATAGCGAGATCACGGTGACGGCCGGCGCCACGCAAGCGCTCCTCACGGCGATTCTCGCGACCGTGCACGCGGGCGACGAAGTGATCGTGGTCGAGCCGACCTACGACAGCTATTTGCCGTCGATCGAACTGGCGGGCGGCAAGCCCGTGTTCGTGACGCTCGAAGCGCCCGACTACGCGATTGCGTTCGACCGCCTCGCCGCGGCCATCACGCCGAAAACGCGCCTCATCCTCATCAATACGCCGCACAACCCCACGGGCACAGTGTGGCGCGCCGAGGACATGCAAAAGCTCGAGGAGATCGTGCGCGGCACCAACGTGCTGATCCTCTCCGACGAGGTCTACGAGCACATGGTCTACGACGGCCAGCCGCACGAAAGCGTGGCGCGCTATCCGGAGCTGGCCGCGCGCAGCTTCATCGTGTCGAGCTTCGGCAAGACCTATCACGTGACGGGCTGGAAGGTGGGCTATGTCGCCGCGCCCGCGCCGCTCACGGCGGAGTTCCGCAAGGTGCACCAGTTCAACGTCTTCACCGTGAACACGCCGATGCAGTTCGGCCTGGCGCAGTATCTGCGCGATCCGAAGCCGTATCTGGAACTGCCCGCGTTCTACCAGAAGAAGCGCGACTTCTTTCGCGCCGGACTCGCCAACACGCGCTTCAAGCTGCTGCCGTGCGAAGGCACCTACTTCCAGTGCGTGGACTATTCGGCGATCAGCGATCTGCCCGAAGCGGAATTCTCGAAGTGGCTCACTGCGGAGATCGGCGTGGCCGCCATTCCGGTGTCGGCGTTCTATCACGAGGCGCACGAATCGGGCGTCGTGCGCTTTTGCTTCGCCAAGCAGGAAAGCACGCTCGCGACCGCGCTCGAGCGGCTTGCGCGGCTCTGATGTCGTGCGCGCGCGATGAATCCACGAACGGCAGTGCGTTCCCGATCATCGCGCGCAACAACGTGCAAAACGCCGCAACGCTTACGAGTTCGCCTCGATATACGCCTTGCGGTCCGCGTTGACGCGCTGCGCCGTCGGGCGTTCACCGACCAGCTTGATATACGTTTTCCAGTCGATACCCACGTCGGCGAGGAAATCGCTGCCGTAGACGGCCTGCGTCGCGCGGCCCACGAGCGGCAGGCTCACGAACGCCGCCGCATCGGCCACGCCGAACTGCTCGCCCGCCACGTAAGGCGCGAACTTCGCGATCCGCCTGAAGGCCGCCACGTAACGGCGCAGCCGCTTTTCCATGGTCGCTTTGACCTCGTCCGTCACCTTGCTGCCGAAGAACGCCTCGCCATACAGCTCACGCGCGTTCAACTCCAGATGCGTTTCGATGAAAACGATGAGTTCGCGCTCCTTCGCTGCCTGCCACGGATCCGCCGCGAAAATGTGCTTCTCTGGAAAGCGCGCTGCCAGATACTCGACGATCACTTCCGACTCGCACAAAAAGCCCTGCTCCGTTTCGATATAAGGCACCTTGCCGGCCGGCGACTGCGCGAGCTGCGCCTCTTCGAGCGGCAGCTTGTTCGGCAGCTCCTCGAACGCGATGCCGTGCTCGAGCAGCAGAAGCTTGACCTTGTTGTAGTAATTCGAAAGCGCGAAACCGTGCAGCTTGATCATCCTCGTTGCCTCCTTCAGAGAGGCAGCTCCCTTTTCGGAACTGCCGAACCGTTTTCATAAAATTGTACGACCGTGCTATTCTAGGCCAATCATGGAGCCAGGCTTCCAATGACTTCACATCATTTCAACATTGAGACAATCGGCATCGTCGGCACCGGCGCGATGGGCCGCGGCATCGCCCAGATCGCTGCGCAGGCAGGCCTCGCGGTGCGCCTCTACGACACGAACCCGCAGGCGGTCGCCGCCGCGCGCGATTATCTCGCCGACACCTTCGCGAAACTCGCGGCAAAAGGCAAGCTCGATGAGGCTGCCGCCAACGCCGCGCTCGAACGCGTGAGCGGCGCGCATACGATCGATGAACTTGCTGTCTGCGATCTCGTGATCGAGGCGATCGTCGAGAATCTCGAGGCCAAGCGCACGCTCTTTCGCGAGCTCGAAAGCGTGGTGAGCGAGCGTTGCCTGCTCGTTTCGAACACCTCTTCGCTTTCCATTACCGCCATCGCTGCCGCGTGCAGCGATGCATCGCGTGTGGCGGGCTATCACTTCTTCAACCCCGTGCCGCTCATGAAGGTGGTCGAAGTGATCGACGGCCTGCGCAGCGATCCCGCCGCCGGCGACGCGCTCATGGCGCTCGCGCGCCGCATGGGCCACACGCCAGTGCGCGCGAAGGACATGCCCGGCTTCATCGTCAATCACGCGGGCCGCGGCATGAATACCGAAGGCCTGCGCGTGGCGGGCGAAGGCGTAGCGAGCTTCGTCGAGATCGATCGCATCATGCGCGAACAGGCTGGCTTTCGCCTCGGACCGTTCGAGTTGCTCGACCTCACCGCCCTCGATGTCTCGCATCCGGTGATGGAGTCGATCTATCACCAGTTCTATGAGGAGCCGCGCTTCACGCCCTCCCCCATCACGGGTGTGCGGCTCGCAGGCGGCCTCGTTGGCCGCAAAGCCGGTGAAGGCTTCTATCGCTATGTCGATGGCAAGCAGCAGGCGCCCGACGAGCCCGCAGCGCCCACGGCACTGCCTGCGCGCATCTGGGTGAGCCGCCGCAACGCCGCCGCGCGTGACGCCGTGCTCGCGCTCGCAGCGAAAGCGAGCGTGGCCGTCGACGAAAGCGATACGCCGGCAGCCGGTTCGCTGATCGTCGTCGCGCCGCTCGGCCTCGACGCCACGACCGCCGCGCTCGACGAGCAGCTCGACGCGAGCCGCGTCGTCGCCATCGACACGCTGTTCCCGCTCGACACCGCGAAGCGCCGCACGCTGATGACGACGCCCGCCACCACGCGCGAAGCCCGCGACGCGGGCCACGCGCTCTTCGCCGCCGACGGCGTGCCGGTCACCGTGATCCGCGATTCGACGGGCTTTGTCGCGCAGCGTATCGTCGCGACGATCGTCAACATCGGTTGCGACATCGCGCAAAAACAAATCGCCACGCCCCGTGACATCGACCTCGCGGTCACGCTGGGTCTCGGCTACCCGCGCGGCCCGCTCGCGCTCGGCGACGCGCTGGGCGCGCACACGATCCTCACGATCCTGCGCAACATCCACACCGTGCTCGGCGATCCGCGCTATCGCCCGTCGCCGTGGCTCGCGCGCCGCGCGCAGCTCGGCCTTTCGCTGACGCAAGCAGACGCAGCAGACATCAACGCATCGAACGAGGCACCGCAATGAGCGCCGAACTCCTCAGCACCCGCCCGCAAGGCCACGAATCGACACTCGTCCTCACGCTGTCGAACCCCGGCGCACGCAACGCGCTGCATCCCGACATGTACGCCGCTGCTGTCGAAGCCTTCGACGCCGCCGAGCGCGACTCGTCATTGCGCGCAATCGTCCTCACCGGCGCCGATAACTTCTTCTGTGCGGGCGGCAACCTCAACCGCCTGCTCGAAAACCGCGCGAAGGACCCTTCGGTGCAGGCCGCCAGCATCGACATGCTCGCTGCGTGGGTCACCGCGATGCGCCAGTCGAGCAAGCCGATCATCGCCGCCGTGGAAGGCGCGGCCGCCGGCGCGGGCTTCTCGCTCGCACTCGCCGCCGACCTGCTCGTCGCCGCCGACGATGCGAAGTTCGTCATGGCCTATTCGCGCGTGGGTCTGACGCCCGACGGCGGCGGCTCGTGGTTCCTTGCGCGCTCGCTGCCGCGCTCGCTCGCGTTCGAGCTGATGGTGGAAGGCAAGCCGATCGGCGCGGCGCGTCTCGCGGAACTGGGCGTCGTGAACCGGCTCGCGAAGCCGCAAACGGCGCTCGATACGGCGCTTGCCTGGGCCGACGAACTCGCGAAGATCTCGCCGAATTCGGTGGCGCGCATCAAGGGTTTGACGAGCGTCGCGGACTCGCAACCGCTCGAAGCACAGCTCGCTGCGGAGCGCGAAAGTTTCGTCGCGTCACTGCATCACCGCGACGGCCTCGAAGGCATTACCGCGTTCCTCGAAAAGCGCGCCCCTGTCTACAAGTAAATCCGCTTCAATCCGCACGAGCGGCACACCCATGACCGAATATCAGTTGCCCGCGCGCCGGCGCCTCTATGTGATGCGTCACGGCGACGTCACCTACTTCGACGAGACGGGTCGCGCAATCGACCCGGACACCGTGCCGCTCAACGAGAACGGCCGCGCCCAGGCCACCGCCGCCGGCGAAGCGTTCGCGTTGCAGGGGGTGCGTTTCGATCGCGTGATCGTGAGCGGACTGCGCCGCACGGTCGAGACTGCGCAGCGCGTGCTCGCGGCAACCGGTCAGTCGATCGAACTCGAAGTGCAGAGCGCGTGGGAAGAGATTCGCGGCGGCCGTCTCGCCGCTATTCCCCCCGCTGAAGTCGAAGCCGCCTTTCTGCGCGTGTTCGACGGCATCGTGCCGGAAGACACGCGCTTCCTCGGCGGCGAGACCATCGGCGAGCTGCTCGACCGCGTGCTGCCGCCGCTCGATGCGCTGCGCACCGACCTTTCGTGGGACTCGGCGCTGCTCGTGCTGCACGGCGGCGTGAACCGCGCGATTCTCTCGCATGCGATCACGGCGGGCGGACGCGCATTCTTCGGCCATCTCGCGCAGGCCACAGGCTGCATCAACGCGCTCGATGTCGGCGCCGAGCCGCGAGACTGGGTCGTGCGCATGCTCAACCACGCGCCGCCCTCGCCGCTGCACCGCGACACCCGCAACACGACGATGGAGATGCTGTACGCGCAGTACCTGCGCTATAAACCGCGCGGCTGACGCGCGGCGACCCACAGGAGAATCAGGAGAAGGGAGACGAATATGGCGCAAGCCACCCCGGATGGAGACACGCAAAACAACGCGCAACCGCGCCCCGACTACTCGGCGTTCGAAGGTACGCGCCCGGTTGCCGAGCGCCAGCGCTTCGACACCGAGGCGCTGGGCGCCTGGCTCGCCGCTCACGTGGAAGGCTTCCAAGGCCCCCTCACGATCGAGCAGTTCGCCGGCGGCCAGTCGAACCCGACGTTCAAGCTCGTCACGCCCGGCCGCACCTACGTGATGCGGGCCAAGCCGGGACCCAAGGCGAAGCTGCTGCCGTCCGCGCACGCGATCGAACGCGAATACCGCGTGATGGACGCACTCGCCGCAACGGACGTACCGGTCGCAAACATGCTCGCGCTGTGCGACGACGAAGCGGTGATCGGCCGCGCGTTCTACGTGATGGAGTTCGTCGAGGGGCGCGTGCTCTGGGACCAGTCGCTGCCCGGCATGACGCGCGAGCAGCGCGGCGCGATCTACGACGAGATGAACCGTGTGATCGCCGCGCTCCACAACGTGACGCCCAACGCCGTGGGCCTCGCCGACTACGGCAAGCCAGGCAATTATTTCGCACGCCAGATCGATCGCTGGAGCCGCCAGTATCAGGCCTCGGAAACGGAGCGCATCGACGCCATGCATCACCTGATCGAATGGCTGCCGCAGCACATGCCCGACGATGCGGGCTCGCGCGTATCGGTCGTGCATGGCGACTACCGGCTCGACAACCTGATCTTTCATCCGAGCGAGCCGCGCGTGCTGGCCGTGCTCGACTGGGAGCTCTCCACGCTCGGCGACCCGCTCGCCGACTTCTCGTATCACTGCATGGCCTGGCACGTCGATCCCGCGCAGTTTCGCGGCATTGCCGGCCTCGACTGGCAGGCGCTCGGCATACCCGACGAGGCGCAGTACGTTGCGCGCTATTGCGAGCGCACCGGCCTCGAGATTCGCGGCGACTGGAACTTCTATCTTGCGTACAACATGTTCCGGATCGCGGCGATCCTGCAGGGCATCATGAAACGCGTCGTGGACGGCACAGCCGCGAGCGCGCAGGCCATCGACGCCGGCCGCCGCGCGAGGCCCATGGCGGAACTCGCCTGGCGCTACGCGCAGAAGGTGCGCTGAAACCCCGTTCGAGAACGACTCACTTTTCACTGTCACCGCATCGCATTGCGAGGTCACCGATGAATTTCGATTACTCCCCGAAAGTGCAGGCCCTGCGCGAGAAACTGCTCGCGTTCTTCGACGAACACATCTATCCGAACGAAGCCATCTTCCACGAGGAAGTCGAGCGCAATCGCGCGAACGGCAATGCGTGGGTGCCGACGGAGATCGTCGAGCAGTTGAAGGAAAAAGCTCGCGCGGCCGGGCTATGGAACCTGTTCCTGCCCGCCTCCGAACGCGGCGCGGGTCTCACGAACCTCGAATACGCGCCGCTGTGCGAGATCATGGGCCGCGTGCACTGGGCGCCTGAAGTATTCAACTGCAGCGCGCCCGACACCGGCAACATGGAAACCATCGAGCGCTATGGCAGCGAGGCGCACAAGCAGCAATGGCTCACGCCGCTGCTGGCAGGGCAGATCCGCTCTGCCTTCCTGATGACCGAGCCCGACGTGGCCTCGTCGGACGCGACGAACATCCAGACGCGCATCGAGCGCGACGGCGATGACTACGTGATCAACGGCACGAAGTGGTGGTCGTCGGGTGCGGGCGACCCGCGCTGCGCGATCTACATCCTGATGGGCAAGACCGATCCCGATGCGCCGCGCCATGCTCAACAGTCGATGATCCTCGTGCCCTCGGATTCGGCCGGCATCACCGTGCGCCGCCCGCTCACCGTGTTCGGCTACGACGACGCGCCGCACGGCCATATGGAGATCACGCTCGAAAACGTGCGCGTTCCCGCTGCGAACATTTTGCTCGGCGAAGGCCGCGGGTTCGAGATCGCGCAAGGGCGACTGGGACCGGGCCGCATTCACCACTGCATGCGCCTGATCGGCCTCGCGGAACGTGCGCTCGAATTCATGGCGAAGCGCGCCCTTTCACGTGTGGCATTCGGCAAGGCGGTCGCCCAGCAGACCGTCACGCAGGAGCGCATCGCCGAAGCGCGCTGCATGATCGAACAGGCCCGGCTGCTCACGCTCAAGACCGCGTACATGATGGACACCGTTGGCAACAAGGGCGCGCGCGGCGAGATCGCCATGATCAAGGTGGTGGCGCCGAACATGGCCTGCCAGGTGATCGACTGGGCCATGCAGGTGCACGGCGCGGCGGGCGTGAGCGGCGACTTCCCGCTGGCGTACTCGTACGCTTCGGCGCGCACGCTGCGCTTCGCCGACGGCCCCGACGAAGTGCACCGCAACGCCATCGCCAAGCTCGAACTCGCGCGCCATATGGACGCGGGCGCGGCATCGCGCGTGGAAATGCCGGTCACGCGCTCGTAAGTCTGCGCGAGTCCACGTAAGTCCACAAGCACAGCAGGGGCGCTCTGGCGCACTCTGCGAGCGACGCCGATCTATGCTAATTTGCGCCAGATCGGGCGTCGCGCAAGACTATCCAGACTTTCGCGGCGCCTTCTTTCATGGTGCCAAGGAGCCACGATGATCGACGTCTACAGCTGGGCCACGCCGAACGGTCACAAAGTCCATATCATGCTCGAGGAGACCGGCCTCGAATACCGGGTGCATCCGGTCGATATCGGCGCGGGCGACCAGTTCAAGCCCGAATTCCTCGCCATCAGCCCGAACAACAAGATTCCCGCCATTACCGACTCCGAAGGCCCGCGCCGCGCCGACGGCCAGCCGTTCTCGCTGTTCGAGTCGGGTGCGATCCTGATCTATCTCGCCGCGAAAACCGGCCGCTTCATGCCTGAAGACCTCGCGGCGCGCTACGACGTGCTGCAATGGGTGATGTTCCAGATGGGCGGTCTCGGCCCCATGCTCGGCCAGGCGCACCACTTCCGCATCTACGCGCCCGAGAAGATCGAGTATGCGGTCAATCGCTACACGAACGAGGCGAAGCGGCTCTACAACGTGATGGAAACGCAGCTGGAAAAGACCGAGTATCTGGCCGGGGACGAGTACACCATCGCGGATATCGCCGCATTCCCGTGGACGCGCTCCTGGCAAAACCAGGGCATCGATCTCGATTCGCTGCCCAACGTGAAGCGCTGGCACGAAACGATCGCCGCGCGGCCGGCAGTCAAGCGCGGCGTGGAAGTGCTCGCCAATGCGCGCAAGCCGCTCATGGATGAGAAGGCGAAGGAGATGCTGTTCGGCGCGACGCAGTACGCCAGACACTAACGCATTACGCGGAAATCCGCGCAAAACCAAAGGGGCGCCCGCCGTGCAACGGAGCGCCCCTTTTCGTTGAGCACGCAATCAAACTAGAAGTAGTGCCGCGTGATGAACTCGGCCACGCATGCGGGCCGCTCGCTGCCTTCACGCTCGATGCTCACATCCCACACGACTTGCACGCCGCCGCCCTCCACGTCGCTCACTTCTTTCACCGCGATGCGTGCACGCACCTTCGCGCCCACGGGCACCGGCTGCGTGAAGCGCACGCGGTTGAGCCCGTAGTTCACGCCCATGCGCTGACGCATGTGCAGCGTCCCTCCGAGCAGCACGGGAATCAGCGAAAGCGTGAGAAAGCCGTGCGCGATCGGGCCGCCAAACGGCGACTCGCGGCGCGCTCGTTCGGCGTCGATATGGATCCACTGGTGGTCGCCCGTGGCGTCGGCAAAACCATGCACGTCCGCCTCGCTCACCTCGCGCCAGCCGCTCACGAGCGGCCCTGCGCCGATCAGCACGCGCAACGCCGCCGCGTCGGCAATCTGCATGACATCGCTTTCGCTCACATTGCGCTCCCTGGATGGCGAAGGCCGAACAGCGCCTTCGAACGCACGGTCACGATCAGTTCGCCGTGCTGGTTGTGTCCTTCCCACTGCGTTTCCACGATGCCGCGATCGGGCTTGCTCGCCGAAACGCGCTTGCTCAGGATCGCGTTCGTCATCGTCAGCGTGTCGCCCACGCGCGTGGGCTTGAGCCAGCGAATCTCGTCGACGCCGGGCGAGCCCATCGAGGTCGAGTCCTTGAGAAAGTTGCGTACGAGCATGCCCATCATGACCGAGCAGGTATGCCAGCCGCTCGCGACGAGCCCGCCGAACATCGACGCCTCGCCGCCCGCCTCGCTCATGTGGAATGGTTGCGGATCGAACTGCTCCGCGAATTGCACCACCTCGTCACGCCCAAAGGTGTGCGAACCGACCACATAGCGCTTGCCCACTTCGAGATCTTCGTAACTCACGCCCATCCGTTTTCTCCGCCGATGTTGCCCTGTTGTTGCCTGCTGCCGCCACGCGTTACGCTGCTGCCTGCGCGAAACCGGGCAGCGATGCGAAGCGTTCGAGGTGGTGATCGACATCGCCGAGCGTCGTTTCGATGATCGCCAGACGCTTGAACAGATGCGCGGCCGCCACTTCGTTGGTGACGCCCATGCCGCCGTGCAGCTGCACGGCCTGCTGGCCGATGAAACGCGCCGCCTGCCCCACGCGCACCTTCGCTGCCGAGATCGCGCGGCGCCGCTCTTCGGCCGACTCGCTACTGTAACGCGCGGCGGCCAGGTAAGTCAGCGAGCGGGCCTGCTCGTCGTGGATCAGCATCTCTGCCATACGGTGCTGCAGCGCCTGGAAGCGCGCGATCGGCACGCCGAACTGTTGACGCGTCTTCGTGTATTCGACCGTGGCGTGGTTGAGCGCGTCCATGGTTCCCACGGCTTCCGCGCATAGCAGAAACGTGGCGTAGTCGGCAATCTTCTCCCATGTCGCCGCGCCGGTGTGCGCGTCGCCAAGACGGCGCGCGTGCGCTTCGTTGAAGGTCAGCGTCGCAGCGCGTTGGCCGTCGATCGTGCGGTAATCGCCCACCTCGACACCGTGCGCATCGCGCGCCACGACGAAGAGCGCAACCTCACCCGCGAAGCGCGCCGGCACGATCCAGTGGTCGGCCTGGGCGCCGTGCTGCACGACCGATTTCGTGCCGGTGAGCGCGAAGCCGTCGCCCGTCTCCTTCGCCTGTGTATCCAGCGAGAACAGGTCGTAGCGCGACTGCGGCTCGTGGAACGCGGCAGCGAGCTTGATCTCGCCCGAGGCGACGCGTTCGAGCAGCGCTGCGTTTTCCGCTTCGGCCGCACCGCCCGCGAGCTTGAGCGCCTCGACGCCCACCGCGGTTGCCCAGTACGGCTCGACCACGAGCGCGCGGCCCAGCTCCTGCATGACGACGAGCATGTCGAATGGCGCGCCGTCGAAGCCGCCCTGCGCCGCCGGCACCGGCAGCGCGGTCAGACCCAGTTCGACGAACGCGTTCCAGTGCTGGTCCGAAACGCCGGCCGGTGTCTTCACGATCGCCTGGCGTGCTTCGAAGCCGTAGTTCTTGTCGAGATAGCGACGCAGCGCGTCGGCGAGTTGCTGTTGTTCTTCGGTGAAATTGAAGTTCATGGCGCCGCTCCTCAAATCCCCAGAATCATCTGCGAGATGATGTTCTTCTGAATTTCGTTCGACCCGCCGTAGATCGACGTCTTGCGATAGTTGAAGTAGTACGCCGCGAGCGGGGCCGCGTCGTCGTCGCCGCCGGCCGCGTGTTCGTGCTCGCCCTCGAGGTAGGCCGGGTCGAACGGCGCTGCAAGCGGGCCGACCGCGTCGACCATCAGCTCGGTCAGCGCCTGCTGGATCTCCGTACCCTTGATCTTGAGCATCGACGCTTCGGGACCGGGGCCGCGTCCGCCCTCCGCGCTCGCGATCACGCGCTCGGCGGTCACTTCCAGCGCCATCAGCTCGATTTCGACGGCGGCCACGCGCGCCGCGAACACGGGATCTTCGAGCAGCGGTTTGCCATGCTTCTTCTGCCTGAGCGCAACGCTCTTGAGGAAGGCGAGTTCGCGGTTCGACGCGCCCACGCGCGCGATGCCCGTGCGCTCGTGGCCGAGCAGATACTTCGCGTAAGTCCAGCCGCGGTTCTCGTCGCCGACGAGATTTTCGACCGGCACCTTCACGTCTTCGAAAAAGACTTCGTTGACCTCATGGTCTTCATCGAGCGTGATGATCGGACGCACGGTGATGCCGGGCGTTTTCATGTCGATGAGGAGAAACGAGATGCCTTCCTGCTTCTTGGCCGCAGGATCGGTGCGCACGAGGCAGAACATCATGTCGGCGTGCTGGCCGAGCGTGGTCCAGGTCTTCTGCCCGTTCACGACGTAGTGATCGCCTTCACGAACTGCGCGTGTACGCAACGATGCGAGGTCCGATCCCGAGCCCGGTTCGGAGTACCCCTGACACCACCAGTCTTCACCGGAAAGGATGCGCGGCAGATAGCGGCGCTTCTGGGCCTCGTTGCCGTACTTCATGAGCACGGGGGCGACCATCGACACGCCGAAGGGCAGCACCGGCGGCGCGCCGATGCGTCCGCACTCGGCGTCCCAGATGTGGCGTTGCGCTTCGGTCCAGCCTGGGCCGCCCCATTGCGCGGGCCACGCGGGCGCGGACCAGCCCTGCTTGCCTAGCAGCTTGTGCCAGTTGGCAATGTCGTCGCGCGAGAGGCGTTTGTGGTTGAGAACCTTGTCGCGCATCGCTTGAGGCAGATTGGCCTCGAGCCAGGCGCGGATTTCGGCGCGAAATGCGTCGTCAGCGGGGGTGTAGTCCAGATCCATGCGCAATGTCTCCTGGCCGCGGCCGGTGCGGAGCGTTTCCCCCGCGCCGCGGCGAAGACCCGCATGGCGTTATTGCAGCGGACCCTTCAACGCGGCCGGAACCGGCAGCGGCATCACATCGATGCCTTCTTCGACGAGAGCTTGCGCATCGTCCGCAGAAGCGACTCCACGAATATTGCGCGACGGCGCTTCGTTGTAGTGAATGCGCCGCGCCTCCTCGACGAAACGGTCGCCTACGTTCTCCGTCTTCTCGAGGACCTCGCGGATCACACGCATCGCATGCGCCTGCCATTGCGCCGCCTGCTCGTGCGGCGACGCTTTCGGCGTTTCGCTCGCGCCGGACAGGTTCAGCCGGGGCGCGGACGGCAAGCGGGTCACATGGGTGGCGCCGCACATCGGACATTCGACCAGCTTGCGGGACAGTTGCGACTCGAAGTCGTCAACCGAGGCGAACCAGCCTTCAAACCGATGGCCGTCTGGACACTGTAAATCGAGGACCTTCATGGGGAATCGAGGCTTGCGATGAGTTTAGCGCAAATCGTAAATTTGTGAACGACCGTTCGAAAAAATTCCTGCGGCCAGCCACCGGGACTTTCCCGGGGGTTCGATTGTAGCGCCGCGCGGGCGGGCGCGCTGAAGGTGCTTCAGGTGTACCTGCGCTTGGGGTGCGCGTAGAAGCGACAACGGCGGCCACAAGGGCCGCCGCTGCTCAGGAATTCGCTGCCGGGTAGCGTGTCAGCCCTGCTCAGCGTTCGCGAGCGGCCACGCGCCCGACAGCGCCTTTTCGAGCCAGAACGTGCCGATGATCGTCTTCACGTCGGTGATCTTGCCCGTGCGCACCCATTCGAGCAGTTCCGGAACCCTCGCCGTGAAGGTTTCGAGAAACTCGCCGTCGTCGAGTTGCGCCGCGCCCGCGGTCAGCCCGCGTGCGAGGTAAATGTCGATGAACTCGGTCGAGTACGAGATCACGGGATGGATCTGCGCGAGATAGACATACTCGCGCGCCGTATAGCCCGTCTCCTCCTTGAGCTCGCGGATCGCACAGGCGAGCGCGCCCTCCTGCGGATCGAGCTTGCCTGCCGGGAATTCGGTCATCACACGCGAGAGCGGATAGCGGTACTGGCGCTCCATCAGCACGCGGCCGTCGTCGAACAGCGGGATGACCATCACCGCGCCAGGATGCTGCACGAACTCGCGCGTCGCATGCTTGCCGTCCGGCAGCGCAACGGTGTCGCGCTTCAGGGTAAGAAAATTACCGGCGTAGAGCGTCGTGCTTTCCACGCACGTCTCGGCGAGCGCCGGGTCGTGTTGATGATGTTCAGCCATAGTCAGCCTCGTGGGTGCTCAGGAAAATCTGGAAGCCGCGCGCGCGCCGCTTGAAGTGAAACCGGCCAGACTGCGGCCGGACTGCGGGTCGCACCGCGCGTGCCGGCCGCGGGCCGGCCACGCGCGTCACGCCGGGCGGCGTTTGACGAGATATTGCCAGGTGAAGCCGGGAAACGCGAACACGACAAAAAGACTGAAGGTGATCGCGTAGAACTGCCAGCCCTGGTCAAAACGATTGCCGGCGCGCGCCTCCAGCAGGAAGCCGAACGTACCGACCACAAAGTACAACACGATCATTTCAGCGATGCGAATCCACGCACTCTTCTTCGGTGCGCGAAGCGGCACCACGCCGAACAATCGCTGGTTGAGGAACGGCAGGTTGGCGCCCGCGAGCGCCAACAGCACGATGAACCAGCCCGCTGCCGACATCAGAGCGGCAGCGTATGCGTGACAGCCTGCAGGCAGATCGACATCAGCGGGCCAGGAATGATGCCCAGCAAGAGCACCGCCACGCCGTTGAGCGTGAGCAGCCCGCGGTTCAATGCGTGGCTCTCGATCGGTGCTTCGTCCTGCGGTGCGTCGAAGTACATCAGCTTGACGATACGCAGGTAGTAGAACGCGCCGAACAGCGACGTAACCACGGCGAGCACGGCAAGCCACGTGAGGCCCGCGTTCATGGTCGCTTCGAGCACGGCGAGCTTCGCGTAGAAGCCGACGGTCGGCGGAATGCCGGCGAGCGAGAACATCATGAGCATCATCACGAACGCGAACACCGGGTTGCGCTGGTTCAGGCCCTTGAAGTCGTCGATCGTTTCCGCTTCGAAATCGCGGCGGGACAGCAGCATGACGATGCCGAACGCGCCGAGCGTCGTGATCAGATAGACGATGCTGTAGAACATGGCCGAGCTGTATGCGCTGGCCGCGCCCGTCGCCTTGTTGTCGACGATGCCGGCGAGCAGGCCGAGCAGCACGAAGCCCATGTTCGAGATGGCCGAGTACGCGAGCATGCGCTTGATGTTGCGCTGGACGATACCCGTGATGTTGCCGACGATCATCGAGAGTGCCGCGAGGATGATCAGCATCTCCTGCCAGTCCACTGCCAGCGGCAGCAGGCCCATCACCAGGAAGCGCACGGCCCAGGCGAATGCCGCGACCTTCGGGCCGCCGCCGGTCAGCAGCGTCATGGCCGTAGGCGCGCCTTGATAGACGTCGGGCACCCACATGTGGAACGGCACCGCACCCATCTTGAACGCCACGCCGGCGACGATGAACACCACGCCGAACAGCAGGACGATATCGTTGATGTGGCCCGAAGCCACGGCCTTGAACACTTCGTTCAGCTCGAGCGAGCCGGTCGCGCCGTACAGCATCGAGATGCCGTAGAGCAGGAAGCCCGAAGCGAGCGCACCCAGCACGTAGTACTTCATGGCCGCTTCGTTCGACTGTGCCGCGTTACGGCGCAGTGCGATGACCGCGTAGAGCGAGAGCGACATCAGCTCGAGGCCGAGGTACAGCGTGAGGAAGTTGTTGCCCGAGATCATCGTGAGCTGGCCGAGCAGCGAGAACAGGCCAAGCAGGAAGAACTCGCCCCGGAACATGTCGCGGTCTTCGAGGTACTTGCGCGAGTACACGATCGACACGGCGTAGCCGAGCGTGACCACCGCCTTCATGGCGCTCGCGAACGGATCGACCACGTACATGCGCGTGAAGTAGTAGTACACGTGCGGATCGAACGCGTCCACCGCGAACCAGATACCGGCTATGACCGTGGTCAGCAGCGCGATGAAGTAGGTCGTGCGCCGGCCTTCAGGTCCGGTGAACGTGTCGTTGAGCCACGCGACGACGAGGCCGGTCATCACCAGGCCGTCGGGCAGCAGAGCGTACATAGGGGCGTTTGGCATGATCTTTTGTTCCTCCGCTCGGGTATTACTGTGACAGCGGCAGTTTCGACACTGCGACGTGGGAGAGGAGGTTTTCCACGGAAACGTGCATCACATCGGTAAAGGGCTTCGGGTAGACGCCCATGAAAAGCGTAAACAGTGCGAGTACTCCGAGAATGAAGTATTCGCGACCGTTAATGTCCTTCAGCTCGCGAACATGGTCATTCGCAACGGCGCCGAAATACACCCGCTTGTACATCCACAACGTATAGGCCGCGCCCAGGATCAGCGTGAACGCCGCCCCGAATGCGATCCAGAAGTTGTACTTCACGGCCGCCAGAATCACCATGAATTCGCCGACGAATCCCGAGGTGCCCGGCAGACCGCAGTTGGCCATCGCGAACAGCATGACCAGCGCCGCGAACTTCGGCATGGTGTTGACCACACCGCCGTAATCCGCGATATCGCGTGTGTGCATGCGGTCATACAGCACGCCGATGCACAGGAACATGGCGCCCGAGACGAAACCGTGCGAGATCATCTGGATGATCCCGCCTTCCATCGCGAGCTGGCTCGATTCGCCGAACATAAAGAAGCCGAGCGTGACGAAGCCCATGTGGGCAATCGACGAGTACGCGACCAGCTTCTTCATGTCCGCCTGCACCATCGCTACGAGGCCGATGTAAATCACGGCGATCAGGGACAGCGTGATGATGACCGGCGCCAGGTAGTGGCTCGCGTCCGGCGTGACCGGCAGCGAGAAACGCAGGAAACCGTACGCCCCGAGCTTGAGCATGATCGCGGCCAGCACGACCGAGCCGCCCGTGGGCGCTTCGACGTGCGCGTCCGGCAACCACGTGTGGACCGGCCACATCGGCACCTTGACCGCGAACGCGAAGAAGAACGCGATGAACAGCAGGATTTGCGGCGTCATGGCGATCTTCGCGGCCTGCCAGGTGGCGAGGTCGAAGGTCCCGGTAATGCGGTACAGGTACAGCAACGCGACCAGCATGAGCAGCGAGCCGGCCAGCGTGTAAAGAAAGAACTTGAATGCTGCATACACGCGGTTCGGGCCGCCCCACACACCGATGATGATGTACATCGGAATGAGCGTGGCTTCGAAGAACACGTAGAACAGCAGACCGTCGGCGGCGCAGAAAACGCCGATCATGATGCCCGACAGGATGAGGAACGACGCGTAATACTGCGCGACGTTCTTCGTGATGACCTGCCAGCCCGCGATCACGACGATCACGGTGATGAGTGCCGTCAGCACGACGAACCACATCGCGATGCCGTCGACGCCCAGGTGATACGCAATATTGAACCGCTCGATCCAGACCGCCTTCTCCTCGAACTGCAGGGAAGCCGTGCTCGTATCGAAGCCCGCAACGAGCGGAAGGGTGACGAGGAAACTAAGCACCGAACCGATGAGTGCGAGCCAGCGGTCCGCACTCGGGTTCCGACGGGAACCCACTACAAGAACGATGATGCCGAATACGATCGGCATCCATATCGCAATACTGAGAATCGGAGTTGCGTGCATGCGTTTCCTCGCCTTATTTTGCCTTATTTGCCGCCGAGCGTTACAAACAGGGTAAGGAGGCCAAGCATGCCAATGATCATGGCAAATGCGTAGTGGTAGATATAGCCGGATTGCAGGAAACGAATGACAGTTGCAAACCAGCCGATAAACTTGGCGCTCCCGTTTACGACGCCGTCGATCACGACGACATCGCCCTCCTTCCACAGACCGCGACCGATCGCGACGGCTCCGCGAGCGAAGACAATTTCGTTGATCTTGTCGAGGTAATACGCGTTTGCCAGCAGCTTGTAGACCGGCGAGAAAGTGCGCGACACGACGGCCGGCAGTTCCGGGCGCTTCATGTAGAAGAACCACGCCACCACCACACCCGCGAGTGCGAGCCACACCGGCAGACCCGAGAACGCATGCGCGCCCATCGCGGCCCAGCCCTGGAATTCCTTGCCCATCTCCGCGAGCGCTTCGTGGTTCTCGCCAACGAAGATGACGTTCTGGAACGCCACGCCATGCGAGAAGAAGTCACCGAAGAGCAGCGGCTGGATCGCGAACGCACCGGCGATCACCGAGGGAATCGCGAGCAGAACGAGCGGCACCCAGATGACCCACGGCGACTCGTGCGGCACGTGCACGTGGTGTTCGTCGTGGCCATGATCGCCATGACCGTGGGCTGCTTCGATCGCCATCGGCGATTCCGGATGCTTCGGACCGCGGAAGCGCTCTTCACCGTGGAACACGAGGAAGTACATGCGGAACGAATAGAGCGCCGTGACGAACACGCTCGCGACCACCGCGAAGTACGCGAAGCCCGAACCCGGCAGGTGCGAGAGCTTCACGGCATCGATGATCGAATCCTTCGAGTAGAAGCCCGAGAAGAACGGCGTGCCGATCAGCGCGAGCGAACCGATGAGCGACGTGATCCACGTGATGGGCATGTACTTGCGCAGGCCGCCCATGTTGCGCATGTCCTGATCGTGGTGCATGCCGATGATGACCGAGCCCGCGCCGAGGAACAGCAGCGCCTTGAAGAACGCGTGGGTCATCAGGTGGAAGATCGCCACCGGATAAGCCGACACGCCGAGCGCCACCGTCATGTAGCCGAGCTGCGAGAGCGTGGAGTAAGCCACCACACGCTTGATGTCGTTCTGGACCACGCCGAGGAAGCCCATGAAGAGCGCGGTAATGGCGCCGATCACGACGATGAACGACAGTGCGGCTTCCGAGAGTTCGAACAGCGGCGACATGCGCGCGACCATGAAGATACCGGCCGTCACCATGGTTGCCGCGTGAATCAGCGCGGAGATCGGCGTCGGGCCTTCCATCGAGTCCGGGAGCCAGACGTGCAGCGGGAACTGCGCCGACTTACCCATCGCGCCGATGAAGAGGCAGATACACGCAACGGTGAGCAGGTTCCACGAGGTGCCCGGGAACGTCAGCGCGGCGATTTCATGACCCTTCGCGAAGATGTCGTTGTAGTTCAGCGAGCCGCCGAACGCGAGCAACAGGCCAATACCGAGCAGGAAGCCGAAGTCGCCCACGCGGTTCACGAGGAACGCCTTCATGTTCGCGTAGATCGCGCTTTCACGCTTGAAGTAGAAGCCGATCAGCAGGTACGAGACGAGACCCACTGCTTCCCAGCCGAAGAACAGCTGCAGGAAGTTGTTGCTCATCACGAGCATCAGCATCGAGAACGTGAAGAGCGCGATGTACGAGAAGAAGCGCTCGTAGCCCTCTTCTTCCGCCATGTAGCCGATCGTGTAGATGTGCACCATCAGCGACACGAAGGTCACGACGACCATCATGAGCGCAGTCAGCGAGTCGATGAGGAAGCCGACTTCGAACTTCAGGCTGCCAACCGACATCCATTCGTAGACCGTCGCGTTGAAGCTCGCGCCGCCCATCACGTCGAAGAGCGTGATGCACGACAGCACGAACGCAATCGCGACGCCGAGAATGGTCACCGTATGCGCGCCCGCGCGCCCGATCGTTTTGCCAAAGAGACCGGCAATCAGGGAACCGGCGAGAGGAGCCAGCGGGATCGCCAGCAGAAGAGTTTCGTTGAGAGTCGTTGCCATAAAGTCAGCCTGCCTTAGCCTTTGAGCTGATCGAGATCCTCGACATTGATCGTGTCGAGGCTGCGGAACAGGGTCACAAGAATAGCCAGACCAATTGCAGCTTCCGCCGCCGCAACTGTAAGCACGAAGAACACGAAAATCTGTCCGTGAACGTCACCGAGGTAATGCGAGAACGCGACAAAGTTCGTGTTCACCGCTAACAGCATCAGCTCAATCGCCATCAGGATGATGATGACGTTGCGCCGATTCAAAAAGATTCCGACGATCGAGATCGCAAAAAGGATCGCGCCGAGGACGAGGTAATGGGCCAGTGTCAGCATGGTTCGCTCCTTCGCGCTTAGCTCTTCGTTGCCGGTGCGGCCGGCGCGGCGCCCGCCGCGGGCGCAGCCCCGGCTTCGGCTTGCGCCGGTTCCGCGGGCTCCGGCACTTCCACGACGGCCTGCATCTTCACGAGGCGCACGCGGTCCTGACGACGCACGTTGACCTGCTTCGATACGTCCTGACGCTTCGAGTCCTTCGGCTCGCGCACCGTGAGCGCGATGGCCGCGACGATCGCCACCAGCAGCACGAGGCCGGCGACTTCGAAGGCGAAGATGTAGTCGGTGTAGATGATTTTGCCGATCAGGTGTGCGTTCGAGATCGCGGCGGCGGCAGCCGGCGTGGTATCGGGCACCGGCGCGCTCGTCGCGCCGAAGCCGTGCCACAGGATCAGCGCGGTTTCGACCACGATGATCGCGCCCACGATGGTCGCCACCGGGATGAAGCGCTTGAAGTCGCGGCTCAGCACGTCGATGTTGATGTCCAGCATCATCACCACGAACAGGAACAGCACCATCACCGCGCCCACGTAGACGAGCACCAGCAGGATCGCGAGGAATTCGGCCTCGAGCAGCATCCAGATCGCGGCCGCGTTGAAGAACGCGAGCACGAGGAAGAGCGCAGACGCGACAGGATTGCGCGAAGTGATCACCTTCAGCCCTGACAGCGTGAGCAGCAGCGCGAAGATGTAGAACAGGACGGTCGTGAATTCCATGATTACTGGTTCATCGTTGAGGCCTTCGTGAAGCGGATTGCGCGGCGCAGACTGGCGGCCAGACCAGTGAGCGTCGCGCCGCGGCGGTCAGGCTGCGGTATCGCGCGGGCGTTCGGCACACGCGTTCCCCACAGCCGGCCCGAACCGCGGGCCGATGCAGCGTCAAACTGAAAGATCAACGGTACGGTGCATCCGCTGCCTTGTTCGCCGCGATCTGCGCTTCATAGCGATCGCCAACGGCCAGCAGCATATCCTTCGTGAAATAGAGATCGCCGCGCTTCTCGCCGTGATACTCGAGAATGTGCGTTTCGACGATCGAGTCGACCGGGCAGCTCTCTTCGCAGAAACCGCAGAAGATGCACTTGGTCAGATCGATGTCGTAACGCGTCGTGCGGCGCGTGTTGTCCTCGCGCACTTCCGATTCGATCGTGATCGCGAGCGCGGGGCACACGGCCTCGCACAGCTTGCACGCGATGCAGCGCTCTTCGCCATTTTCATAGCGGCGCAGCGCGTGCAAACCCCGAAAACGCGGCGAGATAGGCGTCTTTTCTTCCGGGAACTGCACGGTGAACTTGCGCTTGAAGGTGTAACGACCCGTCAGCGCGAGCCCCTTGAGCAGCTCGGTCAGGAAAAACGTCTTGAAGAAGTTTTGGATAGCGTTCATGGTTGTGTTCGCCCCTTATTTCCAGATGCTCAACGGCGACATGTACCAGAAGCCGACCACGATCAGCCACACGATGCACACCGGAATGAACACCTTCCAGCCGAGACGCATGATCTGGTCATAGCGATAGCGCGGGAACGTCGCGCGGGCCCAGATGAAGACCGACAGCAGGCAGAAGACCTTCAGCACCAGCCAGAACACGCCCGGGATGAAGTCGAGGAATGCGAACGGGGCGCTCCAGCCGCCGAGGAACAGCACCGAGGCGAGCGCCGAGATCACGATCATGTTGATGTACTCGGCGAGGAAGAACAGCGCGAACGCCATACCCGAGTAATCGATCATGTGACCCGCGACGATTTCCGACTCCCCTTCCACCACGTCGAACGGGTGACGGTTCGTTTCGGCAATGCCCGAGATGAAGTAGACGACGAACATCGGCAGCAGCGGCAGCCAGTTCCACGAGAGGAACGTAATGCCCCAGTTTGCGAACATGCCGCGCATCTGGCCTTCGACGATCACCGAGAGGTTCAGGCTGCCCGACACCATCAGCACGACGACGAGCGCGAAGCCCATCGAAATCTCGTATGAAACCATCTGCGCCGCGGCGCGCATGGCGCCGAGGAACGCGTACTTCGAGTTCGACGCCCAGCCCGCCAGAATCACGCCGTACACGCCGATCGACGAGATCGCCATCGCGTAGAGCAGGCCCGCGTTGATGTCGCCGAGCACCGCGCCCGCCTGGAACGGAATCACCGCCCAGACCGCGAAGGCCGGCACCACCACCATGATCGGCGCGACCATGTAGATCCAGCGGCTTGCCTGCGCAGGCTGAATCACTTCCTTGAGCAGCAGCTTCAGCACGTCGGCGATCGGCTGCAAGAGACCTGCCGGGCCCACGCGGTTCGGGCCGAGACGCACGTGCATCCAGCCGATCAGCTTGCGCTCCCAGAGGATCAGGTACGCCACGCACAGCAGGATCACCACCGCGACGACGAGAATGCGCACCAGCGCCCAGACGGTGGGCCATGCCACGCCGAGCAGCTGGCTGCCGCCTGCATTGATCGTATCGAACAAGCTCATTTACGCCTTCTCCACCAGCAGTTCACCGAACAGGCTGCCGAGTTGCGCACCGGCCGGCGTCGCCGCCGACACACGCACGACTGTCGGCGCAAGATTCGCATCGCGCGTTGCAGGCGCCGTCACCGACAGCTCGCCCTGGCGCACGCGCACGGCGTCGCCTTCCTTCAGGCCGAGCTGGTCGAAGTATGCCGCCGGCAGGCCGATCGCGTTCGCCACGCGGGCAGCCATGGTGAGCTGCAGCGCTTCGCCGCGGCGCACGATTTGATCGGCGTGGTAGATCGGCACGTCGGCGATACGCTCGAAGCGGCCTTCCGCGGCCTTCGCGAGGCTGCCGCGTGCAATCGTGGCGCCGGCCTTGTTCGACAGACGGCCTTCGAAGCTGCCGTCGCCCATCGCCTTGCGGCGCACTTCTTCGGCGGTGTCGTATTCGAAACCCTTGGCGCCCAGCAGCGTGCCGAGCACGCGCAGGACCTTCCATGCCGGACGCGTGTCGCCGAGCGGGCGCACGACGCCGTTGAAGGTCTGCGACGTCCCTTCTGCGTTGATGAAGGTGCCCGACGTTTCCGTGTACGGCGCGATGGGCAGCAGTACGTCCGCGTAGTCGAGGCCCGTCTTGTACGGCGAGAACACGGCGACCATTTCGGCCTGCGCAAGCGCGGCGCGCGCGGCGGCCGGGTTGGCCGTATCGAATTCCGGCTCGACGTTCAGGAGCAGATAGCCCTTGCGCGGCTGCTCGAACGCTTCGCGTGCGTTCAGGCCGTCGCGGCCCGGCAGTGCGCCGGCGATATGCGCGCCGACCGTGTTGGCCGCTTCCGTGAGGAAGCCAAGCGTCGCGCCCGTCGTTTCGGCGATGAACTGCGCGGCGGCGTGCAGGCGCGAGAATTCCGGATGCTGGACCGCGGCGTTGCCGAGCAGCACGTAGCGGCGCTCGCCGTTCGCAAGCGACGCGGCAACCTGCTTCGCGGCTTGCGTGGCCTGTGCGCCCGCGAAACCTTCCGGCACCGCAACGCCCTTCGCTTCGGCGACAGCCGCTGCGATCGAAGCGAGTTCGTCCAGCCATGCCGAGGGCGCGGCGACGATGCGCTGCGCGTTCGGGATCAGCGAGCCGTCAGCGCTGGCCTGCAGGAAGCTGACCTGTGCACCGCCCTTCGCTGCCTGGCGCAGACGCGCTGCGAACAGCGCGTGGTCGCGGCGCAGGAACGAACCGATCACGAATGCCGAGTCGGCATACGAGAGTTCGGCGATCTTCGTGCCGAGCCACGGCGCGCCTTCGAGCGGCGCCGAGAAGTCGCTCTGGCGCAGACGGAAGTCGACGTTCGGCGTGCCGATCGCGTCCGCGAACTGCTTCGCGAGATAGAGTTCTTCGAGGGTGCTGTGTGGGCTCGCGAGCAGCGCGAGCTGGTTCTCGCCATGCTCGTCGCAAATGCCCTTGATGCCCTTCACGACGTATTCGAGCGCGGTCTGCCAGTCGGTCTCGATCCACTCGCCGCCCTGCTTGATCATCGGGCGCGTGAGGCGGTCTTCGCTGTTCAGGCCTTCGTACGAGAAGCGGTCCTTGTCCGAGATCCAGCATTCGTTGATGGATTCGTTCTCGAACGGCAGCACGCGCATCACGCGGTTGTTCTTCACCTGCACGACGAGGTTCGCACCCGTTGCGTCGTGCGGGCTCACCGACTTGCGGCGCGACAGTTCCCACGTCCGCGCCGAGAAGCGGAACGGCTTGCTCGTGAGCGCGCCGACCGGGCACAGGTCGATCATGTTGCCCGAGAGTTCCGAGTCGACCGTCTTGCCGACGAACGAGGTGATTTCCGAATGCTCGCCGCGGCCGAGCATGCCGAGCTCCATCACGCCGGCGATTTCGTCGCCGAAGCGCACGCAGCGCGTGCAGTGGATGCAGCGCGACATCTCTTCCATCGAGATGAGCGGACCGACGTTCTTGTGGAACACCACGCGCTTTTCTTCGCTGTAGCGCGAGGCGGACTTGCCGTAACCGACGGCCAGATCCTGAAGCTGGCATTCGCCGCCCTGATCGCAGATCGGGCAGTCGAGCGGGTGGTTGATCAGCAGGAATTCCATCACGGCTTGCTGACCCTGCACGGCCTTGTCCGACATGGTGCGCACGACCATGCCTTGCGACACCGGCGTCGCGCATGCGGGCACGGCCTTCGGCATCTTCTCGACATCGACGAGACACATCCGGCAGTTGGCCGCGATGGAGAGCTTCTTGTGATAGCAGAAGTGCGGGATGTACGTGTCCACGCGCTGAGCAGCCTGGATCACCATGCTGCCCTCGGGCACCTGCACCTTCTTGCCGTCTATTTCAAGTTCAACCATGATGGTTAATCGTCCCTAACCTGTTACCGCTCAATTTCACAGCGGCATTCCCCGTCACTGCGCCGTTGCGTCGTTGCGTCGTGCTACGCGGTTCGCGCACAACATGCTGTCTCTTCGCCTGTCAGGCGGCCACCGTCTCCGAGGCCGCGTGCGAGCCGGCATGACCGCCGACCAGACAACGCTTGTTGTGCACGTGATATTCGAATTCGTCCCAGTAATGCTTGAGCATGCCGCGCACCGGCATGGCCGCCGCGTCGCCGAGCGCGCAGATCGTGCGGCCCATGATGTTGCCCGCCACCGAGTTCAGCAGATCCAGGTCTTCCTGGCGGCCTTCGCCGTGCTCGATACGGTTCACCACGCGATACAGCCAGCCCGTGCCTTCGCGGCACGGCGTGCACTGGCCGCACGACTCTTCGTAATAGAAGTACGAGAGGCGCAGCAGCGAGCGCACCATGCAGCGCGTTTCGTCCATGACGATGACGGCGCCCGAGCCGAGCATCGAGCCCTGCTTGGCGATGGAGTCATAGTCCATGTCCGTCTGCATCATCAGGTCGCCCGGAATGACCGGCGCCGACGAGCCGCCCGGAATCACGGCCTTCAGCTTCTTGCCGCCGCGCACGCCGCCGGCCAGTTCCATGAGCTTCGCGAACGGGGTGCCGAGCGGGATCTCGTAGTTGCCCGGACGCTCCACGTCGCCCGAGATCGAGAAGATCTTCGTGCCGCCGTTGTTCGGCTTGCCGAGTTCCATGTACGTCTGCGGACCGACGGTCAACAGGAACGGGACGGCTGCGAAGGTCTCGGTGTTGTTGATCGTGGTCGGCTTGCCGTACACGCCGAAGCTCGCCGGGAACGGCGGCTTGAAGCGCGGCTGGCCCTTCTTGCCTTCGAGCGACTCGAGCAGCGCGGTTTCCTCGCCGCAGATGTACGCGCCATAGCCATGGTGCGCGTGCAGCTGGAACGAGAAGTCCGTGCCGAGAATGTTGTCGCCGAGGTAGCCCGCCTGGCGCGCTTCTTCCAGCGCAGCCTCGAAGCGGCGATACACCTCGAAAATCTCGCCATGGATGTAGTTGTAGCCGACGGTGATGCCCATCGCGTACGCGCCGATGGCCATGCCTTCGATCACGCTATGCGGATTCCAGCGCAGGATGTCGCGGTCCTTGAACGTGCCAGGCTCGCCCTCGTCCGAGTTGCAGACGAGATACTTCTGCCCCGGGAACTGACGCGGCATGAAGCTCCATTTCAGGCCGGTCGGGAAGCCCGCGCCGCCGCGGCCGCGCAGACCGCTCGCCTTCACGTCGGCGATCACCTGCTCGGGCGGAATCTTTTCTTCGAGAATACGGCGCAGCTGCTTGTAGCCGCCGCGCGCGACGTAGTCTTCGAGATGCCAGTTCTCGCCGTTGAGGCCCGCGAGAATCAGCGGTTTGATGTGACGGTCGTGCAACGAAGTCATTTCGAAAGCTCCTCGAGCAGCTGGTCGATCTTCTCGCGGCTCATGAAGCTGCACATGCGGTGATTGTTCACGAGCATCACCGGTGCATCGCCGCACGCGCCCATGCATTCACCTTCTTTCAAGGTGAACTTGCCGTCGGGCGTGGTTTCGCCGAAGTCGATTCCGAGCTTCTGCTTCAGGTATTCGGCGGCGCTCTCCGAGCCGCCTTCCGGGCCGAGCTGGCACGGCAGATTCGTGCAGAGCGTGATCTTGTGCTTGCCGACCGGCGTGGTCTCGAACATCGTGTAGAACGTGGCCACTTCCTGGACCGCGACAGGCGGCATGCCGATGTAGTCGGCCACGAACTGCATGATTTCGGGAGACAGCCAGCCATGCTCTTCTTGAGCAACGGCCAAAGCCGCCATCACGGCGGACTGTCGTTGATCGGCGGGGTACTTCGTCAACGCGCGATCGATTTCTTTCAGGCCTTCAGCTGAGATCATTTTCAGACACGACTCTTTCAATTCCTACCGAACGAAAACCTGCCGCGCGTTCTCATACATTCGCTGCGGCAGACGTGGCGTTCCATGCTGCGTGCGCCCGGGACCGGGCGTACCTTACTGCGCGCCGCCCTAGCGGTCGATTTCACCGAACACGATGTCCTGCGTGCCGATGATCGTGACCGCGTCGGCAATCATGTGGCCGCGCGCCATTTCATCGAGCGCGGACAGGTGGGCATAGCCCGGCGCACGGATCTTCAGACGATACGGCTTGTTCGCGCCATCTGACACCAGGTAGATGCCGAATTCACCCTTCGGATGTTCGACGGCAGCGTACGCCTCGCCTTCGGGCACGTGGAAGCCTTCCGTGAAGAGCTTGAAGTGGTGAATCAGCTCTTCCATGTTCGACTTCATGTTCACTCGCGAGGGCGGCGCAACCTTGTGATTGTCGATCATCACGGGGCCGGGATTCTTGCGCAGCCACTCAATGCACTGTTTCGCAATGCGGGTGGACTGACGCATTTCCTCGACGCGCACGAGATAGCGGTCGTAGCAGTCGCCGTTCACGCCCACCGGAATGTCGAAGTCCATCTGGTCGTAGACTTCGTACGGCTGCTTCTTGCGCAGATCCCATTCGATGCCCGAACCGCGCAGCATCGCGCCCGTGAGACCAAGCTGCATGGCGCGCTCGGGGCTCACCACGCCGATGCCGACCAGACGCTGCTTCCAGATACGGTTGTCGGTGAGGAGCGTTTCGTACTCGTCGACGCAACCGGGGAAGCGCGTGAAGAAGTCGTCGATGAAGTCCAGCACCGAGCCCTGGCGCGCCTCGTTCATGCGGGCGAGCGCCTTCTCGTTGTGGATCTTCGACGCCTTGTATTGCGGCATTGCGTCAGGCAGATCGCGATACACGCCGCCCGGACGGTAGTAAGCCGCGTGCATGCGCGCACCCGAGACCGCCTCGTAGACGTCCATCAGGTCTTCGCGCTCGCGGAACGCGTAGAGGAACACCGCCATCGCGCCGACGTCGAGCGCGTGCGAGCCGATCCACATGAGGTGGTTCAGCACGCGCGTGACTTCGTCGAACAGCACGCGGATGTACTTCGCGCGGATCGGCACTTCAATGCCGAGCAGCTTTTCGATGGCGAGCACATAGCCGTGCTCGTTGACCATCATCGACACGTAGTCGAGACGGTCCATGTACGGCACCGACTGAATGAACGTCTTGCTCTCGGCGAGTTTTTCGGTCGCGCGATGCAGCAGGCCGATGTGCGGATCGGCGCGCTGGATCACTTCGCCGTCGAGCTCGAGCACGAGGCGCAGCACACCGTGCGCTGCCGGGTGCTGCGGGCCGAAGTTGAGCGTGTAGTTCTTGATCTCTGACATGCGACCCTCTTAGTGTTTCTTCAGACCGCCGTAGCGATCTTCGCGGATCACACGCGGCGTGATCTCGCGCGGCTCGATCGTGACGGGCTGGTAGACCACGCGCTTCTGCTCCGGGTCGTAACGCATTTCGACATAGCCCGAAACCGGGAAGTCCTTGCGGAACGGATGGCCGATGAAACCGTAGTCGGTCAGGATGCGGCGCAGGTCGGGGTGGCCTTCGAAGACGATGCCGAACAGGTCGAACGCCTCGCGCTCGTACCAGTTGGCCGAATTCCAGATCTCGACGAGCGAGGGCACGATAGGCACTTCGTCGTCCGGCGCGAACACGCGCAGACGCACGCGCCAGTTGTTCGCGAGCGACAGCAGATGCGACACCGCGGCGAAGCGCGGGCCTTCCCAGGCGCCGTCGCCGAAGGTCTGGTAGTCGACACCGCACAGGTCGACCAGTTGCTCGAAGCGCAGCGAGGGATTGTCGCGCAGCTCCTTGGCCACCGCGAGGGACTCGCCCGCCTTGACGACCAGCGTCAGCTCGCCGAGCGCCTCGGTGAGGCTGACGATGCGCGCGCCGAGGGCCGCTTCGAGGTTCGCTTTCAGGGTCTCGAGTTTGCTTGCCATATTGTGGGGAGGCTCGCGGCCTTTATTGACGGGCGATGGTGCTGGTGCGGCGAATCTTCGCCTGCAACTGGATCACCCCGTAGACCAGGGCTTCCGCTGTCGGCGGGCATCCCGGCACATAGACGTCGACCGGCACGATGCGATCACAGCCGCGCACGACAGAATACGAATAGTGGTAGTAGCCGCCGCCGTTGGCGCACGACCCCATCGAAATGACCCAGCGCGGCTCGGCCATCTGGTCGTAGACCTTGCGCAGCGCCGGCGCCATCTTGTTGCAGAGCGTGCCGGCGACGATCATGACGTCCGACTGACGCGGGCTCGGACGAAACACTACGCCGAAACGGTCAAGGTCATAACGGGCCGCGCCCGCGTGCATCATCTCGACCGCGCAACACGCCAGACCGAACGTCATCGGCCACAGCGAGCCAGTGCGCGTCCAGTTGATCAGCTTGTCAGCCGTAGTGGTGACAAACCCTTCCTTCAAGACCCCTTCGATACTCATGTGCTTTCCACTCCAGACGGACAGCCCACAGTTTCCCCGCAGTGCCGCCCATGCAATCCGGCGATTAACCCATTATTCCCAGTCGAGACCACCCTTCTTCCAGATGTAGGCAAAGCCCAGCAGGAATTCGAGCAGAAACAGCATCATCGACAGGAAGCCCGGCCAGCCGATGTCGCGCAGGGCCACACCCCACGGAAACAGGAACGCCGTTTCGAGGTCGAAGATGATGAAAAGGATGGCGACCAGGTAGTAGCGTACGTCGAACTTCATTCGGGCGTCTTCGAAGGCTTCGAAGCCGCACTCGTACGGCGAATTTTTTTCGCTGTCTGGCCGGTTGGGACCGAGGACCTTGCCGATTGTCACTAGCGCTATGCCCAGACCAACACCCACGAGGAGGAACAGAAGGACGGGGAAATAGGCAGCGAGGTTCAAGGCTATCCTCTATATCGGTTGGTTCTGAGGTTCCGCTGGAACTTGCATCGCTCCGCGGGAATCACTTCACGTACTTCGCGCTGCGAACAGAAGACGAACACGACGTAAGAAGCAAAAATGCCAGCCGAAGCTGAAGCAAGCGGCTGGCATTTTTTAGATAACATTGGTGCCGACGGCGAGACTCGAACTCGCACAGCTTTCGCCACTACCCCCTCAAGATAGCGTGTCTACCAATTTCACCACGTCGGCACTACATGCAATCCGGGACAACAAAATCTTGCAACCCGCGAATCGCTTCAAGACTTAGATTCTAACTTGTTTCCGTTCGTTGTTCAACGCACAAAACAGGTTTTTCGAACTTATTTCGGAACGTCGTTGCCGGGTTGCGAGGCTGCTGCAGCCGGCGAAGCCGCCGCCGGAGCGGATGCGCCAGGAGCAGGTGCAACCGGCGCCGAAGCAGCCGGCGCCGAGGCTACGACCGGGGCTGGAACCGAAGCGCCAAGCACGCCCGCCGAAGGCTTCGCATGATACGACCCCAGGTAAGTTAACGCAAGGGTGGAGCAGAAAAACACCGTTGCGAGAACTGCCGTAGTGCGCGAAAGGAAGTTCGCGGAACCGCTTGCGCCGAACAGGCTGCCCGACGCGCCGCTGCCGAATGCGGCGCCCATGTCCGCGCCTTTGCCGTGCTGCAGCAAGACGAGGCCGATCACCCCGAGCGCCGACAGAAGCTGGACGACGATAATCAACGTTTTCAAATACAGCATCACACTCACCTGAGTCCTGGTTGAACGCCCGCCCCTCCCGGAGCAGACGCATAAGCAGCCCGCACGACGCGTTTTAGTTCGAATGCTTCGTGCGCAAGCCTTTAGCTCGCGATGCTGGCGCCCGCCGCAGCGGCCACGCAGATCGCGAGGAAATCACCCTCTTTCAGCGACGCACCGCCGATCAGGCCGCCGTCGATGTCGGCCTGACGGAAGAGCTCCGCCGCATTTTCCGGCTTCACGCTGCCACCGTAGAGCAGCGGCACGTCCGCGACTTGCGCGCCCTTGGCCGCGAGGCGGGCACGCAGGAACGCATGCACCTGCTGAGCCTGCTCCGAGCTCGCGCTCTTGCCCGTGCCGATCGCCCAGACCGGCTCGTAAGCGACGACGATACGCGCGGCCTCTTCGACCGACAGCGCGGCCAGCACGGCGTCGATCTGTGCGCCGACCACGCGCTCGGTCGCGCCCGACTCGCGTTCTTCGAGCGTTTCACCCACGCAGACGATGGGCGTGAGGCCCGCCGCAAGCGCGCGCTGCGCCTTCACAGCGACGCATTCGGAACTTTCGCCGTGGTAAGCGCGGCGTTCCGAGTGACCAACGATCGCAAACGTGGCCTCGAAGTCGGCAACCATGCCTGCCGCGACTTCGCCCGTATAGGCGCCCTGCTCGTGCGCCGAAACGTCCTGTGCGCCCCACTGAACCCGGCTGCCGCCGAGCAGTGCCTGCGCCTGCGCGAGATACGCGAACGGCACGCACACACCCACGTGCACGTCCTGGGGCAGCGCCTGCGCGCCGCGTGCAACGCCTTCCAGCAGTGCCGCATTGGCCGCGAGGCGGCCATGCATCTTCCAGTTACCGACTACGAGCTTCGATCGTTGTTTCGTCATTGTTCCGGTTGCGGTTAAAAGCGGACGCAAAACACATAATTTTACTGCGTGAAAACCAGACGGGTCAAACCGCCCCGCCCGGGATGCACAAAAATTCGCGAAAAAAAATCCCGAAAAATCAAGCAGGAGCGGATCGCTCCTGCCGACGCGCGCTCACGCCGCGCTACTCCAGTCGAGCATGATCTTGCCGATATGCTCGCTGCTTTCCATCAACGCATGGGCCTCGGCGGCCTGTGCGGCGGGAAATACGCGAAACACGACGGGTTTGATGCGACCCTCTTCGATGAGGGGCCAGACCTTCGCCTTGAGCTCCTGAGCGATCCGGGCCTTGAACTCGACGGAGCGCGCACGCAGCGTCGAACCGGTCACCGTGAGCCGGCGGCGCAGGATCTCGCCCATGTTGAGTTCGGCCTTGGAGCCGCCGAGCGTCGCGATGAGCACGATGCGTCCGCCGGTCGCCAGCGCGGACAGCTCGCGCGCCACGTAGCCGCCGGCCACCATGTCGAGAATCACGTCCACGCCGCGGTCGTTCGTGAGCGCCTTCACGACCTCCACGAAATCGCTGCTGCGGTAGTTGATGGCGCGGTCGGCGCCGAGCGCTTCACAAGCGCGGCACTTGTCGTCCGAGCCCGCGGTGGCGAACACACGAAAGCCGAGGGCATGCGCGATCTGGATCGCCGTCACGCCGATGCCGCTCGAGCCGCCCTGCACGAGCAGCGTCTCGTTCTCGCCGCCCTCGCCCTGGCCCAGGTAGGCGCGCTGGAATACGTTGCTCCAGACTGTGAAGAACGTTTCGGGCAGCGAGGCCGCCTCGACATCGGTGAGCCCCTGCGGCACCGGCAGGCATTGCCCGAGCGGCGCGACCGCATATTCGGCGTAACCACCGCCCGCGATCAGCGCGCACACGCGATCACCGATCTTCAGGCCGAACGGATTGTTCTTCTCGTCGATCGAGCCATCGACGATCTCGCCCGCCACCTCGAGTCCCGGCAGATCGGAAATGCCCGGCGGCGGCGCATACGAGCCCTTGCGCTGGAACACGTCGGGACGGTTCACGCCCGAGGCGCTCACCTTGATCAGCACTTCGCCGGCCTTCGGCTCGGGAGTTGGCCGTTCCGCCAGCTTGAGCACGTCCGGCGCACCGAATTCCGTAATCTCGACTGCCTTCATCTCGCGTCTCCTCAGCGCTTCGCGCCCCGTCTGGATGGCGCTGCGCACGCGACAGGATTGACGCATGCGCACTGCCATTCACCCTCATTGTCATAAAAAACGGCCGGCGCGTTTTGCACGCTGCCGGCCGTTGGAGCTTACCGCTTTACTGCTGCGGCTCGCCTTGCGGTGCGCCGCCATTCGCTTGCTCGTTGAGCAGCGCCTTGGCGGACAGGCGCACGCGGCCCTTCTCGTCCGTCTGGATGACCTTGACCTTCACGACCTGGCCTTCCTTCAGATAGTCGTTGATGTCCTTGATACGCTCGTTGGCGATCTCGGAGATATGCAGCAGACCATCCTTGCCGGGCAGCAGGTTCACGATCGCGCCGAAGTCCAGCAGCTTGAGGACCGCGCCTTCGTACACCTGGCCCACTTCGATTTCGGCCGTGATGTTTTCGATGCGCTTCTTCGCTTCGGCCATGCCTTCGCTCGACGTCGAAGCGATGGTCACGACGCCGTCGTCGGAGATATCGATGGTCGTGCCCGTTTCTTCCGTCAGCGCGCGGATCACCGAACCGCCCTTGCCGATCACGTCGCGGATCTTTTCCGGGTTGATCTTGATCGTGATCATGCGCGGAGCGTACGCCGACAGTTCGGTGTTCACACCCGACACGGCCGAGGTCATCTTGCCGAGGATGTGCATGCGGCCTTCCTTCGCCTGCGCGAGGGCGACCTGCATGATTTCCTTGGTGATGCCCTGGATCTTGATGTCCATTTGCAGCGCGGTCACGCCAGCTTCCGTTCCCGCCACCTTGAAGTCCATGTCGCCGAGGTGATCTTCGTCGCCGAGGATGTCGGTCAGCACGGCAAACTTGTTGCCTTCGAGGATCAGGCCCATCGCGATGCCGGCGACGTGCGCCTTCATCGGCACGCCGGCGTCCATCAGCGCGAGGCAGCCGCCGCACACCGAAGCCATCGACGACGAACCGTTCGACTCGGTGATTTCCGAAACGACGCGGATCGAGTAGCCGAACTCTTCGGCGCTCGGCAGGCACGCGACCAGCGCGCGCTTGGCGAGACGGCCGTGGCCGATTTCACGGCGCTTGGGCGAGCCGACACGGCCCGTCTCGCCGGTCGCGAACGGGGGCATGTTGTAGTGGAGCATGAAGCGGTCGCGGTACTCGCCTTCGAGCGCGTCGATGATCTGCTCGTCGCCCTTGGTGCCGAGCGTCGCGACGACCAGCGCCTGCGTTTCGCCGCGCGTGAAGAGCGCCGAACCGTGGGTGCGCGGCAGCACGCCCGTGCGGATTTCGATCGGGCGCACCGTGCGCGTGTCGCGGCCGTCGATACGCGGCTCGCCGTTCAGGATCTGCGAGCGGACGATCTTCGCTTCGAGGTCGAACACGATGTTGCCGACCGTGGCCTTGTCGGCCGCCGTCGTGCCGGCCGCAGCCGCTTCTTCTTCGAGCTTGGCCGACGTCGCTGCGTAGACTTCCTTCAGCTTGGCCGAACGCTGCTGCTTGTCGCGCAGTTGGTACGCGGCGAGCAGGTTGTCGTTGGCGATGGCCGTGACGCGTGCGATGAGCGCTTCGTCCTTCGGCGCCGGCGTCCAGTCCCACTCGGGCTTGCCGCCGTCACGCACCAGTTCGTGGATCGCGTCGATGGCCGTTTGCATCTGCTCGTGGCCGAACACGACCGCGCCGAGCATCACGTCTTCCGGCAGCTGGTCGGCTTCCGATTCCACCATCAGCACGGCGCGCTCGGTACCGGCCACGACGAGGTCGAGGCGCGATTCCTTGATCTGGGCGCGCGTCGGGTTGAGCACGTACTCGTTGTTGATGTAGGCCACGCGTGCGGCGCCCACCGGGCCGTTGAACGGCAGACCCGAGATCGCCAGCGCAGCCGACGCGCCGATCAGCGCGGGGATGTCAGCCGGGACTTCCGGGTTGATCGACAGGACGTGGATCACGACCTGGACTTCGTTGTAATAGCCTTCCGGGAAAAGCGGGCGCAGCGGACGGTCGATCAGGCGCGAGATCAGCGTTTCGCCTTCCGACGGACGGCCTTCGCGGCGGAAGAAGCCGCCCGGGATCTTGCCGGCCGAATAGGTCTTTTCGATGTAGTCGACGGTGAGCGGGAAGAAGTCCTGACCCGGCTTGGCGGTCTTCGCGCCGACGACGGTCGCGAGCACGACGGTGTCTTCGACGTCGACGATGACGGCGCCGCTTGCCTGACGGGCAATCTCACCCGTTTCGAGGCGCACGTTGTGCTGGCCCCATTTGAACTCTTTCACGACTTTATTGAACATGGTCATGGTCACTCACTCCTTACTCATTTGTTATGCGCCGCCCGCACACGCGGACGATGCGGCAAGACAGGCTCCGACACCGCGCAGGAAGAGGAGTGTTATGCCATTCCAGCGGATCGCGAGGTTGCAAAACGGTTGCAATGCGGCTGTGACGCATCGCCGCGTACGATCTGCTGGAATGACACAAAGCTCTGCCCCGAGGCCCGGCCCTGCTGCTTGTACTGCTGGTGCTACGTGGTGTTGCCTTGTGTTACGGACCGGTGTTTATCGCATCAAAACAGCTTGAAAAGCCGCATGAAGCGCACCGTTCAAAAACAAAATGCCTGCATCAGTGGAACTGACACAGGCATCTTTGCGGAAGACCTTCCGATTACTTACGCAGACCCAGCTTCTCGATCAGCGCGCGGTAACGGTCAGCGTCCTTGCCCTTCAGGTAGTCGAGCAGCTTGCGGCGGCGGCTCACCATGCGCAGCAGACCGCGGCGGCTGTGGTGATCCTTCGCGTGCGACTTGAAGTGCGAGGTCAGTTCGTTGATACGCGACGTCAGGAGCGCAACCTGGACTTCGGGCGAACCCGTGTCGTTGGTGCCGCGCGCGAATTGCGCGACGACGTCGGACTTCTTGATATCTGCTACGGACATTTTGCTTTTCCTTTAAAACAAACGAGCGGTCACGGAAGAAAGGCCGTGCCGTGGCTTGGTTCTGACTGCGTGATTGTCTTGCCGCAGGTTCGCGACAAGGGGCGTATTGTAGCACAGCCCCGATTTGCCGCGAAACCGCTTGTAAGGGGCGCTGTCAAGGCCGCTTCATCTGGCAGACCGTGGCGGGCACGGTCTTCTCCGCGGGCAGCGCCAGCACTGTGCGAAAGCCGTAGCCGGAACCCTCGTTGTCGTTGCGCACACCGGGCGTACCCTGCTTGTCCATCTCCATGACGTAAAGGGGCTGAATCACCTGGTGGTCGTCGGCGCGCATCCACATGGGGTGAAAGCCATTGTCGAAGCGCATGCCTTCCAGCGCCTTCGCGACCGTCGCGGGGTCGGCCGTGCCCGCCTTCGTCAGGGCCTGCGCGAGCATCTCCACCATCATCGACATGCGCAGCACCGGGTAGTCGTCCTTCGCGGCCGGATAGCGCGCGCGGAACGCCTTGTACCACGCGTCGGAGGCGGCGCCGTTCACGTTCGGATGCCAGTCGGCTACCGCGATCACGCGCTTCACGCCCGCGTCGCCCAGCGCCGCCGGCGCGCCCAGGCTATTGCCGTAGAACGTGTAGAACTTCGCGTCGAGGCCCTGCTCGCGCGCGGCCTTCACGAGCAGCGTGAGGTCATTGCCCCAGTTTCCTGTGATGACGGCGTCGGCGCCCGCTGCGCGAATCTTGGCGATGTAAGGCGCAAAGTCCTTCACGCGGCCGATGGGGTGAAACTCGTCGCCGACGACGGCGATGTCCGGACGGTCCTTCGCGAGCGCCGCGCGCGCGAGCGTGCTGACGTCGTGACCGAAGCTGTAGTCCTGGTTGAGCAGATAGACCTTCTTCACCGACTTGTCCGCGGCGATTACGTCCGCGAGCGCGTCCATGCGCATGCCCGCGTGCGCGTCGAAGCGGAAATGCCAGAAGCTGCAATTCGCGTTGGTGAGCGCGGGGTCGTCGGCGGAATAGTTGAGGAAGAGCTCGCGGTTCTCCGGATCGCGCGTAGCCTGGCGATCGACCGCCGACTCGAGCGCCGCCGCCACCGCCGAGCTGTTGCCCTGCATGACGTAGCCGATGTGGCGGTCCTGCGCCATGCGCAGCTGCACGAGCGCCGCCTCGGGGCTGCCCTTGCTGTCGAGCGTCACCAGTTCGAGCGGATGCGCCCCGTCACGCAGCACGACGCCGCCGCGCGCATTGACGCGCTCCACGCCGAAGCGCAGATTGCGCTCGACGGCCGCGCCCGCGTCCGCGAAGGGGCCGGACATGCCTTCGATGAGCGCGAGCTGGATCGGCTTGCCGGTCGGCGCCTCATCCGCCTGTGCGCCGGTTGCGGCCCCAAGGCCTGCCGCCAGCGCCGTCATGGCGACCATGATCGCCGCCGCACGCGTCGTGCGTGCCGTCATGCGCTTTATTCTCATTGTTTGATGCCAGCCCGATTGTCATTCGAAGCGCGGATCATAGGCCGCAAGGCGGGGCGACGGCAAGGCCGCGATCCACCGCCTGCCGGACGGGGCCGCCCCGCGAGCGTCTCGCGCCGTGTCAAAATAAGGGTTCCACATTCACGGCGGTCATTGAAACCTTGCCATCGGGGGACATCATGTTCACGCGCCTCTCAACCTCGCTCGCAACACCCGTGCGCTTCGCCTCGCGCCGCTTGCGTCTCGGGCTCCTCGCGGGCGTGGGCGCACTCGCGCTCGCCGGCTGCGCCCAGCCGTGGCAACAATTCCATGCAGGCGACGACGCGCAGTCCGTGATCGCCCGCTTCGGCCCGCCGGCTGAAACCTACGACCTGCCCGACGGCGGCAAGCGCCTGATGTGGCCGACCCAGCCGATGGGCGAAGTCACCACGGCCGCCGACATCGACGCCAGCGGCCGCGTCGTGAACGTGCGCCAGGTGCTGCAGCCCAACGAGTTCTATCGCGCGGAAATCGGCAAATGGACGCGCAGCGACGTGCTCGTGAACTTCGGCCGCCCGGTCGAAACCTCCTACTTCCCGCTGATGAAGAAGGAAGCGTGGACCTACCGCTACCTCGAAGACAACGTCTGGTACATGCTCTACAGCTTCTACTTCGACGACCAGGGCATTCTGCGGCTCACGCAGAAGACACCCGATCCGCTGCACGATCCGGATCGCCGCAGCCTGTTCTGATTGCTTTGGCCGCAGCGGCCCCGGCGCCGCAAAAAACAAAACCCCCGCGCTCTAGCGAGCCGGGGGTTTTTCATCGGCTGTGCGATGCGAGGCAAGATGCCTCGCAACCGCTCAAACCGTTTCGGAGCGCTGCGGATTGACCTTGTCGCCCGAGTAGAGCTTGTTGAGCGCCGAGATATACGCCTTCGCCGAAGCGGCGACGATATCCGGATCGGTGCCCACGCCATTGACGATGCGGCCGGCCTTCGAGAGACGCACCGTCACTTCGCCCTGCGCCTGGGTGCCCGTCGTGATCGCGTTCACCGAGTACAGCAAAAGCTCCGAGCCGCTGCCCACTTCGGTTTCGATCGCGTTGAGCGTGGCGTCCACCGGGCCGTTGCCCGCGGCTTCGCCGGTCACTTCCTTACCGTCGGCCGAGAACACGACGCGTGCGTGCGGACGCTCACCCGTTTCCGAGTGCTGCGCGAGCGAGATGAACTTGAAGTGCTCCTGATCCTGCGCCTGGGCCGACTCTTCCGTGACGATCGCGATGATGTCTTCGTCGAAGATTTCGGCCTTGCGGTCCGCCAGTTCCTTGAAGCGTGCGAACGCGTTGTTCAGTTCGCCTTCGCTGTCGAGCTGGATGCCCAGTTCCTGCAGACGCTGCTTGAATGCGTTGCGGCCCGAGAGCTTGCCGAGCACGATCTTGTTCGCGCTCCAGCCCACGTCTTCCGCGCGCATGATCTCGTAGGTGTCGCGCGCCTTGAGCACGCCGTCCTGGTGGATGCCCGAGGCGTGCGCGAAGGCGTTGGCGCCGACCACGGCCTTGTTCGGCTGCACGACGAAACCGGTGATCTGCGAAACGAGCTTCGAAGCCGGCACGATCTGCGTGGTGTCGATGCCGAGATCGAGACCGAAGTAGTCCTTGCGGGTCTTCACGGCCATCACGATTTCTTCGAGCGAGGTGTTGCCCGCGCGCTCGCCGAGACCGTTGATCGTGCACTCCACCTGGCGCGCGCCGCCGATCTGCACGCCGGCCAGCGAATTCGCCACGGCCATGCCGAGGTCGTTGTGACAGTGCACCGAGAACACGGCCTTGTCCGAGTTCGGAATGCGCTCGCGCAGCGTCTTCACGAGGTTGCCGTACAGCTCGGGAACGCCGTAGCCGACCGTATCGGCGATATTGATCGTGGTCGCGCCTTCGTTGATCACGGCTTCGAGCACGCGGCACAGAAAGTCCATGTCCGAGCGGCTGCCGTCTTCGGGCGAGAACTCCACGTCGTTCGTGAACTTGCGCGCGAAGCGCACCGCGAGCTTCGCCTGCTCGAGCACCTGCTCGGGCGACATGCGCAGCTTCTTCTCCATGTGCAGCGCCGAGGTGGCGATGAACGTGTGGATACGGAAGTGGTCGGCGGGCTTGAGCGCGTCGGCGGCGCGCTGGATGTCCTTGTCGTTCGCGCGGGCGAGCGAACAGATCGTGCTGTCTTTCACCATGCCGGCGATCGTGTGGATCGCGTCGAAGTCGCCGTTCGAGCTGGCCGCGAAGCCGGCTTCGATGATGTCGACCTTCATGCGCTCGAGTTGCTTCGCGATGCGGATTTTCTCTTCCTTCGTCATCGACGCACCGGGCGACTGCTCGCCGTCACGCAACGTCGTATCGAAGATGATGAGCTTGTCTGCTGCCATTTCGGGTCTCCAGGGGGACTTGTTCAATGTCTAAAACGGATTTTGGGTGTTCGCGCCACCGATGGCGACGCTGACAATGAACGAGGCTTACGGAGGGCGAGCGAGATCAGCGCGGCAGGCGCGCTAGCGCTAGCGTGCTTAGTAGCGCGCCGGCTTGAAGAGAGGAGAGGGGGAACTGGATGGTGTCCATGCCGCCGACTATAGCCGGAATCCGCCGATAGCGCAATTGGAAGAGACCAGCCCGGGCAACCGCGTGGGCGCGCGCAAAAAGAAAAAGGGCCGCGCTCGCGCGCAGCCCCTTTGCAGCCCTCCCGCACCCGCGCCCTACCGCTCGCGCGGCGACGAACGCGCCGGGTTCGAGCGTCCGCGCACGGCCTGGTACGCCCAGAACACGTAGCCCGAGAGGCCGTAGAGCACGAACAGGCCGAACAGCATCAGCGGCGGATCGGACGACACCAGCACGAACGCCACCACCACGAGCAGCGTGGCCGCGAACGGCACGCGATGGCGCACGTCGAGCGCCTTGCCGCTGTAGAACGGCGCGTTGGACACCATCGTCACGCCGGCGTAAATCGTCAGGACGAACGCCACCCACGGCAGCCACGAGAGCTTCACGGGCACGCGGTTGTCGGTGGCGAGCCAGACGAAGCCGGCGATGAGCGCGGCCGCAGCCGGGCTCGGCAGGCCCTGGAAGAAGCGCTTGTCCACCACGCCGATGTTCGTATTGAAGCGCGCAAGACGCAGCGCCGCGCCCGAACAGTAGACGAATGCCGCGAGCCAGCCCCAGCGCCCGAGATCCTTGAGCACCCACTCGTACATCACGAGCGCGGGCGCCACGCCGAACGACACCATGTCCGAAAGGCTGTCGAACTGCTCGCCGAACGCGCTTTGCGAGTGCGTCATGCGGGCCACGCGCCCGTCCATGCCGTCGAGCACCATCGCCACGAAAATGGCGATGGCCGCCACCTCGAAGCGCACGTTCATGGCCTGCACGACCGCGAAGAAGCCGCAGAAGAGCGCCGCCGTGGTGAACGCGTTGGGCAGCAGGTAGATGCCGCGCTTCTTCAGGAACTCCTGGCGCGCCGCGCGCCGGTTCGCGGCGACGCCCATGGGCTCCTGCACGGCCTTGTTGCGCCGGAACGGCCGCGGCAGCGGCCCGCCGGCGGGGTTACGGGGTCGACGCTGTTTGAATCCGGCCATCGCAGCCCTCCTTTATGCCGATTGGGTCGGCAGTTCGGCGAGGATCGTCGACGAGGCGGACACCTTCTCGCCAATCGACACGCGCGGGCGGCTGCCCACGGGCAGGTAGACGTCGACGCGCGAGCCGAAGCGGATGAAGCCATAGCGCTGGCCGCGCGAAAGCGGCTCACCGGCACGCACGTAGCAGAGAATGCGGCGCGCGATGAGGCCCGCGATCTGCACCGAGGTGACGGTCGTGCCGTCTGCCATCGTCAGCACCACGGCATTGCGCTCGTTCTCGGTCGAAGCCTTGTCGATGGCGGCGTTCAGGTACGCGCCCGGAAAGTACTCGACCTTGGCGACGGCGCCGTCCACGGGCGAACGTTGCGAGTGGACGTTGAAGACGTTCATGAACACGCTGATCTTGAGCGCTTCACGGTTTGCATACGGGTCGTGCGCGGTTTCCACAGCGACGATGCGGCCGTCCGCCGGGCACAGCACGGCGTTGGCCTGGCTCGGGATCGGGCGCGGCGGATCGCGGAAAAACTGGACGACGAAGATCAGGATCAGCCAGAAGGGCCATGCGAGTCCGAAGCCTGCGACCGCATGGATCAAGAGCGCCACGACGGCCGCAATGGCGATGAACGGCCAGCCTTCGCGCGCGATGATCGGATGAGGGTAATTCATGGTGGCTTCGCTGTTATTTTGAAAACCGTAGGATAGCAAAAGCCGCCCAGGGTTCATCCCACCTGGGCGGCTTTTTCGGGTCTGACTCAGGTCAAACTGATGAGTGTCGGCAAAAAACCGTACACGCAGTCAGATTAATACCGTCAGATTAGTTCTTCGACTGGTCGACCAGCTTGTTCGCGGCGATCCACGGCATCATCGCGCGCAGCTTTGCACCGACCACTTCGATCTGGTGCTCGGCGCCGAGGCGGCGGCGCGATTGCAGCGTCGGTGCGCCGGCCTTGTTTTCCAGGATGAAGCTCTTGGCGTATTCGCCGGTCTGGATGTCCTTCAGGACTTCCTTCATGACCTTCTTCGTCTCGGCCGTGATGACGCGCGGGCCCGTCACGTACTCGCCGTACTCGGCGTTGTTCGAGATCGAGTAGTTCATGTTGGCGATGCCGCCTTCATAGATCAGGTCGACGATCAGCTTCAGTTCGTGCAGGCACTCGAAGTAGGCCATTTCCGGCGCGTAGCCCGCTTCGACCAGCGTTTCGAAGCCAGCCTTGATCAGGTCGACCGTACCGCCGCACAGCACGGCTTGTTCGCCGAACAGGTCGGTTTCGGTTTCTTCGCGGAAGTTCGTTTCGATGATGCCGGCACGGCCGCCGCCGTTCGCTGCCGCGTACGACAGAGCGATGTCACGCGCTGCGCCCGACTTGTCCTGGTGGACAGCGATCAGGTGGGGCACGCCGCCGCCTTGCGAGTAGGTGCCGCGAACCGTATGGCCCGGTGCCTTCGGGGCGATCATGATGACGTCCAGATCCGCGCGCGGGATCACCTGGCCATAGTGCACGTTGAAGCCGTGGGCGAACGCGAGCGCTGCGCCGTTCTTGATGTTCGCGTGGACTTCCTTCGCGTAGACATCGGCGATCTGCTCGTCGGGCAGGAGCATCATGACGACGTCGGCGTTCTTCACCGCTTCGGCCACTTCCTTGACCTGCAGGCCGGCGTTCTCAGCCTTGCTCCACGATGCGCCGTTCTTGCGCAGACCGACCGTGACGTTCACGCCGCTGTCCTTCAGGTTCAGCGCGTGTGCGTGGCCTTGCGAGCCGTAACCGATGATCGTGACCTGCTTGCCCTTGATGAGGGAGAGATCGGCGTCCTTGTCGTAGAAAACTTTCATGTTGGTTCCTTGGCGAGAGTCTGGTGAATATCGGTACTGCTATTAGCTTTTGCTGCACCGGATGCGATTAAGGACGCATCCGGTCAGGTTCCGGTGCAAGATCGACTGTGGTCGGGTCACACCTTCAGAATGCGCTCTCCGCGCCCAATGCCCGAGCCGCCCGTACGGACGGTCTCGAGAATCGCGGTCGCATCGATCGCTTCGATGAACGCGTCGAGCTTGTCGCTCGCGCCCGTCAGTTCGATCGTGTAGGTCTTTTCGGTGACGTCGATGATACGGCCGCGGAAAATATCCGCCATCCGCTTCATCTCCTCACGTTCCTTGCCGACCGCCCTTACCTTGATCAGCATCAGCTCGCGCTCGATGTGGGCGCCCTCGGTAAGGTCGACCACTTTCACCACCTCGATCAGGCGGTTCAGATGCTTCGTGATCTGTTCGATCACGTCGTCCGAGCCAATGGAAACGATGGTCATGCGCGACAGCGAACGGTCTTCGGTCGGCGCCACCGTCAAGGTTTCGATGTTGTAGCCGCGTGCCGAGAAGAGGCCGACCACGCGCGAGAGCGCGCCCGGCTCGTTTTCCAGCAGAACGGAAATAATGTGTCTCATGATGTGATCCGCGATTTATCCAGTTTCGCATTTGGCAGATGCGGCTGCCGCCCTTCCCCGCGAACCCGCGCGCCCCTTGTGTGGACGCGCGCCGCGCGAGCTCGAAACGGCGCCGTGCAAATACCGTTACAGGTCTTCCGAGCCGAGCAGCATCTCGGTGATGCCCTTGCCGGCCTGTACCATCGGCCAGACGTTTTCGGAAGGGTCGGTCTGGAAATCGAGGAACACCGTGCGGTCCTTCAAACGCAGCGCTTCCTTGAGCGCCGGCTCGACGTCCGCGGTCTTTTCGATCCGCATGCCGACGTGGCCGTACGCTTCGGCGAGCTTCACGAAGTCGGGCAGCGCATCCATATAGGAATGCGAATAGCGCTTGCTGTATTCGATCTGCTGCCACTGGCGGACCATGCCGAGGTAGCGGTTGTTCAGCGAAATGATCTTCACGGGCGTGTCGTACTGCTTGCAGGTCGACAGCTCCTGAATACACATCTGGATCGAGCCTTCGCCCGTGATGCACAGCACGTCGTCGTCCGGGTGCGCCATCTTCACGCCCATCGCCGCCGGCAGGCCGAAGCCCATAGTGCCGAGGCCGCCGGAGTTGATCCAGCGGCGCGGCTGGTTGAAGCGGTAGAACTGTGCGGCCCACATCTGGTGCTGGCCCACGTCCGAGCACACGAACGCGTTGCCGCCCGTGAGCTCCCACGCCTTCTCCACCACGTACTGCGGCTTGATGATCTCGCTCGAACGGTCGAACTTCAGGCAGTTCTTCTCGCGCCAGCCTTCGATGTCCTTCCACCAGTCGGCGAGCGCGGCCGTATCCGGGCCGTGATCGGCGTGCTGAAGCTGCTCGATGAGCTCCTTGAGCACTTCCTTCACGTCGCCGACGATGGGGATATCGACCTTCACGCGCTTCGAGATGGACGACGGATCGATGTCGATGTGGATGATCTTGCGCGGACGCGAGGCAAAGTGCGCCGGGTCGCCGATCACACGGTCGTCGAAGCGCGCACCGATCGCGATCAGCACGTCGCAGTGCTGCATCGCCATGTTGGCTTCGTAGGTGCCGTGCATGCCGAGCATGCCGAGGAACTTGCGGTCGCTCGCGCGGTAGCCGCCCAGACCCATCAGCGTGTTCGTGACCGGGTAGCCGAGCAAATCGGCGAACTGGTTCAGTTCGCGCGACGCATCCGCGAGGATGATGCCGCCGCCGGTATAAATGTACGGACGCTTTGCCGAGAGCAGCAGCGACACCGCCTTGCGGATCTGCCCCGAGTGGCCCTTGGTGACGGGGTTGTACGAACGCAGCGTGACGTTTTTGATCGGTTCATACGTGCACGGCGTCTTCGACACATCCTTCGGAATGTCGATCAGCACAGGGCCGGGACGGCCGGTGCGCGCAATGTAGAAAGCTTTTTTGACGGTGGCGGCGAGATCGCGCACGTCCTTCACGAGGAAGTTGTGCTTCACGCAGGGACGCGTGATGCCGACCGTGTCGCACTCCTGGAAGGCGTCTTGACCAATCGCGGCGGTAGGCACCTGGCCGCTGATGATCACCATCGGGATCGAGTCCATGTAGGCCGTCGCGATGCCCGTCACCGCATTGGTGACGCCAGGCCCCGAGGTCACGAGACACACGCCGACGTTGCCGGTCGAACGCGCATAGGCGTCGGCCGCGTGCACGGCTGCCTGTTCGTGGCGCACGAGAACGTGCTGAATCTTGTCCTGCTTGTACAGCTCGTCGTAAATGTAGAGTACCGAGCCGCCGGGATAGCCCCAGATGAATTCGACCTGCTCGTCTGCGAGCGCCTTCATCAGCACGGTTCCGCCGATGGACGTATGCGCTTGAGGGTCAGATTCTTGCGAAGGGGGGACCGACGTGGAGAATTCCGCGCTGGGCATGTTCATCATTGACCTTTCGAATTTTCGGCAAAAAATTGATCGGGTGCTCTCTGCCGGGCTTGTGGCTCGGGTTCAAGCGGCGCGTCCAGTTGACAGATGAGCTTCTTGGGCCACATCCGAATTGAGACTAGTCACTTATGTTGCGAACCGTCGAAGATAGCGGCTCGGTGCCTTTCGGTCAAGCAATTATTGAGAAGCCGGGCACGAACGTTGCGACAGCGCGCACGCCTCGCGGCGCCGGCCAGGGGCCGACAGGACAGGCATCAGGGCCGGCGCATCCATGATGCGAAGCATTCTCACGGCCTTCCGCTAGCCTGTTGGCGCGAAAATTTGCTACGATCCGCGAGTTTTACGACATTTTTCGAACGATTACGCGTACGCTGGCGGCGGCGCCCTGCAACGGATGGCATCAGACAAGGAACTCGCCGACTTTCTGGCGGGCGTCGAAAGACGCGCGTTCAAGCAGACGGTCTACGCCGTAAGGGACGACGACGCCTCGCTCGACATCGTGCAGGACGCGATGATCAAGCTCGCGGAAAAATACGGAGACCGCCCGGCCGCAGAACTCCCCCTGCTCTTTCAGCGTATTTTGCAAAATACGATGCACGACTATTTTCGTCGGCAGAAAGTACGCAATACGTGGGTGAGCCTGTTTTCGTCGCTCGGCAACGCCGACGACGAGGAATTCGACCCCCTCGAGACCTTCGAGGCCGAGCAGGGTACGGCTGGCGCCGAGAGCAGCGAGCAGCAGATCGAGCGCGCGCAGGTGCTCCAGATGATCGACGACGAAATCCAGAAATTACCGGCACGTCAACGGGAGGCGTTTCTGATGCGTTACTGGGAGGATATGGATGTCGCCGAGACTGCCGCCGCAATGGGCTGCTCCGAAGGCAGCGTGAAAACGCACTGCTCGCGGGCAACCCACACGCTGGCTCAAGCGCTCAAGGCCAAAGGAATCACCCTATGAGCTCCGCCCTCGAAAATAAAGAACTGGCGTTCGTGCGGGAAATGCGTCGTGCGCTCGACGAGAGCGCCGCCAACCTGCCCGCTGCCACCACCGCCCGACTCGCCGCCGCACGCAAGACCGCACTCGCCCAGAAAAAGGCCGAGGTCGTGCTCGTACGCGCCCCGGCGCTCGCCGCGGCCGGCGTCGGCGGTCTGTCCGGCGCGCCCATGCCCCGGCCCGCGCGGCGCCGTTCCGCGCTCGCGCGCTTCGCGCTCGCCTGGCCGCTCGCGGCACTCGTGGCGGGCCTCTTTGCCATCGCGTACTTCGAAGATCAGCAACGCACCGCTGAACTCGCCGATATCGACGCGGCCATGCTGAGCGACGACCTGCCGCTCACGGCCTACCTCGATCACGGGTTCAACGCGTATCTGACGCGCGCGCACTAAGGACTCTGAGCGGGAGACTGACGGGGTGAGTTACAAGCGCGGCCTGGCCGTTGTCATTGGATGTCTGGTCGCGGCAGTGGTGTCGTATGTGGCGACCTACCCGCGCTTTCATCCCGAGCCCACCGGCGAAAACACCGCTGGCGCGCCCGCGCAGGCGAAAGCGCCTCCGGTCGATAATTCGATCACGACCACCTTTGCGCCGCTGCCCGGCCAGTCCAATCCGCTCGCGTGGGCGCATCTGAGCGATGCGCAGCACACGGCGCTCGCGCCGTTCGCCGTCGAATGGGACCGCTTCAGCGACGAGCGCAAGCGCAAATGGCTAAAGATCGCCGCCCGTTACCCGAAAATGTCGCCCGACGCCCAGAAGCGCTTGCATGAGCGCATGGCGGAATGGGTCGGCATGACGCCTGAGCAACGGCGTGTGGCGCGCGAAAACTACCAGGTTTCCAAGGAATTGCCGGCGCAGGCGCGCCAGCGCGCCTGGAAGGCTTACCAGCAACTCCCTGAAGAGCAGAAAGAACGCCTTGCCGCGAGCGAGCACAAGCGCCGGCCCACCGTCGTGAGCGCCCCGCCCAGCGGCAACAAGAGCGAGATCCGCGATATCCAGCGCCTCGTCAACGAGCGTGATCACCGCGGCCTGCCGCACGCGCCCGCAGGCGTCACCGGGGCATCGGGCTCGGCTGGCGCGAGCAGCACGGGTTCGGGTCTCGCGCCCACAGCGCCCGGCGCGCCGGGCGAGCCGGCGGTGGCTTCGTCGTTTGCGTCGGGCATTCCCGCCGCCGGGAGCTTCGTCCCCGCCACGCCCATCCCTGTCTCGCCCGCCGAAGCACCCGCGGCGTTCAAGGGCTCCTGAAGCCTCAACCCGGTGCTCGCGGCGCCCTCGCGCGCACCCTTCGCACCCTCGTTAACCCCGCCGCGGCGTTGCGGTCGTTTCGCCGCGCGCGTTTTCGAGGTTATGCTTTGGACGTCCCGTCCCCGAACTGACGCCATCGTGTCCGAAAGCGCCCAAGCCGCCGCCCTGCCGCCCGCCGCAGTCTTCGCGGTTGAACCTGCGCCCGTTTCGATTCGTCGCCGCCTCGCCGCGTTCGTCTACGAAAGCGTGCTGCTGTTCGGCGTCGTCTTCGCCGCGGGACTCGCGTTCAGCCTCGTCCTGCAGCAGCGCAATGGCTACACGCATCACAACGCGATGGCAGTCTGGATCATCTTCGTGGCCGGCACGTACTTCGTCGGCTTCTGGCACAAGGGCGGGCAGACGCTGCCGATGAAGACCTGGCGTTTGCGTGTGGTCGGCCCCGACGGCAAGCCGCCCGCGCTCGCGCGAGCGACGCTGCGCTATCTCGCCGCCTGGCTCTGGTTCCTGCCGCCGCTCGTGCTGCATCCGCTGCTCGATCTTTCGATTCCGCACACGCTTGCGCTCGTTGCCTGCTGGTTCGTGATCTGGGCCGCGAGCGCCCGCTTCTCCCACGACCGCCAGTTCCTTCACGACCGCATTGCGGGCACGCGCATTGTCGCAATCGCGCCACAAGGCGCGAAGGCGTAGCCGGCGCACGACATCCCCTATCGCGCCGGAAAAGCGGCTGCACGGGACCCCTGGGACTGCGTAACGAGACCTTCTCGTGACTGTCATGTTGCCGTCACGGCGGCATGGCGCAATGCGCGTATTACAACCTGCCGCGCGCGCCATGGCCCAAAAGACGTCAGCGACCACCCTGTTCCGGCAGACCACCGGACGAGGCACCGACTCCGCCACGTTCCACCCATCTCCCGGCGGAGCCACCTTTCCCGTCCCGCCCCTGCCGCCCTCGTCGATCGACGACGCCCCCGCCTCCGGCCCCCACGACGACGACCATCCCGATCCCACCCGCTACCGCACGATCTGGCTCTCCGATATCCATCTCGGCACGGGCGGCTGTCAGGCGTCGTATCTGCTCGACTTTCTGCGCCACAACGAGTCGGAGTATCTGTACCTCGTGGGCGACATCATCGACGGCTGGCAGTTGAAGAAGGGCTGGTACTGGCCCCAGGCGCACAACGACGTCGTGCAAAAGGTGCTGCGCAAGGCGCGCAAGGGCACCCAGGTCATCTACATCCCGGGCAACCACGACGAGAGCGCGCGCCAGTTCTGCAATCTCGCGTTCGGTGACATCCACGTGCGCGAGGAAGCCTTTCACACGACGCTCACCGGCAAGCGCCTGTGGGTCGTGCACGGCGATCTCTTCGACGGCGTGATCCAGCACGCCAAGTGGCTCGCCTATCTCGGCGACTCGGCCTACACGCTGATCCTCCTGCTCAACCGCTGGTTCAACCGCGTGCGCGCGAAGCTCGGCTTCCAGTACTGGTCGCTCTCGCAGTACCTCAAGCATCAGGTCAAGAACGCGGTGAACTTCATCTCCTCGTTCGAGCGCGTGATGACCGACGAAGCGCGCCGCCGCGGCTGCGACGGCGTGGTCTGCGGCCACATCCACAAGGCCGAGATCCGCGACATCGACGGCATCCTGTACTGCAACGACGGCGACTGGGTGGAGAGCCTGTCCGCGCTCGTCGAGACGTTCGAGGGCGAGTTGCGCATCGTCTACTGGACCGTGAAACGCGCGCCGGAAGCGCAGGTCTCCACGCGCAAGGCGCGTGTGAGCGCCGCCTGAGTATCGACTGATACCGTTACGCAGCAGCCATAACCGCACTACCGAACGACGAGAGGGCCGACGACCGATGAAAGTAATGATCGTGACCGATGCATGGGAGCCGCAGGTCAACGGCGTAGTTCGAACCCTGAAGAACACGACGCGCGAACTCATCGCGCTCGGCCATCAGGTCGAACTGCTTACGCCGCTGGAGTTCCGCACGATACCGTGCCCCACCTACCCGGAAATCAAGCTCTCGCTGTTTCCGAAGCGGCATCTGCACGAACGCATCAGCGCATTCGGGCCCGATGCAATCCACATCGCGACCGAAGGTCCGCTCGGACTCGCCGCGCGCCGCTACGCGATCGACCACGACCTGCCGTTCACGACCGCTTATCACACGCGCTTTCCCGAGTACGTGCAGGCGCGCTTCGGCATTCCGCTCTCGGCGACGTACCGCTTCCTGCGCTGGTTCCACAAGCCTTCGCTCGCGGTGATGGCGCCCACGCCCGTCGTGAAGACCGACCTCGAGAAGTTCGGCTTCACGAACGTCGTGCTGTGGACGCGCGGCGTGGACCTCGACATCTTCCGGCCGATGGAATCCAAGGTGCTGAACACGGCGCGCCCCATCTTCCTGTATGTGGGCCGCGTGGCCGTGGAGAAGAACGTCGAGGCGTTTCTCAAGCTCGATCTGCCCGGCTCGAAATGGGTGTGCGGCGAAGGCCCGGCGCTCGCCGAACTGAAGTCGCGCTATCCCCAGGCGAATTACCTGGGTGTCCTGAGCCAGCCCGAGCTTGCGAAGGTCTACGCGGCCGCCGACGTCTTCGTGTTCCCGAGCCGCACCGACACCTTCGGTCTCGTGCTGCTCGAAGCGCTCGCATGCGGTACGCCCGTGGCCGCCTACCCGGTGACAGGCCCGATCGACGTGCTGGGCACGGGCGGCGCGGGTTCGATGAACGAAGACCTGCGCGAAGCGTGCCTCGAAGCGTTGAAGATCGACCGCGCCGAGGCGCGCGCCTGGGCCGAGCGCTTCTCGTGGCGCGCCGCCTCCGAGCAGTTCGCGGCGCATCTGAAGCCGCGCTCGCGCGCGACGATGGAGCCGTCCAGCGCCGCAGCCTGAGCGCGGGGCCGGCTATGGTGCGCGCTTCGATTGTCCGCGAGCGCGCCGGGGACACGGACGGCCTCGGCGCAACCGCGTCGCACGCGTGCGATACTGGGGTACTACCTGGCACGACCATGACGCCACGTCCTCCGTTACCGCCGCATAGCGCCCAGGGCGCACGCAGTTCCAATGCGCCAGCCAGCCAGCGTGCCGGCGGCTCTACGCGCGCCGCACGCGCCGCCGAAGCGCTCGATCCGCGCGCGAGCGCTGCCGCCGCGGCCGCATCTGGCGTTGCGCCGCCAGCCGCACCGGCATCGGCAAGCGAGCCAGCCAAGCCCACCGGGCCCGCTGCGCCACGCGCGGCCGCACCGGAACCGCCCGAGCCGCCGCATCTGCACGAACCGCTCGGCCCCGACGATCCACTCGCCCCGCTGCCCTTCAACCCCTACAAGGGCAACCGCGGCATCACCCGGGCATGGAAGGCGCTCAAGTACTCGATCAAGGGCTTTCGCGCCGCCATCCGCGAGGAAAGCGCATTTCGCCAGGAGCTCACGCTCGCGGCCATCCTCGTGCCGATCGGCGTGTTCATTCCGGTCGAGCCCGTCGAGCGCGTACTGCTGCTCGGCTCGGTGATCCTCGTGCTGATCGTCGAGCTGCTCAATTCGAGCATCGAGAACGCGGTGGACCGCATCGGCCTCGAGCGCAACGAGCTCTCGGGCCGCGCCAAGGACCTGGGCAGCGCGGCGGTGACGCTCGCCTTGCTGCTCTGCGTCCTGACCTGGGGACTGATTCTCGTGCCCCGTTTCGGCCCGCTGCTGTTGCACGGAATCGGCGTACTCTAGCGCCCCATGCCCCCAGTCCGCGGCGGCCTCGCCACGCTCCCCGGCATCTGACAGGCGCAAGCTGTCGGTGCGCGCGGGCCGTCGGTTTATAATCGAACGACAGTCTTATAACGACCAACCGCGTCCGGGCCGCGCGCACCGCAACATACGAGCGGGCGCCTGAGCCCGGCACTGCATTTTCAGGGCCGGACGACATGGATGCCAAACCTCCCCGCCGTACACGCGAACGGATTCTCGAGCTGTCGCTGAAGCTGTTCAACGAGATAGGCGAGCCGAACGTCACCACGACGACCATCGCCGAGGAAATGGAGATCAGTCCAGGCAACCTGTACTACCACTTCCGCAACAAAGACGACATCATCAACAGCATCTTCAGCCAGTTCGAGCAGGAGATCGAAAAGCGTCTGCGCTTCCCCGAGGACCATCGCGCCACCATCGACGAGATGTGGGCGTACCTGCAGTACATGGTCGACTTCACGTGGCGCTACCGCTTTCTCTATCGCGACCTGAACGACCTGCTCGCGCGCAACCGCACGCTGGAGATGCACTTCAAGCAGATCATCAGCCACAAGGTGCACTTCGCGAAGCAGTTCTGCGAGCAGCTCGTGGAAGACGGCGACATGGTCGCCACGCCCGCCGAGATCGACGTGATCTCGACCAATATCGGCGTGATCGCCACCTACTGGCTCTCGTACCAGTTCGTGATGAATCCGCGCAAGTACAACGACCAGGAAGCGATTCGCGACGAGCTGCACCAGGTCAGCGTGCAGATCGTCTCGCTGATGGCACCGTATCTGCGCGGCCGCGCGCGCGAGCTGTTCGACGATCTCGTCTCGGGCAAGCTCGCCAAACGCGAGTTCTACGACTACCTGCCGCCGCGCGAAGGCGCGGGCGCCGCCAAGGACAACCGCGAATAAAGGCAAAAGCCGAATGAAAGCAGTCTGCGTATATTGCGGCTCCTCGCCCGGAGCCAATCCGGTGTACACCGAAGCCGCACAGGCATTCGGCCGCGCGCTCGTCGCCTCGAACCTCGCGCTCGTCTATGGCGGCGGCAAGGTCGGCCTGATGGGCGTGATCGCCGACACCGTGATGGAGGGCGGCGGCCGCGCCATCGGCGTGATCCCCAAGCTGCTGGTGGACAAGGAAGTGGGCCATGTGGGCCTCACCGAGCTGCATGTCGTGCCCGACATGCACCACCGCAAGAAGATGATGGCCGACCTCTCCGACGCCTTCGTCGCGATGCCGGGCGGCGCGGGCACGCTCGAAGAGCTGTTCGAGGTCTATACGTGGGCGCAGCTCGGCTATCACCGCAAGCCGGTGGGCGTGCTGAACATCGGCGGCTTTTACGATCCGCTCATGGCGCTGCTCGATCACACGGTGCGCGAAGGCTTCATGCGCCAGACCTACCGCGACATGCTGCAAACCGACGGCGATCCCGTGGCGCTGATCGCCAGGCTCAAGCGTTACCACGCGCCCACGAAGGACAAGTGGGCGGATTTGCGCGAGAACGTTTGACCCGGCCGCATCGCGCCGTTCGCCCGACAATCCGCAGGCACCACGCGCAGTTACCTCCATGACGAGTACATCGCGATGAGCAAGGTTGTCCTGATCACCGGCGCGAGCCGCGGCATCGGCCGCGCGACGGCGCGCCTGCTCGGCGCATACGGCTGGACCGTGGGCGTCAACTATCTGCACAACGAACCGGCCGCCGACGAAACCGCCGCCGAAGTCGGCCGCGCGGGCGGCCACGCGCGCGTGCTGCGCGGCGACGTCGCGAGCGAGGCAGACGTCGTCGCGATGTTCGACGCGCTCGAATCGGCCTATGGCCGTATCGATGCGCTCGTGAACAACGCGGGCATCGTGGCGCCCGGCAGCCAGGTCGCCGACATGAGCGCCGAGCGTCTGAAGCGCATGTTCGACGTGAACGTGTACGGCGCGTTTTTGTGCGCACGCGAAGCGGCGCGGCGCATGTCGAAGGATCGCGGCGGCGACGGCGGCTCGATCGTCAATGTTTCTTCGGCTGCCGCGCGGCTTGGCTCGCCCAACGAATATGTGGACTATGCGTCGTCCAAAGGCGCGGTCGACACGATGACGATCGGGCTCGCCAAGGAACTCGGCCCGCAGGGCGTGCGCGTGAACGCGGTGCGCCCCGGCCTCATCGACACCGAAATCCACGCGAGCGGCGGCCGCCCCGACCGCGCGGCCGTGCTCGGCGCGCAAACGCCGCTCGGCCGGCCCGGCAGCGCCGACGAAGTCGCACAAACGATCGTGTGGTTGCTCAGCGACGCGGCCTCGTATGTCACAGGCGCCCTGCTCGACGTGAGCGGCGGACGCTGAACTCGCGCGCTGGCTTTTGCTAGAACGACGAACCCCGCTCGCGCAAAAAAGCGGCTTCTTCGTCGGTGGAATCGCGGCCCAATTGCACGTTGCGATGCGGGTAGCGCCCAAAGCGCTCGATGATCTGCGCGTGGCGCACCGCGTAATCGTAGTAGCCCTTGCCCTCGGGATCCTTCGCCAACTCGCCGAACAGACGCAGCGATTCGCGCTGCGCTTCGGCGCTTTCGGCGTGTTCGAACGGTAGATAAGCGAAGGAGCGATGCTGCAGCGTGGGCAGGCGCAGATCCGCGCCGTTCGCCACCATCCTGCGCGCGATGCCGAGCGCCTTGTCGTCCGCGGAGAATGCACGCGGCGTGCCGCGGTGGCAGTTGCGCGAGAACTGGTCGAGCACGATCACGAGCGCGAGCGCGCCTTCGGGCGTCTCGCACCATGCGTCGAGCTCGCCTGCACACGCGGCGTCGAGCAGCGCGCCGAAGCGTTCGCGCAGCCTGGCGTCGAACGCGGCGTTCTTGCGGAACCACATCTTGCGCTCGCGGCCGAACTCCTCCGAACCCGGCGCGCCGAACCAGAAGTCGAGCACCTCGCGCGCACGCGCGTCGAGAGTCATGACGCCAGTTCCAGCACGAGACGCCGCGTGCGCGCGCTCTTCTTCTCGAGCTTCGCCACCCGCAGCGCACCGATTTCCTGCGTATTGCGCACATGCGTGCCGCCGCAGGGCTGCAAATCGACGTTATCGATACGCAACAGCCGCACACGGCCCAGGCCCATCGGCGGCTTCACGCTCATCGTGCGCACGAGTTCGGGGCGTTGTGCCATTTCCTCGTCGGTGATCCATTCGGTCGCCACCGCGTGCGCGCCCGACACGAGTTCGGCGAGCCGCGCCTCCACCATCTCGCGCTCGATCGGCTCGACGGTCGCGAAATCGAGGCGCGCATAGTCGGTCGTGATGCTGCAGCCGTCCACGGGATATGGCAGGACCGCGCACATCAGATGGCTCGCCGTATGCAATCGCATGTGCCGGTGACGGCGCGCCCAGTCGATCTCGGCGCGCACGCGCTCGCCCGCGCTGAGACGCGCGAGCAGCGCCTCCTGGCCGGGCTTGGGAACATGGAGCGCGTCGTCGGGCGTCGCGCCTTCGAACTTCGCCTTGCGCGTGTCGGCGATCTCGATGCGCGTACCGTCGGCGAGCACCAGCGCGCCGGCGTCGCCGGCCTGGCCGCCGCCGAGCGGATAGAACACGGTCTGGTCGAGTCGCACGCCGTCCTCGCCAACGGCAAGCACGGTCGCTTCGCACTGCGTGAGATAGGCGTCTTCGCGAAAGAGCGCGCGGGTGGTCGTCATCGTGGGTGTCTCCTTGTTTTGCGTACGGCGAGCCGCTCAAAGCCGGACGCCCGCCAAAGGGCCATTATGGCCGCGAGGCGAAACGCCCCGCCGGACGGCCGCGATGCGTGAGCGCCTGACTGTACCGGCGCAGGGACCGGCACAATCGGGCCCAGTCAATCAGCCCGGATGATTGCGCATCCAGTCGGCGGTATCGAAGAACGAGTGCAGCAGGCGCTCGCGCAACGGTTCCGCCAGGCCCACGTCTTCCATCGCCCAGGCCATGCAGCGCAGCCACTGGTCGCGCTCGGACGAGGCGATCGCGAACGGCAAATGGCGCGCGCGCAGGCGCGGATGGCCGAAGCGTTCGATGTAGTGGTCCGGGCCGCCAAGCCAGCCGCAGAGAAACCAGAACAGCTTGTCGCGCGAACCGTCGAGCGTTTGCGGATGCATCGCGCGGATGCCCGCGAAATCGGCCTCGAGGTCCATCAGGTCATAGAAACGGTCGACGAGCTCGCGCACGCGCGCCTCGCCGCCGACGAGTTCGAAGGCCGTGGGTTTCTGCGGCGCTTCGTCGGCTGGATCGGTCATACGGTTGAATCGGGAAAAAAGAGGGACGGCAGCGCACTGCCGTAGATCGTTGATTTTCGCACAGCGGCGCGTGGCGGGCGGCGGCGGGCTGCTGCACTACGCGTCGCGCAGCGACTGCAGCGCCGGCCGCGCGAGCACGTGCCGCAAGCTGATCCACCCGCCCACGCCCGCGCACACCACCCCTGCGGCGATGCCCGCAGGCAGGAGCCACGGATCGAACGGAAGATAGAAGAGAAACACGTGCGTGGCGAGCACCGAGCCCACCGCCTGCGCGCCGATTGCCGCCATGAGCCCCGCGAGCGCACCCACGGAAACGAATTCGGCCACCTGCACCGCGCGCACCTGCTGGTGCGATGCCCCCAGCGCGCGCAGCAGCGCCGACTCGCGCATGCGCTCGTCGCGCGTGCCCGCGAGCGCCGCGTAGAGCACCAGCACGCCGGCGGCGAGCGTGAAGAGAAAGAGGAACTGCACCGCGCCGATCACCTGCTCCAGCACACGCTCGATCTGCGCGAGAATCGGCGCGATGTCGATCGCGGTGACGTTGGGATAGCGGGCCACGAGACCGTCCACGACCTGGCGCTGCCCGGGCGGCAGGTGAAAGCTCGTGATGTACGTCGCCGGAAAATCGCGCAGCAGTTCGGGCGGCATCAGCACGAAGAAGTTGACCTTGAACGAGCCCCAGTCGAGCTTGCGCACGCTCGTCACGGGCGCCGTGACTTCCAGGCCCGTCACGTCGAACTTGAGCACGTCGCCGGGCTTCACGTTGATGAGCTTCGCGAGTCCCTGCTCGATCGATAGCTGCGGCGTGGCCGCATCGCCATACCAGGTACCGGCCTCGATGCGATTGTCGTCGGGCAGCTTCGTCGTGTACGAGAGATTGAACTCGCGATCGACGAGCCGGCGCGCGTCCTCGCTCTTGTACGAGTCGGGATTCACGGGCTTGCCGTTGATCGAGATGAGGCGCCCGCGCACCATCGGCTGGAGATCGCTGTCGGCAGCCCCGGCAATGCCATGCGAGCGCAGCCAGGCGGCCACGGCGTCGCGCTGATCGGGCTGGATGTCGATGAGGAATTCGTTGGGCGCGTCGGGCGGCGTGGACTTGCGCCAGCCTTCGACGAGGTCGTTGCGCGTCATCGCGATCAGCAACAGGCACATGAGGCCGATGGCGAGCGCCGTGATTTGCAGCGCGCTAGCGCCCGGACGCCGTTCGAGCGACGCCAGGGCATAGCGCCAACCCACGCCCGCGCGCGCCTGCCCGGAGAGGCGTCCGCTGCGGGCCACGCGCGCCGCGCACCAGAGCGACGCGCGCGCCACGCCGGCGAACACGAGCAGCCCGATCGCGAAACCGCCCGCGACGATGCCGCCCAGCTTCAACTCCCCCGCCGCGATCACGAGCAGCCCCGCGAACAGCGCAATGCCGACGCCATAGGCCGCCCACGCGGCGCGTCCTTCGTCGCCCCACTCGCGGCGCAGCACGCGCACCGGCGGCACGCGCGTGAGCGGCAGGAGCGGCGGCAGCGCGAAGCCAAGCAGCAGCACGATGCCCGCGGCGATGCCTTCGAGCACGGGCAACGGGCCGGGCTGCGGCAGCACGACGTCGATGAGATTGCCGAGCCACGCCAGCAGCGCGAGATGACCCGCGTAGCCGAGCGCCACGCCCGCTGCGCCACCCACGAGCCCGAGCCCCGCGAACTCCAGCACGAAAAGCGTGCGCAACGTGCGCTGGCTCGCGCCGAGGCAGCGCATCGCGGCGCAGGCGTCGAGATGGCGGCGCGTGTAGCGATGCGCGGCCATGGCGATCGCCACCGCCGCGAGCAACGCTGTCAGGAGCGAAACCAGCGTGAGGAAGTGGCGCGCGCGGTCGAGCGTCTGGCGCACCTGAGGCTGGCCGTCCTGGAGCGATTCGAGCGCGACGCCGCGCATCTTGCCGCCATCCACGCGCGCACGCGCCCAGGACGCGAACTGCGCGACGGCCGGATCGGCGCCCGCCACGAGCAGGCGGTAGGTCACGCGGCTGCCATAGCCGAGCAGTCCGGTCGACGCGACTTCGTCGGCGCGCATCATGAGCCGCGGCGAGAAGTTCACGAACGAAAAGCCGCGGTCGAGTTCTTTCGTGATGAGCGCATTCACGGTGAAGGTGCGTGTGCCGACCTTCACCGTGTCGCCGACATGGAGCTTGAGCGCGTCGAGCAGTTCGTCGTCCACCCAGACGGTGCCGGGCGGGGGAATGCCTTGCGCCGCGTGATCGGGTGCACCCGGCGCCGCGGCGATGCGCAGCGCGCCGCGCAACGGATAGTCCGCCGAGACGGCCTTGACGGCAGCAAGACGAGTGGCCGTGGCGACCGGGGCGGCGGAAGCGCCCGCCGCTGCCGCGGCCTGTGGCGTCCCCGAACTCACCATGCTCGGGAAGATCGCCGTGGTCGCCGTGCGCAGCGACAGCGACTGCGCCTCGCGCGCGAACATGGGATCGACGGGGTGATCGGCGCGCACGATGAAATCGGCGGCGATCATGCGCCGGGCATCGCGCTCAAGGCCGCGCTGCAGTCGATCGGCGAGAAAACCGACGCTGGCGAGCGCCGCCACGGCCAGCACGAGCGCGAACAGCAGCATGGTGAGTTCGCCCGCGCGCCAGTCGCGCGCCGTCATGCGCGCGGCAAGATGCACGAGATCGGACCAGCCTGGTGTGGTGCGCACGGCCACCGGCGCACGCGGGCCGCCAGGACCGGCCGGGCCACCAGCCGCGCCCGGCGGCTCAGCCTGCACGAAGCCCGGGCCGCCTTCGCTGCGCGGAGGTCTGGCGTTGGAGGAAGAAGGCGCGCCGCCGCTCAATCGTGACGACCTCGCAGCGAAAGCCGCGAAACCATGTGCGTCGCCATGCCGCGAAAACCGCCCTGCACGCCGCGCCACAGGCGCGGCAGCGCCCAGGCCGCGAGCACGAGGAACGCCACGAGCATGACGAGGAAGAGCACAGGCACGAAGAGCGCGAGCAGCACGCCGACGAAGGTCATACCGTCTTCGGCGCTCGATGTGACGACATTCGACACCGGCTCAGGCGACAGATTGATCAACGCGCGCGTGCCCGCCTTGGCGAGATGCGCCGTGCCCGCGAGCGTGCCGCCCGCAAGCGCCGCGACGGTCAATAGCGCCGGATCGGCATGGCCGAGCGCACCGGCTGCGAGCACGGCCCCGGCCGGAATACGGATGAAGGTATGCACCGCGTCCCAGAGCGAATCGAACGCGGGAATCTTGTCGGCGAGGAATTCGAGGACCGTGAGCGCGGCGGCGATGCCGATCACCCACGGCGAAGCGAGCGCGGCAAGCGTGTCGGGCAGATGGATCAGGCCAAGACGTTGCAAGACGCCGGCCATCAGCACCGTGAGATAGAGACGCAGGCCGCTGCCCCAGGACAGGCCCGCTGCTAGCGAAAGTGGTTCCAGCATGGCTTGCCTCCTCGCGCGGGCGGCCGGGGCGCCGGCGCTCCACGCGCAAAGCGGGAGAGCAGGCGCTGTGCGCACACGCTCGCCGCTCATGCGGCGCGGAGGGTTATCGGGTTATGACCGTTCCATTATAGCCACGCTCGCTGCGGTGCCGCAGCGGTGTTGCGCGGCCGCGGCACAGGTCCGCATCGAGGTATGCGCAGCGAATTTAATCAGGCGGCCGAAGAAAGCTTGAGTCCGATGAGGCCGAGCACGATCAGCGCGGCGCTTGCCACGCGCGCGGCGCTCACTGCCTCGCCCATCATGAGGATGCCGAACACGAACGCGCCGACCGCGCCAATGCCCGTCCACACCGCGTAGGCGGTGCCGAGCGGCAGCTGACGCATGGCCATGGCGAGCAGGACGAAGCTGCCCAGGGCAGTGACCACGGTGAACACCGAGGGCCAGAGCCGCGTGAATCCTTCGGAAGATTTGAGACCGGCGGCCCACGCCACTTCGAGCAGGCCGGCGACGAGAAGAAGAAACCAGGACATGGGGAACGCTCCATTTAAAAAATGGGGCCGTCCCCGATGACGTCAGAATCCGTAAGGCCGTCCTTACAGAGCTGTAATGATAGCACCGGCGCAGTGCAGGCTCGCAGTGCAGCCCTACTGCACGCCGACCAGCCGATACCCCACGCCCGTCTCCGTGATGATGTGCTCCGGTTGCGCGGGATCGCGCTCCAATTTCTGCCGCAGATGCGCCATGTAAATGCGCAGGTAATGGCTGCTCTCCACGTGCGACGGCCCCCAGACCTCGCGCAGCAGTTGCCGGTGCGTAAGCACGCGCCCCGCATCGCGCACGAGCGTGGCGAGCAGGCGGTACTCGATCGGCGTGAGATGCACGGGCGCGCCTTCGCGCGTGACCTGGCGCAAGCCCAGATCGACGTTCACGGCGCCGAAGCTCACCTGCGGCACCTCGTTCGCCCCGCCTCGGTTGCGCCGCCGTAGCTGCGCGCGAATGCGCGCGAGCAGTTCGGACACGCCGAAGGGCTTCGTGAGGTAGTCGTCGGCGCCGGCGTCGAGCGCGGCCACCTTCTCGCTTTCCTGGGTGCGCGCCGACAGAACGATCACGGGCAGATCGCTCCAGCCGCGCAGTTCGCGGATCACGTCGAGGCCGTCGGTGTCGGGCAGGCCCAGGTCGACGATCACGAGGTCGGGCTTGCGCGTGGCGGCCTCGACGAGGCCCTGCTTGCCGGTCTCGGCGTCGTGCACGACGATGCCTTCGCCCTCCAGGGTTGCGCGCACGAATCGGCGAATCTGTTTTTCGTCTTCGATGAGAACGACGGCGATGCTCGGGTCACTCATTTGCGGGTTTGGGATCGACGTTTTCTTGAGAGGCGGGCATCCGTGCGACGGATTCGCCTCTGACAGGTTCGGCGGCGCTCGCATGTTCTGCATCGCCGGCGGGCTCGAGCGGCTCGAGCGGCTCAAGCGCTTCGTGTGCCTCCGGCGCATCGGTCACATCGGCGGGCAGCGGCGGCGGCGACTCCACGGGCAGCGCGAACCAGAACGTCGCGCCTTCCACATGGCCGTCGGCGGCAACGCGATTGGCTGCGCCGATTGTACCCCCGTGCGCCTCCACGATCGCGCGGCAGATGGCGAGTCCGAGCCCGATGCCGGGCTTGGCCGACTCCTTCTCGCCGCGCGTGAACTTCTCGAACACGCGCTCGCCCATGCCGGGCGGCAGACCCGGCCCGTTGTCCTCGATCGAGACGCGCACGAACGGCTGGCCGCCCTCCTCCACGCGCCGCGCCGCGATGGTGAGCGGCGTGTCGGCGGGCGTGTACTTGGCGGCGTTCTCCAGCAGGTTCGAGAAGAGCCGCTCCATCAGCACGGCGTCGAGCTGAAGCAGCGGCAAGCCTTCTTCCAGCCTCACCTGCACGGGGTGCCGCGCGAGCACGCGGCGGCAAGCGGCGAGCGCGGCGCCCACGGTTTCCTCGAGCAGCGTCCACTGACGATTGAGATTGAGGCTGCCCGCCTGCAGCCGGGCCATGTCGAGCAGGTTCGTGACGATGCCCGTCATGCGCAGCGCCTCGTCGTGAATCGCCTCGATCAGCTCGCCCGAGCGCGAGTCTTGCGCATCCTCGGGCTCGTGCGTTTGCGCGAGCATCGACGAGAAGCCGACGATCGCCGTGAGCGGCGTGCGCAGGTCGTGCGAGATGGCCGAGAGCAGCGAGTTGCGCAGCCGCTCCGACTCCATGTTGACGAGCGCGTCGCGCGCGATGTCGACGTAGTGCACGCGCTCGAGCGCGAGTGCGATTTGCGCGGCGAACGCGTCGAGCATGCGCTGCTGCTCGGGCACCTGCAGCTCCCGTGCGTCGCGTGTGACGACGGCGAGCACGCCGCGCGTGCGCATCGGCGCCTTGAGCGGCAGATAGCGCGCGACGGCCGCCGGCAGCGTGTCGGTGCCGTTGCCCGCGGGCTTTTGCTGGTCGTAGACCCACTGCCCCACGTCGATGTCGAGGTTTTCGGCGTCGAGCATGATTTTCGGATCGGGCTCCTCGATCTTCTGCTGCACCTTGTCGGCGCTATCGGGCAGCAGCAGCGCCACCCGCGCGCCGAACACCTCGCTCACGTGGCGGCTGCCGATCGCCACGATTTGCTCCGTGGTCAGCGCCGCGGCCAGCTCGCGCGCCATCGCGTACATCGCGCCGGTGCGCTGTTCGCGCCGCTGCGCGACGCTCGCCTCGCGGCGCAGGCTCGACGTGAGATGGCTGATGACGAGCGAAGTGAGCAGCATGCCGACGAACGTCAGCAGATATTGCGTATCGGAGACCGAGAACGACATGCGCGGCGGCACGAAGAAAAAGTCGTACGCCGCGACGCTTGCAAACGAGAGCATCACGCCCGGTCCGCGCCCGAGCTTCGTCGCCGCGAAGATCACGCCGAGCAGATACAGCATCACGAGGTTCGCGAGATCGATGCGGTCGATCAGCTGGTTCGCGACGAGCGTCACGCACGCGCAGATCACGAGCGCCGCCCCGTAGGCGCGCGGCGGCGAGCGCTCGGCGCCGCCCGCCGCAAGCGCATCGCGCCAGGCGTTGGCGGCGCGCGTCGCGGCACTGGCCACCCCCCCGGGCTCGCTGCCCCCACGCACGGCTTCGCCCGCGCTCGCGCGCACGAGCGTGAGATCGACGTCGCCGGCTTTTTCGGCAAGGCGCTCGCCGAACGGGCGCTTCACCCAGCGTGACAAGCCCGTGCGCAGCGACCCGCCCGCCACGAGCTTTGAGACATTGCGCAGCCGCGCGTAGCCGACCAGCGTGGTCGCGGCGTCCTCGCCCGCGAGCGTCGCCGTTTCGGCGCCGAGTTCGGAGGCGAGCTTGAGCGCGCCGAGCGTGCGCTCGCGTACGGCGTCGGGCAGACGCTGGAGCTTCGGCGTCTCCACGTACACGGCGATCCAGTCGGCCTTCAGGCTCGCGGCGAGTCGCGCGGCTGCGCGCACCAGCGCGTTCGCCTCGGGCCCCGGCCCGACGCAGACGACGAGGCGCTCGCGCGCCTGCCACACATGCTGGATCGAGCGATCGGCACGATACTCGCGCATTTGCGCGTCCACGCGATCGGCGGTGCGGCGCAACGCAAGCTCGCGCAGCGCGATCAGGTTGCCCTTGCGAAAGAAGTTGCGCACCGCGCGTTCGGCCTGCGCCGGCATGTACACCTTGCCGTCGCGCATGCGGTCGAGCAGTTCTTCGGCGGGCAGGTCGACGAGCGTGACTTCGTCGGCGCGGTCGAACACGCGGTCGGGCACGGTCTCCCAGACGCGAATGCCCGTGATCTGCCCCACCACGTCGTTGAGACTTTCGAGGTGCTGCACATTGACGGTCGTGTAGACGTCGATGCCCGCGTCGAGCAGTTCGTAGACGTCCTGCCAGCGCTTCATGTGGCGCGCGCCGGCCACGTTCGAGTGCGCCAGCTCGTCGACGAGCACGAGCTGCGGCTTGCGTTCGAGCGCGGCGTCGAGATCGAACTCTTCCAGCAGCCGCCCGCGGTAGGCGATACGCTGACGCGGCATCACGTCGAGGCCGGCGGTGAGCGCGGCGGTCTCGCTGCGCCCATGCGTCTCGACGATGCCGACCACCACGTCCACGCCTTCCTCGGCGCGCCGGCGGGCGGCCTGCAGCATCGCATAGGTCTTGCCGACGCCAGCTGACGCGCCGAAGAAAATCTTCAGCTTGCCGCGGCGGCGTTTTTCTTCGTCGCGCTGCAGCCGGTCGAGCAGTTCGTCGGGATCGGGGCGGTTCATGCGGAAGTCGGGATGAAATTCACGGAGGTTGCACCTGTGGCACGAATGATCGTCTCACCGTGGCACGGAAATGGCAAACCGCACGCGCGACGCGCGAGGCGTCGAGCGTGCGGCGCGGCTCGACGTTTCCGCTCAGCTAACCTCTTTGCCGTCGAGCGCGAGGTTGAGCTCGAGCACGTTCACACGCGGCTCGCCAAAGAGGCCGAACTGGCGGCCCTTCGTAAAGCGGTCCACGAGCGCCTGCACGTCGTTCGCACTCAAATGGCGCGCCTGCGCCACGCGCGCCACCTGGTAGGCGGCCGCGGCCGGCGAGATCTCGGGATCGAGCCCGCTGCCCGAGGACGTCACGAGGTCGGCCGGAATGGGCTGCGAGACATCGGTGCCCGCGGCCTTGAGGGCGGCGATGCGGCCTTTGATCTCGTCGGCGAGCGCCGGGTTGGTCGGCCCGAGGTTCGAGGCGCCCGAGCCCGCCGGGTTGTACGGCATCGGCGACGTGGCCGACAGACGGCCCCAGAAGTACTGGGGCGCGTCGAACTGCTGGCCGATGAGCGCGCTGCCCGCCACCTTGCCGTCGACTTCGACGAGACTGCCGTTGGCCTGGTGATGGAACGCGGCCTGGCCGAACGCGGTCATCACGGCCGGATACACGAGGCCGGTGATGACCGTCAGCACGGCGAAGATCACGATCAGAGGACGAAACTGCGATTTCATTTTGGCTTCCTATGTATCTATCCGTGGGCGTCTGCCTGCGCGGCTCAAACCCAGCCGAACGCGGCGAGCACCATGTCGATGAGCTTGATGCACGGGAACGGCAGGAGAATGCCGCCGAGGCCGTAGACCAGCAGATTGCGGCGCAGCAGCGTCGCGGCGCCGAGGGGCCGGTACTTCACGCCCTTGAGCGCGAGCGGAATCAGCATCACGATGATGAGCGCGTTGAAGATCACCGCCGAGAGGATTGCCGACGACGGCGACGTCAGATGCATCACGTCGAGCACGCGCAGTTGCGGATACGTCGAAGCGAACGCCGCCGGAATGATCGCGAAGTACTTCGCGACGTCGTTGGCGATCGAGAACGTCGTGAGCGAGCCGCGCGTCATGAGCATCTGCTTGCCGATCTCGACGATCTCGATGAGCTTGGTCGGATTCGAGTCGAGGTCGACCATGTTGCCCGCTTCCTTCGCGGCCTGGGTGCCCGTGTTCATCGCCACGGCCACGTCGGCCTGCGCGAGCGCCGGGGCGTCGTTGGTGCCGTCGCCCGTCATCGCCACGAGCTTGCCTTGCGCCTGATGTTCGCGGATCGTCGCGAGCTTGGTTTCAGGCGTGGCCTGCGCGAGGAAGTCGTCCACGCCCGCTTCGGCGGCGATCGCGGCGGCGGTCAGGCGGTTGTCGCCCGTCACCATCACGGTCTTGATGCCCATCTTGCGCAGTTCGGCGAAACGCTCCTTGATGCCGCCCTTCACCACGTCCTTCAGCTCGATCACACCGAGCACGCGCGCGGCGCCGTCATGCATTTCGGCCACCACGAGCGGCGTGCTGCCGCGGCGGGCCACATCGTCCACGGCGTTGTCGACTTCGCCGGGGAAACGGCCGCCATGCGCCTGAACATAGTTCTTCACGGCGTCGGCCGCGCCCTTGCGGATCTCGCGGCCGGGCATGTCCACACCGCTCATGCGCGTTTGGGCGCTGAAAGCGAGGAACGCGGCGTGCAGCGAATGCATGTCGCGCTGGCGAATGTTGAAGCGCTGCTTCGCGAGCACGACGATGCTGCGGCCTTCCGGCGTTTCGTCGGCGAGCGACGAGAGCTGTGCGGCGTCGGCGAGCACTTCTTCGCTCACGCCGGGCGCCGGCAGGAACATCGATGCCTGACGATTGCCGAGCGTGATCGTGCCGGTCTTGTCGAGCAGCAGCACGTCCACGTCGCCGGCTGCTTCCACCGCGCGGCCCGAAGTCGCGATCACGTTGGCCTGCATCATGCGGCTCATGCCGGCCACGCCGATCGCCGAAAGCAGACCGCCGATGGTCGTCGGAATCAGACAGACGAGCAGCGCCACGAGCGCCGTGATCGTGACCACGTGGCCCATCTTCGCGGCCTCGACCGAGAACATCGAGAACGGCAGCAGCGTCGCGGTGGCGAGCAGCAGCACGATGCTCAGCGCGACGAGCAGGATCGTGAGCGCGATTTCGTTCGGCGTCTTCTGGCGCTTCGCGCCTTCGACCATCGCGATCATGCGATCGAGGAACGCTTCGCCCGGGTTCGCCGTGACGCGCACGACGATCCAGTCGGAGAGCACGCGCGTGCCGCCCGTCACGGAGGAAAAGTCGCCGCCCGACTCGCGGATCACCGGCGCCGATTCGCCCGTGATGGCCGATTCGTCCACCGATGCCACGCCTTCGATCACTTCGCCGTCGGCCGGGATCGTGTCGCCGGTCTCGACGAGCACCACGTCGCCGCGGCGCAGATCGGACGCCGTCATGATGCGGATCGGAGCCTTCGGATGCGGCTCGTTGAGCTTCTTGGCCATGACGTCTTTCTTGGCCTGGCGAAGCGACGCCGCCTGCGCCTTCGAGCGTCCTTCGGCGAGCGCTTCCGCGAAGTTCGCGAACAGCACCGTGAACCACAGCCAGAGCGCGACCGCGAGGATGAAACCCGCGGGCGCTTCGGCCTGGCCCACGAGCGCCGCGATCCAGAGGATCGTCGTGAGCACGCTGCCCACGTAGACGCAGAACATCACCGGGTTGCGCAACTGCGTGCGCGGATTGAGTTTTCTGAACGAGTCCACGATGGCCGGGCGCACCAGCGCCGGATCGAACATGGACCGAGTTGCACTATGCTGATTCATTTTCGTTTCGCTCATGTTGCGAAGGCCCCCGTTCAATGCACGCCCATCATGATCAGATGCTCGACGCCGGGACCGAGGGCGAGCGCGGGCACATAGGTGAGCGCACCGACCAGCAGCACCGTGCCGAGCAACAGCACGACGAAGAGCGGGCCATGAGTGGGCAGCGTGCCGCCCGTCACAGCAATGCGCTTCTTGCTCGCGAGCGAACCCGCGATGGCGAGCACCGGAATGATGGTGCCGAAGCGGCCGAACCACATGGCAATGGCGAGCAGCCAGTTATAGAACGGCGTGTTCACGGTCAGGCCTGCGAACGCGCTGCCGTTGTTGTTGGCGGCCGAGCTGAACGCGTACAGGATCTCGGAGAAGCCATGCGCACCCGGATTGGCGATACCGGCCTTGCCCGCGTCGGAGAGCACGGCGATCGAGGTGCCGAGCAGCACGAGCAGCGGCGTGAGCAGCACGACGATCGAGACCATCTTCATCTCGAACGACTCGATCTTCTTGCCGACATATTCCGGCGTGCGGCCGATCATGAGCCCCGCCACGAACACCGCGAGCAGCGCGAACACGAGCATGCCGTAGAGACCCGAACCGACACCGCCGAAGATCACCTCGCCGAGTTGGATGAAGAGCAGCGGAACGAGACCGCCGAGCGGCGTGAGCGAGTCGTGCGCCGCGTTCACGGCGCCGCACGAAGCCGCCGTGGTCGCGACCACGAAGATGCCCGTTTGCGCGATGCCAAAGCGCGTTTCCTTGCCTTCCATGTTGCCGCCGGCTTGCAGCGCGCTGCCGTGCTGGTCGACGTTGAGCGTCGTGAACATCGGATTGCCCGACTGCTCGGCGGACAGCACGCCGCCCACGGCCACGGCGAACGCCACCGTCATCACCGCGAGCACCGCGACGCCCTGCCTGCGATCGCCCACCATATTGCCGAACACGAGGCACAGCGCGGCCGGAATGATCAGGATCGCCAACATTTCGATGACGTTCGAGGCCGGCGTGGGGTTCTCGTACGGATGCGCCGAGTTCGCGTTGAAGAAGCCGCCGCCGTTGGTGCCGAGCATCTTGATCGCGACCTGCGAGGCGACCGGACCCATGGCGAGCGTCTGCGACGTGACCTTCGTGTCCACCGTCTCGGGATTGCCCTTCGCGTCCTTCACCGGGTTGCCCTGGGCGTCGAGCTTCGGCGCGGCGTAGGTCGTGGTTTGCAGCACCGGCACGTCCTGATACGCCTTGAAGTTCTGGATCATGCCCTGGCTCATCAGGAGCCCAGCAATGATCGCCGACATCGGCACGAGGATGTAGAGCGTCGTGCGCGTGAGGTCGACCCAGAAGTTGCCGATGGTCTGTACCGAGTGGCGTGCAAAGCCGCGGATCAGCGCGATCACGACCACGATCCCCGTCGCCGCCGACAGGAAGTTCTGCACGGTGAGGCCGAGCATCTGCGTGAGATAGCTCACCGTTTGCTCGGGCGTGTAGTCCTGCCAGTTGGTGTTGGTGACGAAACTCACGGCCGTGTTGAACGCGCCGTCCACCGTCATCGCGCCGAACTGCTGCGGATTGCCGGGCAGCCAGCCCTGAATGCGCAGCAGCACATAGAGAAAGCCCACGCCGAGCACGTTGAACGAGATGGTGGCGAGCGCATAGCGCTTCCAGTTCATCTCGGCCTGCGGATCGACGCCGGCGATGCGATAGAGGAAGTTTTCGAGCGGCGCAAAGAGCCGCACGACGCGCGAGCGTCCGTCGAGAACGCGCGTCATGTAGCCCGATACAGGCACCGCGAGCGCGAGCAGAATGACGAGGAAAATCCCCGCCTGGAGCAGATTGTTGGCGTTCATTCGATATCCTCCGCGCGCAGCAGCGCATGGACGAGATAAACGAACAGCAACAGCGTTGCCGCCCCCGATAGCCAGAAGATCCAGGTCATGGGCGCACCCCCTTCGCACCTTGATCGCGGCGGTACTGCATGAGCTTCTCGCAGCCCGCGATCAACGCGTATGTGAGCGCGGCGAAAACCACCAGCCCCCCGATATACAGCACATCCATTGTCGTGTTCTCCATTCGCGGATGACGGATGGCTGAAAGTTACCCGCTGCGGCATTAAATCCGGATCAAAGGTTTTGGCGCTCGTATAAAAAGCGCGTAAACGCGGGCGCGATCACGGGCCGGGGCACAAAGAAAAAAGGCGCGCAACGTTGGCGTTGCGCGCCTTTTGGGGCTCCATGGCGGAGTCAGGAAACGTAAAGGTCGAATCAATGCGCCGGCGCCGGAGCATGTCCCATGCGGCGCAGCAGTGCATCAATGGTCATGTCACGGAATCAGCACGGTCGAACCGGTAGTCTTGCGCGCTTCGAGACCGGCGTGGGCCTGCCCGACGTCCTTGAGCGCGTAGCGCTGGTTGATCGACGTCTTGACCTTGCCCGAGGACACCACGTCGAACAGTTCGGCGGCCATCGCCTCGTAGTCGGCGCGCTTCGCGATATACGTGAAGAGCGTCGGGCGCGTGAAGAAGAGCGAGCCGCGCCCGGCGAACTCCGACGAATCGAGCGGCGGCAGCGGCCCCGATGCATTGCCGAAGCTCACGAACATGCCGAGCGGCGCAAGACAGTCGAGCGACTTCGTGTAGGTGTCCTTGCCGATCGAGTCGTACACCACGGGCACACCCGCACCGTTCGTGATCTCACGCACGCGCGCCGTGAAGTCCTCGCGCGTGTAGACGATCGGATGATCGCAGCCGTGCGCCTTCGCAATCGCGGCCTTCTCGTCCGAGCCCACGGTGCCGATCACGGTCGCGCCCAGCGCCTTCGCCCACTGGCACACGAGCAGGCCCACGCCGCCCGCCGCAGCCTGGATGAGGATGGTGTCGCCAGCCTTCACGCGATACGTGCGACGCAGCAGGTATTGCGCGGTGAGGCCCTGCAGCATGATCGAGGCCGCCGCTTCGTCGCTGATCGCGTCGGGCAGCTTGATCACCTGGTCGGCACGCAGCACGCGCTCCTGTGCATAGGCACCCGGCGGACGCGCGACGTAAGCCACGCGATCGCCCACTTTCAGCGCGCTCACGCCACTGCCCACCGCCGTCACCTCGCCGGCCGCTTCCATGCCGAGGCCTGCCGGCAGCGGCTGCGGGTACAGCCCGGTGCGGAAATACACGTCGATGTAATTGAGGCCGCAGGCGGTCTGGCGCAAGCGCACCTCGCCCTCGCCCGGCTCGCCCACGTCGACATCGACCCACTTCATCACTTCGGGGCCACCGGTCTTGTCGTATCGGATTGCCTTGGTCATCACGTCTCCTTGGTGTTGTCCTGGCGGGTTTCCTGAAATCGGGCTTCGCGGCGCGCGTCAGACCGCGTTCTTCTGGCGCAGCGTGAGCACGTCGAGCAGCATGCGCGCCGTCGAGATGTTGGTTGCGCACGGCACGTCGTGCACGTCGCATGCGCGCACGAGTGCGTTGATGTCGGGTTCGTGCGGCTGCGGCGTCATCGGGTCGCGCAGGAAGATCACGATGTCGACGTTGCCCTCCGCGAGCCTCGCGCCGATCTGCAGGTCGCCGCCGTGCGGGCCCGAGAGCATGCGCTCGACGTTCACGCCCGTCGCGGCCTCGATGCGCGAGCCGGTCGTGCCGGTCGCGACGATCTCGCAGTGACGCAGCGTATCGACGTATTCGGTCGCCAGCTTGACGATGTCATCCTTCTTGTGGTCGTGCGCGATCAGTGCGACGCGGGTTGGCATGGCGTAACTCTCCTTGACGTGTGGTTTGCGTGCGTAATTGTCGTGATGCGTGTCGTGATGCGTGTCGTGATGCGTGTCGTGATGCGTGTCGTGATGCGTGTCGTGATGCGGCGCCAACGGCGCCGCTGCTGCCTAACGCTGACTCGATATCAGTAGGTGCCCGGATAAGCCCCGCCGTCGATCAGCCAGTTCTGCCCGGTGATATAGCCCGCGTGCACGCTGCACAGGAACGCACAGGCGCGGCCGAATTCCTCGGGCGTGCCGAAACGTCCGGCCGGAATCGCCTTCATGCGGCGCGCTCGCGCTTCCTCTTCCGAAATCTGGCTCGCCTTCGCCTGCGCGACGATGGTGGCCTGGATGCGGTCGGTGTCGAACGCGCCCGGCAGCAGGTTGTTGATCGTGACGCCCGTGGCCGCGACCTGGCGCGCCACGCCCGCGACGAAGCCCGTCAGGCCCGAGCGCGCGCCGTTCGAGAGGCCGAGCACGTCGATCGGGGCCTTCACCGACGAACTCGTGATGTTGACGATGCGCCCGAACCCGCGCGCGATCATGGCGTCGATGGTCGACTGGATCAGCGCGATCGGCGTGAGCATGTTCGCTTCGAGCGCCGCGATCCACGCCTCGTGGGTGTACTTGCGGAAGTCGCCCGGCGGCGGCCCGCCCGCGTTGTTCACCAGGATATCCGGCGACGGACACGCCGCGAGCGCGGCGGCGCGGCCCGCTTCGGTCGTGATGTCGCAGGCCACCGCCTTGACGTCCACGCCCGTGCTCTTGCGGATCTGCGCGGCGGTTTCTTCCAGCGTCTGCGCGGTGCGCGCGACGATCGTCACGTTGACGCCTTCGGCGGCGAGCGCCTCGGCACAGCCGCGCCCAAGTCCCTTGCTGGCCGCGCACACCAGCGCGTTGCGTCCTGCGATGCCCATGTCCATCGTTTTCGTGTCCTTTTGCGTGGATGACCGTCCTGTGACAGGGCGGATACGGCCAAGCCTTGCTCCGTCCCGCCCTGCGACCTTTTTGGGATTCTAGAAGAATCGGGCGCGACGCGTGGAAGGCCGATGGCAGGCCGATGGCGCGCGGCCCGGCAACCCGTGAGCGAAGGCGCGTCGCAACGCGCCATGCGCGCGCCGGTGCGCGCATGCTTACCGGTATACTTGCGCCTGTAGCGCGGCCCGGCGCCCTCGCAAGCCTTGAGCGCTTGCCGCGCGGCGGCCCGTGCTCGCCGCCACCGCGCAACCCGGGCGTGCGCTTCGGGCTCGCGCGGCAGCGGCACGACCGATTCTCCGATTCCCTTGCAGCCTCGTGCGCCCCGTCATGAAACAGGACAGCCGTTTCCCGAATCTCTTCATCCTCGATCACCCGCTGATCCAGCACAAGCTCACTCATATGCGCGACAAGGACACGTCCACGCGCACGTTCCGCGAGCTGCTGCGCGAGATCACGCTGCTGATGGGCTATGAAATCACGCGCGACCTGCCGGTCGCGCCGCGCCGCGTGAAGACACCGCTCGTCGAAATCGATGCGCCGGTGATCGCGGGCAAGAAGCTCGCCATCGTGCCGGTGCTGCGCGCGGGCGTGGGCATGTCCGACGGCCTGCTCGAGCTGGTGCCCTCTGCGCGCGTCGGCCATATCGGCGTGTACCGCGCCGACGACCATCGCCCGGTCGAGTACCTCGTGCGCCTGCCCGACCTCGAAGACCGCACCTTCATCCTCTGCGATCCGATGGTCGCGACGGGCTACTCGGCGGCGCACGCCATCGACGTGCTCAAGCGCCGCGGCGTGCCCGGCGAGCGCATCCTGTTCCTCGCGCTGGTGGCCGCGCCCGAGGGCGTCGACGTGTTCCAGAAGGCCCACCCGGACGTGAAGCTCTACGTGGCGTCGCTCGATTCGCATCTGAACGAGCACGCCTACATCATCCCGGGCCTGGGTGACGCCGGCGACCGGCTCTTCGGCACGAAAAACTAACAGCTGCGCCAAGCTTGCTCAGGGGCGGTCGGCGAAAACCGGCCGCCCTCTCCCCCTACCCCGCCTTGGCCGGGCGCACCCGATCCCGCCCCCTTAGCACCCTCTGCGGCCGGCGTAACCGGCAATCGTCTGGCGTTACGTTACGTAGGCAGGCGAAGCCGGACGGTCCCGGCGTGATAAAATTCAGATCCACCTGAACGGGCGCTGCGTCCCATCCTGCCGGCACATCGTGCTGCGCGGCCGTGACGCGCGAGGCACGCGCAACATTCACGCGCGCCGCGCGAACGACGCGCGAAGGCCGCACCCGGGAACATCGCAACGACAACGGCACATTGCACACTGCACGCGCATGGCGCGTGAGACGGAGAAAGGTATGGCGGGTCATTCGAAATGGGCCAACATCAAGCACAAGAAGGCTGCTGCTGACGCGAAGCGCGGCAAGGTCTGGACGCGGCTCATCAAGGAAATCCAGGTCGCGGCGCGCATGGGCGGCGGCGATGCCGACACGAACCCGCGCCTGCGTCTGGCCGTCGACAAGGCGTACGACGCCAACATGCCCAAGGACAACATCAACCGCGCCATCCAGCGCGGTGTGGGCGGTGTCGATGGCGCGAACTACGAGGAAATCCGCTACGAAGGCTACGGCATCGGCGGCGCGGCCGTCATCGTCGACACGATGACCGACAACCGCACCCGCACGGTCGCGGAAGTGCGCCACGCGTTCTCGAAGTTCGGCGGCAACATGGGCACGGACGGCTCGGTTGCGTTCATGTTCGATCACGTCGGCCAGTTCGTGTTCGCGCCGGGCACGCCCGAAGACGAGCTCATGAACGCCGCGCTCGAAGCGGGCGCCGACGACGTCGTGACGAACGACGACGGCTCGATCGAAGTGGTCTGCCCGCCGTTCGACTTCACGAAGGTGAAGACCGCGCTCGAAGCCGCGGGCTTCAAGGCCGAAATGGCCGAAGTCACCATGAAGCCGCAGAACGAGGTCGAATTCACGGGCGACGACGCCGTGAAGATGCAAAAGCTGCTCGACGCTCTCGAAAACCTGGACGACGTCCAGGATGTGTACACGAACGCGTCGATCGCCGAGGAATAAGGCGTCGGCGCGGGAGGCCGCGTCGAGGTCTGGTTCGGCCCCGCCTCCTGCTTGCGATTTTCACGGCCGGCGCACTGCGCGCCGGCCGCAACTGTTTCTGGTCTTGGTCTTTCGGGGATTCTCATGAAGTTACTCGTCGTCGGTTCTGGCGGCCGCGAACATGCGCTGGCGTGGAAGCTCGCGCAGTCGCCGCGCGTGCAGCTCGTCTACGTCGCACCCGGTAACGGCGGCACCGCGCAGGACGAGCGGCTCGCCAACGTCGACATCACGGATATCCACGAGCTCGCCGATTTCGCCGAGCGCGAAGGCGTCGCCCTCACGGTGGTCGGCCCCGAAGCGCCGCTCGCCGCGGGCATCGTCAACGTGTTCCGCCAGCGCGGCCTGAAGGTGTTCGGCCCGTCGAAGGAAGCCGCGCAGCTCGAAAGCTCGAAGGACTTCGCCAAGGCGTTCATGAAACGCCACAACATCCCGACGGCGGCCTACGAGACCTTCTCGGACGCCGCGGCGGCGCACGCCTACGTCGAGAAGAACGGCGCGCCCATCGTCATCAAGGCCGACGGCCTGGCTGCCGGCAAGGGCGTGGTCGTGGCGATGTCGCTGGAAGAAGCGCACCAGGCCATCGACATGATGCTCGCCGACAACAAGCTCGGCGACGCCGGCGCGCGCGTGGTGATCGAGGAATTCCTGACGGGCGAGGAAGCGAGCTTCATCGTCATGGTGGACGGCAAGCACGTACTCGCGCTCGCCTCGAGCCAGGACCACAAGCGCCTGCAAGATGGCGACCAGGGCCCGAACACGGGCGGCATGGGCGCCTACTCGCCCGCACCGATCGTCACGCCGCAGCTGCACGCACGCGTGATGCGCGAAATCATCCTGCCGACCGTGGCGGGCATGGAGAAGGAAGGCATCCGCTACACGGGCTTCCTCTACGCCGGCCTGATGATCGACGCGCAGGGCAACCCGAAGACGCTCGAATTCAACTGCCGCATGGGCGACCCCGAAACGCAGCCGATCATGGCGCGCCTGAAGGGCGACTTCTCGAAGGTCGTGGAGCACGCCATCGCCGGCACGCTCAACCAGGTCGAGCTCGACTGGGACCGCCGCACGGCACTTGGCGTCGTGCTCGCCGCGCACAACTACCCGGAAACGCCGCGCAAGGGCGACCGCATCAGCGAGATCCCCGCCGAAACCGACGATTCGGTGACGTTCCATGCGGGCACGCAGATGGTGGACGGCAAGCTCGTGACCTCGGGCGGCCGTGTGCTGTGCGTGGTGGGTCTCGCCGATTCGGTGCGCAGCGCGCAGAACGTGGCGTACGAGACCGTGAACCGCATCTCGTTCGACGGCATGCAGTATCGCAACGACATTGGCTATCGCGCCGCGGGGCGCAAGCAGTAAGCGCAGCGCTTTGCCGGGGCCGCCCGCTTTCGATGCGGCCCCAAAGAAAGCGAGCGGCCATGCGCCACCGCGCAACGGCGCGCTCACGGCATTTTCGTCTGGCCGGTTTCGTACGCTGAAAAGCCATCCGCCACGCAGCAGCCTGAAGCGCGCGCAGCATGCAGCCCGCGCGGCCGCCGTTGGCGCCGGGCGTCGCGCCGATCGGCGCTACACTGCCGCTGTCAGGCCGCGCCGGGCGGCCTATTCGAGTAACCCAACGCATAACCCGACGAAGAACCGATTCCAGCGCCCGAGCGCTGCCGTCCCCATTTCATCGATGACCGACACCCCTAACCGCGCCTACCCCGACAGCGCCGCCGTCCGCGCCTGGCTGGCCGGCCTGCAGACGCAGATCGCCGACACGCTCGGCGCCTTCGACGGCAAGCCGTTCGCCACCGACAACTGGCAACGCGGCCCCGGCGAGAAGCTGCGCGGCGGCGGTTGCACGCGCATCATCGAAGGCGGCGAGTTCTTCGAGCGCGGGGGCATCGGCTTTTCCGACGTTTCCGGCGACGCCTTGCCACCCTCGGCAACGGCGGCGCGCCCCGAACTGAACGGCCGCGGCTTCGAGGCGATGGGTGTTTCGCTCGTGCTGCATCCGCGCAATCCGTATTGCCCGACCGTGCACATGAATGTGCGCATGCTGCTCGCCACCAAGGCGGGCGAGGCGCCGGTATTCTGGTTCGGCGGCGGCATGGACCTCACGCCTTTTTATGGCTTCGAGGAAGACGCGCAGCACTTCCACGGCGTGTGCCGCGACGCGCTCGCGCCCTATGGCGAGGACCTGTACCCGCGCTTCAAGCGCTGGTGCGACGAGTACTTTTTCCTGAAGCACCGCAACGAAGCGCGCGGCGTGGGCGGTATTTTCTTCGACGATTACGCCACTGGCGGCTTCGACGAGGCGTTCGCCATGCTCAGGAGCGTGGGCGACGGTTTCCTGAAGGCGTATCTGCCGATCATCGAAAAGCGCCGCGCAACGCCCTACGGCGAAGCCGAACGCGAATTCCAGGCGTACCGGCGCGGTCGCTACGTCGAATTCAATCTGGTCTGGGACCGCGGCACGCATTTCGGCTTGCAAAGCGGCGGCCGCACCGAATCGATCCTGATGTCGATGCCGCCGGGCGCCACCTGGCGCTACGACTGGCAGCCGCAGCCGGGCACGCCGGAAGCGCGCCTCTACAGCGACTTCCTGCCCGTGCGCGACTGGGTCTGACGCCGTGACGCACGCTTTCACCGTCCCGCCCAACGCGCTCGAACGGCGCGTCGGGCTGCTCGGCGGCACGTTCGACCCGATCCACGAGGGCCACCTCGCGCTCGCGCGCCATTTTGCGCGCGTGCTGGGCCTGAACGAGTTGATCCTGCTGCCCGCCGGACAACCGTGGCAAAAGCCGGGCGTCACCGCGGCGCAGCATCGGCTCGCCATGACGCGTGCCGCAACTGCCTCGCTCGCGCTGCCGGGCGTGACGGTGACAGTGGATGCCGACGAAATCGAGCACAACGGCCCGACCTACACAGTGGAAACGCTGCGCCGCTGGCGTGCGCGACGCGACGTCGACGGCAACGCGAGCAACGCGAAAGCGGCGCTCACGCTGTTAATGGGCGCCGATCAACTGCTGCACCTCGATTCGTGGCACGAATGGCGCGCGCTTTTCTCGCTCGCGCATCTGGCCGTGGCGAGCCGCCCCGGCTTCGGCTTTGACGAAGACTTCGCGGCGCTGCCGCCTGAAGTCGCGCGCGAAGCCACCGCTCGCCGCGCAAGCGCCGCCGCGCTTGCGACCACGCCGTACGGCCACCTGCTGGTCGACGAAACGCTCGCGCTCGACGTTTCGGCGACCGAAATCCGGCGCGACCTGCCCGCCTGCGTGGCAAGCGGGCAACGTCGCGGCACCGCCGCCGACAAGCTTCCCGCGGCCGTGTGGGACTATATCCTTCAACATCATCTCTATCTGCATCACGGGTAACTATGGACATCCGCAAACTTCAACGCGCCATCGTCGACGGTCTCGAAGACGTCAAGGCGCAAGACATCCGCGTCTTCAACACGAGCCATCTGACCGAGCTGTTCGACCGCGTGGTCGTTGCGAGCGGCACCTCGAACCGCCAGACCAAGGCGCTCGCCAACAGCGTGCGCGAGAAGGTCAAGGAAGCCGGCGGCGACATCATCAGCACGGAAGGCGAGGACATCGGCGAATGGGTGCTCGTGGATTGCGGCGACGCGGTCGTCCACATCCTCCAGCCCGCGCTGCGCCAGTACTACAACCTCGAGGAAATCTGGGGCGACAAGCCGGTGCGCGTGAAGCTCGCCGCCAGCACGGGCTTCGTGGGCGCACGCCCGAGCGAGCCGATGGACGGCGAGGACGAAGACGAAGAAGCCGCGCCGGCCGTGAAGAAGCCCGCGCGCAAGAGCGCCGCGCGTAAGACCGCAAAGTAAGCGCGGCGCGTTCGCGAACGACCATCGACCCGCACGATGAAACTGCATATCGTCGCCGTCGGCCACAAGATGCCGGACTGGATCGCCGAGGGCTTCGAGGAATATACGAAGCGCATGCCGCCGGAGCTGCGCATCGAGCTGCGCGAGGTGAAGCCCGAGCAGCGTTCGTCGGGCCGCGCAGCCGAAAGCGTCATGGCGGCCGAGCGCGTGCGCATCGAGGCCGCGCTGCCGAAGAACGCGCGCATCGTCGCGCTCGACGAACGCGGCCGCGACTGGACCACGATGCAGCTCGCCAAGACGCTGCCGCTGTGGCAGCAGGACGGCCGCGACGTGGCGTTCCTGATCGGCGGCGCGGACGGCCTCGACCCCGAACTCAAGTCGCGCGCCGACACGCTCCTGCGCCTGTCCTCCCTCACGCTGCCGCATGCGATGGTGCGCGTGCTGCTCGCCGAGCAGCTTTACCGCGCGTGGACCATCACGCAGAATCACCCCTATCATCGCGTGTGATGGAGGTTTACAGTGCGCCCGCGCCGCCTCTCGTCGTGCGCCGGCGCCCCGCTTGCGCCCCCCCGCTCGAGCCCCGCTTGCGCCCGACATGGCGGCCGCGCACGTCAACCCGAAGTCCGTAACGACAAAGACGCTCCGATGCCCACCAACGCGCCCTATCCGTTCGTCTATCTCGCCTCGCAGAGCCCGCGCCGCCAGGAGCTGCTGCAGCAGCTCGGCGTGCGCTTCGAACTGCTGCTGCCGCGCCCCGACGAAGACGCCGAAGCGCTCGAAATCGCGCTGCCCGGCGAGCAAGCCGCCGTTTATGTCGAGCGCGTGTGCGCCGCCAAGGCCGACGCCGCCCGCGCGCGCCTCGTCGCAGGCTCGCACAGGCACGCGCCGATTCTGACCGCCGACACCACGGTCTCCATCGACGGCCATATTCTCGGCAAGCCGCACGATGCAGCCGAAGCGTATGCGATGCTCGAGCGCCTCGCCGGACGCGAGCACGAAGTGCTCACGGCGGTGGCCGTCGTCAACGCCGAAGGGGTGTGCCTGCCCGTCGCGGTCTCGCGCTCGCACGTGCGCTTCGCCCCGGCGCTGCCCGCCGCGATCGCGCGCTACGTGGCGAGCGGCGAGCCGTTCGGCAAGGCCGGCGCGTACGGCATACAGGGCCGCGCGGCGGAATTCGTCGAGCGAATCGACGGGTCCTATTCGGGTATCATGGGTTTGCCACTATTCGAAACGGCCGCCCTCCTGCGCGCCGCGGGCATCGACTTCTAGAACAAATCATGAACGAAGAAATCCTGATCAACGTCACGCCCCAGGAGACGCGCGTCGCATTGGTCCAGCAAGGCGCAGTACAGGAGCTTCACGTCGAGCGCACGCTGTCGCGCGGGCGCGTCGGCAACGTCTATCTCGGCAAGGTCGTGCGCGTGCTGCCGGGCATGCAGTCCGCGTTCATCGACATCGGTCTCGAGCGCGCCGCGTTCCTTCATGTGGCCGATATCTGGCATCCGCGCATTGCCGGCGAAGCGCATGCGCCGGTGCATCATCAGCCCATCGAAAAGACGGTGTTCGAAGGGCAAACGCTCATGGTGCAGGTCGTGAAGGATCCGATCGGCACGAAGGGCGCACGGCTTTCCACGCAGGTGAGCATTGCGGGGCGCACGCTGGTCTATTTGCCGCAGGAACCGCACATCGGCATCTCGCAGAAGATCGAGAGCGAGGCAGAGCGCGAAGCGGTGCGCGCGCGCCTCACGGCCGTGTTGCCCGCCGACGAAAAAGGCGGCTATATCGTGCGCACCATCGCCGAAGACGCCACGAGCGAAGAGCTTGCGGCGGACGTCGCGTATCTGCGCAAGACGTGGGCGACGATACTCGCCCAGGCGCAGCGCCTGCCCGCCACGAGCCTGCTGTATCAAGACCTGAATCTCGCGCAGCGCGTGCTGCGCGACTTCGTGAACGACGAGACCTCGCGCATTCAGGTCGATTCGCGCGAAACGTTCCAGAAGCTCACCGAGTTCGCCACCGAATTCACGCCAGCCGTGCTGCCGAAGCTGCATCACTACTCGGGCGAGCGGCCGCTCTTCGATCTCTACAACATCGAAGCCGAAATCCAGCGCGCGCTCTCGCGCCGCGTGGACCTCAAGTCCGGCGGCTACCTCGTGATCGACCAGACCGAGGCGATGACGACCATCGACGTGAACACGGGCGGCTATGTCGGCGCGCGCAACTTCGACGACACGATCTTCAAGACGAATCTCGAAGCGGCGCATACGATCGCGCGGCAATTGCGTCTGCGCAATCTGGGCGGCGTGATCATCATCGATTTCATCGACATGGAGAACATCGAGCATCGCGACCAGGTGCTCGGCGAGCTGAAGAAGGCGCTTTCGCGCGACCGCACGCGCGTGACCGTGAACGGTTTCTCGCAGTTGGGACTCGTGGAGATGACACGCAAGCGCACGCGCGAATCGCTTGCGCATGTGCTGTGCGAGCCTTGCCCGACTTGCCTCGGCAAAGGCCAGGTGAAGACCGCACGCACCGTTTGCTATGACGTGCTGCGTGAAATTCTGCGCGAGTCGCGCCAGTTCAATCCGCGCGAGTTTCGCGTGGTCGCTTCACAGCAGGTGATCGACCTCTTTCTCGAGGAAGAGTCGCAGCATCTCGCCATGTTGATCGACTTCATCGGCAAGCCGGTTTCGCTGCAGGTGGAGTCGAATTTGAGTCAGGAACAGTACGACATCGTGCTCATGTAGCGCGACGCCGTGGCAGGCATCACCGGAGCATCGCAGTTGAATCACCAGCGCGTCACCATTGAACAGATCGGCGAATTCGACGAGATCGTCGATGTACGAACGCCGCTCGAATTTGCCGAGGACCACATTCCCGGCGCGATCAACGCACCCGTGCTCAGCAACGAGGAGCGCGTGATCGTCGGGACCATGTACAAGGACTCGCCCTTCGAGGCGACGCGCGTGGGCGCGGCCATGGTGGCGCGCAATATCGGCATGCATCTCGACACGTTGTTCGCCGACCGTCCGCGCAACTGGCGCCCGCTCATCTATTGCTGGCGCGGCGGCAAGCGTTCCGGCTCGATGACGGCGTGGTTCAACATGATCGGCTGGCGCGCGCGTCAGCTGGATGGCGGATACAAGGCGTACCGGCATACGGTCGTGGAAGCGCTTGGCACGCTGCCCGATGGATTTCGCTATATCGTCGTGGCCGGGCCGACCGGCAGCGGCAAGACGCGCCTGTTGAAGGCGCTGGGACAAGCGAACGCGCAGATGCTCGATCTCGAAGGGCTCGCCGCGCATCGCGGCTCGTTGCTGGGTGCGCTGCCCCAGCGGGCGCAGCCATCGCAAAAGTCGTTCGATACGGCGCTCGTGCAGACGCTGCGCGGTTTCGACGCCACGCGGCCCGTGTTCGTCGAGGCCGAGAGCCGGCGCATCGGCGTCATCACGCTGCCGCCCGCGCTCGTCGAGCGTCTGCATGCCGCGCCTTGTGTCGTACTCGACGTCGCGCGTAAAGAACGTATCGACTTGCTGCTCGAGGAGTACGGACATTTGTTCGATGAACGTAACTATTTCCGCGAGCAACTGGACAAGCTCACGCCGCTGCACGGGCGCGAGCGTATCGAATCGTGGTGCAAGCTGCTCGACGAAGATCGACGGGCCGAGCTTTACGAGGCGCTCGTCGCGCAGCACTACGATCCCGCCTATACACGCAGCACGCGGCGCAACTTCGCGAAGCTCGAAAAATCGCTGCACTTCGCGTTCCAGCCGATGACGGGCGACACGCTCGCGCAAGCCCGCACGCTGCTCGCGCGGCTGGAGGAAACGTCCTACGCCGCAGAACCTGCGGACAGCGAAGCCGAAGCGCCTCGCACTGTCTGACGTATACCCTTCCCCTTCGCGGACTTCATAAAAGGCGCGCGCGCCGCGATGGCTTAGCGCGAGTACATCGCGTTCCAGTCTTCAGGCGAAACCGTGGCACGGCCGCCCGCTTGCGAGGCGTTCGCCACGCCGCCGTAGCTGCTGTTTGCGCCATTCAACGCTGCGACCTTCGCCTGGGCGGCCTGGATGGCTTCGGGGTAATGGGCGTTGTCACCGTCACCGACGCGGTAGCCCACCTGCTGGAGCTGCACGAGTTCGGCGCGCACCTGGGCGCGCGTGATGGTCGAGTGCGACTGCGCGAACGAAGCGGTGGGCAGAGCGGCAGCGGCAAGAACGGTGGCGACGGCAACGGCTTGAATCAGGGACTTCATGGAAACGACCTCCAGTTGGATTGGCGGTCGACGTGCGACTGTGTGTGCATGCGACCGATGTACACATCGTATGCTCACGAATCCCTAGGGTTAACCCCTAGAATCCTAAGGCACTGTTCCAATTCGAGGCAAAGTCCGCGCGATCCGGCGCCGAAGGGCGCCGTCGGCGTTGGCGCGATTACTGGCGCGGCGTGGCGTTTTCAGTCAACGAAGCGGTGTGCTGGAGCTGCGCGGGCAGATCGGGCTCCCACGCTTCGAGATCCTGAGTCGGATAAAGGCCGAACGCGTAGATCACCCGCTTTAGGCGGCTCACGAAGTTGGGACGCGGGACGTTCGCAAGCGTGCCCGGCGCGGCCTCGGCCGTGCGGGCCATGTAGTTGTACTTGAAGTCGCGCTGCGTCACGCCCCACTTCAGGAGGAATTCGCGGCCGCCGCGGTTGCGGCGAATGCGTCCCGTCGTCCGGCAGCCGAAATGGTAGATGCGGCTCGCGCCGACCGAGCGGAACGTGCGGCAGCCGACCAGCCAGAGCTTCATCAGGAAGTCGTCGTCGCTGCTCATGCCCGGCCCGAACTCGATGCTATAGCCACCCACGCGCAGCCAAAGTTCGCGGCTCACGAGCGTCGGCTGCAGCGCGATGCCGTTGCGGTCCACTGTGTTCATCTTCGCGGCGAATTCGAGCAGCCCCGCCTCGTTGAAGTCGGCAGGTCCCGTGCCGAAGTGGGCGACCGTCACGAGGCCGTTGCCGGTGTCGGTCGGCTCGATGATCTGCGAGGCGAGATAGGCAGGCGCCGGGCCGATTTCGCGCAATGCGTCGACGAAGGCCGTATCCCAACCGGGCGTGCAGAACATGTCGTCGTTCATGAACAGGATCCACCCGGTCGTCGCGAGGCGCGCCACGTCGTTCACGGCGAGGCATACGCCCACGTTCCCCTTGCTCCACGTATGGCGAATACCCTGCTCACGGACCCAGTCGAGCGTGCCGTCGCTGCCGTCGTTGACGTGCACGAGAATCTCGTGCTCGAACGAAGAATGGCGCCGGATGCTGTCGACGCACATCTTGAGATACGGCAGGTTATTCCAGGTCGGGATCAGAATACTGAACATGAAGGTTTGCCCTAGAAAGGGTCAGATTTGACATGCATGCATTTCGTGCTCGCCGCGAGAACGGCCAGCACGCAAGCCTGAAGAAATGGGTTCTCTCATGACGTCCTGACTACGCGGCTTTGGGGTGCGAAGCATGACGAGAAACGCGATATTGTACGCATACATTCTTCTTGCCCAAACTGCCGCGGGAGTTCGTACCCCACGGTGGCCGCCCATTAAGCCGTCCCTGATTCTTCGTCAAGCGCACGAGCTGCTATCGTGTGATAATAAGAGGTTATCTTGAAGATCAAGTAGACCCGTGTTTCAGCAGACCAACTCAAACACTTCGTGGGTTTCGCCGGCAAGCTGGCTCGATCGGGCAGTTTCCCGGTCCTGCACGATCCCCTACCGGGGCGTGCCTTACGAGCCGGAGCCGTTTCTTCGCAGCACCACCCGCATCAAGATCGCGAAGAAATACCTGCACAAGCAATTTCTTCTGAAGGCGCACGGCCAGTTGCGCCTCGAACAGGCGCATCTGGACCCTTCGCAGCGCATCCTGTGGGTCTACGCCAAACGCAACTTCGGCGACGCGACGATGGACATGGCCGGCCGCGCCCTGCTCAAGGGCCTCGGCATGCGCATCGATCTCCTCGCGTTGCCGTCGCTGGTGCCGCTTTTCAGCGAAGACGACGTGTTCGGCAAGGTCTACGGTGATCCGGACGAGGTCGATGCGAGCCGCTACGACGCGATCCTGCTCTCCGAATACAACCTGCCGTCGATTCGCATCAAGACCCGGCACTTCGCGAAGCTGCCCTACGCGGGCCTGTTCCGTTACTTCAACGGCCCCGACCGCAACCAGACCTGCTTCAGCTTCGCGAGCGTCAACGACGTGTTCTCGCTCGGCCACGACGCCGACACGCTCGCCGCGATCAGCAAGCCCTATCTCGCCAGCGAGCCGGCAACGCGCGAGTCGGTGCGCGGCCTCCTGCCGGCGCGTCCGTTCATCGCGATCGCGGCGGGCGGCGTGGACCCCGATCGCACCTACAACCGCTGGCCCGAAGTCGTCGAATTGCTGAACAAGTACGACACCGCCGGCGCCGCGAAGGAAATCGTCGTGCTCGGCTCCGACAACGGCACGCAGATCGCGGAGCAGTTGTGTGCGAGCGCGCCCGCTGGCGTACATATCCGCTCGTTGACCGGCAAGCTCGCGTTCCTTCAGGCACGCGAGATCGTGGCGCACGCCGAACTGTTCGTGGGCGCGGACGGCGGCCTGATGCACGTCGCCCACACCACGCAAACGCCCAGTGTCTCGCTGTTCAGGGATCAAGAGCCGCCCGCGCTGCGTTTGACCGAAGCCTGCCGATCCATCGGTCTGCAGGGCAGCGGCAACGTGGACACCATCCCGCCCGCGCAAGTCGTCGGCGCGGTGCTGCGCCAACTCGCCGCTCACGCGCCCGCTACGGCGCCCGCGGCGGCCTGATCACTCCAAACGTAACGGCTCAGGCCCACGCCGGCGCGCCTTCATGACCGCGGCGCGCCTGAACGCGCGCGCCGCGTCATCGCCCGGAAGACTCAGGCAGCGCTCTGCTGATACTGGATCTTGTGCAGGTGCGCGTACGTGCCGCCCTTCTCGAGCAGCTGCTGGTGCGTGCCCGATTCGACGATATGGCCGCCATCCATCACGAGGATGCGGTTCGCGCGCTCGATCGTCGACAGGCGGTGTGCGATCACGAGCGTCGTGCGCCCGCGCATCAGCGTTTCCAGCGCCGCCTGCACGTGGCGCTCCGACTCCGAATCGAGTGCCGAGGTCGCCTCGTCGAGAATCAGGATCGGCGCATCCTTGTAAATCGCACGGGCGATCGCCAGACGCTGGCGCTGACCGCCCGAGAACTTCATGCCGTTATCGCCGATCAGCGTGTCCATGCCTTCGGGCAGCGCCGAGATCGTTTCCCACAGGTTCGCGGCGCGCAGCGCGCGCTCCACGCGCTCGCGGTCGGCCGTCTGGCCATAGGCGACGTTGTTCGCAACCGTGTCGTTGAACAGCACCACGTCCTGGCTGACCATCGCGATCTGGTTGCGCAGCGCATGCACGTCGTAATCGGCGATCGACACGCCGTCGACCATCACCTGGCCGCCGCTCGGATCGAAAAAGCGCGGCAACAGATTCACGAGCGTGGTCTTGCCGCTGCCGGACGGGCCGGCGAGCGCCACCATTTCGCCGGGATTGATGCGGAACGACACATGGTCGAGCGTCACGCGATGGCTCTCGCCATAGGCAAACGAGACGTCGCGGAACTCCACTTCGCCGCGCGCGCGTTCGAGCGGCAAGCCGCCGCCCGCGGGCTCGGGCGGCTCGTCGATCAGCCCGAAGATCAGCTCGGCCGCGGTCATGCCGCGCTGCAGCGGCTGATTCACGTCGATCAGGTGCTTGAGCGGCGAGATCACGAGCAGCATCGACGTGACGAACGCCACGAAGCCGCCGACCGTCGTCTGGTCGTTCGAGGCTTGCACAACGGCAATGGTGATGACGATCGCCAGCGCGATCGAAGCGAGGAACTGCGTGAGCGGCTGCGCGAGCCCGCCCGACACCGTCATGCGCATCTGGTAGCCGCGCAGGCGGCGGCTCATTTCGCCGAAGCGTTCCTTTTCGTAGGTCTCGCCGTTGTGAACCTTGACGACCTTGTAGCCGCCCACCGTCTCCTCGACGATATAGGACAGGTCGTTCGTGAGCATCTGATGCTCGCGGTTCAGTCGGCGCAGACGCCGGTTGATCTTGCTGACGAGCCAGCCGATCGCCGGCAGCAGCACCGCGACGATCAACGTGAGCCGCCAGTTCAGGTAGAACAGGTAGCCGAGCAGGAAGATCACCGTGAGCGAGTCGCGCACGAGCGTGACCAGCACGCCGAGCAGCACGCCGAGAATCTGGTTGACCTCGAACACGATCGCGTTGATGACCGTACTCGCGGTTTCGCGCTGAAAGAAGCCGACGCTCGCGTGAATCATGCGTTCGAACATCTTCAGGCGCAGCGCGAGCAGCACGCGGTTCGACACGTACTGCAGCAGGTAACCGGACGCGTATTGCGCGAGGCCGCGTACGAGCGCCAGCCCGATGACCGCGATGGGCACCAGCCACTTCGCTTGCGGAGCGCCGCGCGTGCCGAAGCCGTGATCGAGCAGCGGCTTGAGCAGCGCGGGAATGCCGGCTTCGGTGGCGGCCACCACGGCCATCGCGATCACGCCTGCGAGGAGCACCCACATAAGCGGCTTCACATACGGCCACAGCCGCCGGCCAATCACGACCGGCGACGACTTGGTGTCGGAGCCGATCGGCTTGCTCAAGGTTGATCTCTCGCCCAAAATTTCCTCGAAAAAAATGCGGGTAATCTGCCCGCCCCCTGGCAAACAGGTACGCCATTGTAAACGTTCGGCCCAGGAGGCGATGTATCCGTCCGGACGGGCCTGGCGCCGGGGCGGTTTCGTCGTCGCCGGCGTTTTTGTATATACTCAGCGATTCGGCTTCGGGGCACGAACGCGCGCGCAGCAAGCGTCTATGCGAAGCGCTCTCCGAACGCGAGGCCGGCTCCAGCCGGCCGTCCCACCCTCTTCACCTTCTTCCAGCCATCGCGAGCCAGCGCCGATGAACGACAGCGCCAAACCCGATGCGATCAGCGTCATCGTCATCGTCAAAAACGAAGCACACGATATTCGGGACTGCCTTGCTTCCGTGCACGGCTGGGTCGACGAAATCGTCGTGCTCGATTCGGGCAGCACGGACGGCACCCAGGCCATCTGCCGCGAGTTCGGCGCGACGGTCGTCGAAACCGACTGGCCCGGTTTCGGCCCGCAAAAACAGCGCGCGCTCGACGCGGCCCGCGGCCCGTGGATTCTCTCGCTCGACGCCGACGAACGCGTCTCCCCCCAGCTTCGCGACGAAATTCTCGCAAGCTTGAAGTCGAACGGCGCCGACCTGTTCCGCGTGCCTCGCCAATCGAACTACTGCGGCAAGTGGATCCGCCATTCCGGCTGGTCGCCCGACTATGTGACGCGGCTCTTTCGCCGCGACGCGGCGCGCTTCTCGAACGATCTCGTGCACGAACGCGTGATCGCCGCGCCCGACGCGCGCGTCGGCACGCTCACTCAGGCGCTGATTCACTACAGCTTCCGCGACTTCTCCGAAGTGCTCGGCAAAATCGACAGCTATTCGACCTACGGCGCGACCCAGGGCGCGGCGCGCGGCAAGCGCGGCGGCCTGCGCAAGGCGCTGCTGCACGGCTTCTGGTCCTTCGTGCGCAGCTGGATCATTCAGCGCGGCTTTCTCGACGGCAAGATGGGCTTCGTGCTGGCGATCTCCAACGCCGAAGGCACCTACTACCGCTACCTGAAGCTCATGCTCCTCGAGACACAGCAGTCCGCGGCGGCAAAAGCCCGCGACGCCGCGCCGGAGAGCCGATGAACGCGCGTCGCGACATGCTGATTTCGGTGATCGTCAGCACCTACAACCGGCCCGATGCGCTCGAACGGGTACTGGCCAGCTTGAGCGCGCAGTCCGACACGCGCTACGAAATCATCGTCGCCGACGACGGCTCGGCCAATGCGACCCGCGCAACCGTGGAGCGCTGTGCGGCGTCGAGTCCGGTGCGCATGGCGCACGTGTGGCACCCGGACGACGGCTTTCGCCTCGCCGAAATCCGCAACAAGGGCATCGTGCAGGCCCGCGGCGATTACCTGATCTTTCTCGACGGCGACTGCGTCGCGCAGCACGATTTCGTTGCGCGCCATCGGCAACTCGCGAGTGAGCGCGCCATCATCACCGGCAGCCGCATCCTGCTCGACGAAACGCTCACGCAACAGGTGATCGCACAGACGATTCCGCTTGCGGATAGGGGCTTCGGCTTCTGGGTTCAGCAACGCCTCGCTGGCCACGTCAACAAGATCGCGCCCCTCTTCGTCAAGTTGCCGGATCGCAAATGGCGCGTGATCGAGCAGTTCAAGTGGCGCGGCATCAAGGGCTGCAACATGAGCGCCTGGCGCAGCGACATCGAGCGCGTGAACGGATTCGACACCAGCTTCACCGGCTGGGGGCACGAGGACGCCGATTTCGTGGCCCGGCTCGCCAATGGCGGCGTGCACCGCAAGCTCGGCGCCTATGCCACGGAAATCTTCCACCTGTGGCACCGCGAGCAAGCGCGCGCGCAGGCAAGCTCCAATGAAGCAAGGGTCAAGGTACGTATCGCGGACGGCACCGTGCGCGCCGAACGCGGTCTGGCCGAACTCGCGAGCTGAACGACGCGCGTTTCGCAGAACCACGGCGCGGCATGGCAGCGGTGAAGACCGCCATACCGTCCGATCCCGTCAGTAAACAATCTCGATTTCGCTACCCGCGAACTCGCCACGCAGCGCGGCGAGCAGGTCGTCGGTAGGTTTCACGCGCCAGGCGTCGCCCAGACGCACTTCGCCTTCCGCCCGATCGTTGCGATAGGCGATCTGCACCGCGAGCCCGTTCGGAATGACCGCATGCGCGCGCTCGCCGCGATCGCGCCCGACACCGCCGCGGCCCCGCGTTTCCGCGGCAGGCGCCGGCAGCGAGTCGTCGGGCTTCGCGCGATAGGCTTCGAGCACCGTGCGCAGCGCGCCGGCATTGGCATTGCCGTTCATCTGCAGCTTCACGGCTTGCGCGTAGCGGCTGCGCGCGCGCTCGAGATCCATCACGGTATCCACGGTGAAGCGAATACCGCCCGTGAACGCGTCATTGCGCGCCCCGCCCTGCACGACGAGCAACTCGTCTTCCTTGAAGAGCGCCTTGTGCGCCTCGAACTGCTCGTTGAACACCGTCACTTCGCACTGCCCGGTGCCGTCGTCGAGCAGCGCGATCAGCATCTTGCCGCGCTGGGTCATTTGCGTGCGCAACGAAGCGATCACACCCGCGATCAGCTTGTCGCGCCCTTCCTTGAGCTCGCCGATCTTCTGGCGCACGAAGCGGCGCACTTCGTCCTTGTAGGCGTCGAACAGATGGCCCGAGAGGTAGAAACCAAGCGCCGCCTTCTCTTCCTGAAGCTTGCGCTTCTCGCCCCACGCCGGCTCGTCCACCAGTTCGTGCGCGGCGAGCGGTGCATCGCCCATGTCGAAGAGGCCGGCCTGCATGGCGTTGGCGCTCGCCTGGTCGGCGGCTTCCATCGCCATCGGCACGGACGCGAGCAACTGTGCGCGGTTCGCGTGAATCGTGTCGAACGCGCCGGCGCGGATCATCGCTTCGATGGTGCGGCGATTGACGAGACGACGGTCGATGCGCTCGCAGAAGTCGAACAGGTCCTTGAACGGACCGCCCTCTTCACGCGCGCGCAAGATTTCTTCGATGGCGTTCTGGCCGCTGCCCTTGATCGCGCCGAGACCGTAGCGGATCGTGCGCGAGCGCTTGCCTTCGGCCACGCTGGCGTCGGCCACCGGCTCGAAGCGGTACGCCGAGGCGTTCACGTCCGGCGGCAGCACGACCATCTTGTTGGTCAGGCAGTCCTCGAAGAGGATCTTCACCTTGTCGGTGTCGTCCATGGCGAGCGACATATTCGCTGCCATGAATTCGGCCGGATGGTGCGCCTTGAGCCACGCCGTGTGATAAGCGAGGAGCGCGTAAGCGGCCGCGTGCGACTTGTTGAAGCCGTAGCCCGCGAACTTCTCCATCAAGTCGAAGGTCTCGTCCGCCTTCTCGCGCGTGAGGCCGTTCTTCGCCGCGCCTTCCGCGAAAATCTCGCGGTGCTTGGCCATTTCCTCGGGCTTCTTCTTGCCCATCGCGCGACGCAGCAAGTCCGCGCCGCCGAGCGAGTAGCCGCCGATGATCTGCGCCATCTGCATCACCTGCTCCTGGTAGACCATGATGCCGTAGGTCTCTTTCAGAACAGGTTCGACACGCGGATCGGGGTACTCCACCACTTCGCGGCCGTGCTTACGCGCGCAGAAGCTCGGGATCAGGTCCATCGGGCCCGGACGATACAACGCCACGAGCGCGATGATGTCCTCGAAGCGGTCGGGCTGTGCGTCCTTGAGCATGCCCTGCATGCCGCGGCTTTCCAGCTGGAACACGGCGACCGTATTCGCTTTCTTGAGGATCTGGAACGACGGCGCGTCGTCGAGCGGCACCTGGGCGAGCGACCAGTCCTTCTTCGACGGATCGAGCATACGGATATAGCGCTCGGCCCAGTCGAGAATCGTGAGCGTGGTCAGGCCCAGAAAGTCGAACTTCACGAGGCCGACGGCTTCCACGTCGTCCTTGTCGTACTGGCTCACGACGCCGCTTTCGTCACCCTGGGTGTAGAGCGGGCAAAAGTCGGTGAGCTTGCCCGGCGCGATCAGCACGCCGCCCGCGTGCATGCCCACGTTACGCGTGAGACCCTCCACGAGCTGCGCGAGGTCGAGCAACTGGTGCACTTCGTCTTCGTTGTCGTAGCGCTCCTGCAGGAGCGGCTCTTCCTTCATCGCGTCGGCGATGGTGACGTGCTTGCCCGGCTTGAACGGAATCAGCTTCGCGACGCCGTCGGTGAAGTTGTAACCCAGATCGAGCACGCGGCCGATGTCGCGCACCGCGGCCTTCGCGGCCATGGTGCCGAAGGTGGCGATCTGCGAGACGGCATCCGCGCCGTACTTCTCCTTCACGTACTGAATGACGCGGTCGCGCCCGTGCTGGCAGAAGTCGATGTCGAAGTCGGGCATCGACACGCGCTCCGGATTCAGGAAGCGCTCGAACAGCAGGTTGTAGCGCAGCGGATCGAGATCGGTAATGCCGAGCGCGTAGGCGACCAGCGAGCCCGCGCCCGAACCCCGGCCCGGCCCCACCGGCACGCCGTTGTTCTTCGCCCAGTTGATGAAGTCCGCAACGATCAGGAAGTAGCCCGGGAAGCCCATCTTGATGATGGTCCCGCACTCGAATTCGAGCCGCTCGTTGTAGCGCGCGCGCTCCTGCTCGCGTTCGGCCTCGTTCGGATACAGCTGCACGAGGCGCTTTTCGAGACCTTCCCGCGAAAGCTGCACGAGATAGTCGTCGAGCGAGAGGCCGTCGGGCGTCGGGAACAGCGGCAGCTTCGGCTTGCCAAGTTCGAGCGTCAGATTGCAGCGTCTGGCGATTTCGATGGTGTTCGCGATTGCCGAAGGAATGTCCGCGAACAGCGCGACCATTTCTTCCTGCGTGCGAAACCGCTGATCGGTCGTGAAGCGCTTCTGGCGGCGCGGATTCGCGAGGATGTCGCCCTCCGAGATGCACACGCGCGCTTCGTGCGCGGTGTATTCCTCGTCGGTCATGAACTGCATGGGGTGCGTGGCGACTACCGGCAGCTTCAGTTGCGACGCGAGCGCCACCGCCTGCTCGACATACTGCTCGCCGCCGGGCTGGCCGCAGCGCTGCAACTCGATGTAATACGCGTTCGGAAACAGCTTCGCCCAGCGCTGCGCATGGCGCTTCGCACTTTCCGCATTGCCCGCCGCGAGCGCGAGACCCACGTCGCCCTGTTGCGCACCCGAGATCGCGAGCAGGCCCTCGCCGAGTCCTTCTTCGAGCCAGGCGACGTCGACTTCCGCGCGGCCGCGATACTGGTTCGTGAGCCACGCCTTGGAAAGCAGCTCGCACAGATTCAGGTAGCCGCGCTTGTTCTTCACCAGCAGCAGGAGGCGCGACGGCTTGTCGCGGTCGTCGTGATTAGTGATCCAGACGTCGCAGCCGGCGATGGGTTTGACCCCTTTGCCACGGGCTTCGGTGTAAAAACGGACGAGGCCGAATGCGTTGCCGAGGTCGGTGAGCGCGAGCGCGCCCTGGCCGTCCCTGGCCGCCGCCTTGACGAGGTCGTCGAGGCGCACGATGCCGTCGGCAATCGAGAATTCGGAGTGGACGCGGAGATGGACGAAGCGGGGATCTGACATGGCCGTCATTGTACCTTCAGGGGCACGCGATTTTCGGCGCACGCTCGCATGGGCAAGTGACATCGGCCAGTCTGGCCTGGACCTTGCCGCGGGCGCGGGGGGCGCCCCACGGCGTGTCGACTACGCCGCAAGCGGCGCAAGGCGCGATTGAGGGATAATAGCGGATTGCGCCCGCCGCGCGCTCTGCCCCAATTCCCGTTTTCGGGGGGACGCAGTCAGGACCCGACGTTGACAGGCAAGCACGCGCGCCCGGCTCCGGTTTCACGCGCTTTTTTAATGGCGCTTTTCCAGTTGCACCATGCGTATCCTCAATCTCTCCGCTTACCAGTTCGCCACGCTCGACAAGACCGCCGAGTGGCGTCCGCTCGTGCTCGAGCGCTGCCAATCGCTCGATTTGCGGGGCACGATCCTGCTCGCGCCGGAAGGCATCAACCTGTTCGTTGCCGGCGATGAAGGCAACGTGCGCGCCTTCATGGACTACATCAATCACGATCCGCTCTTCGAGGGCAAGTTCGCGACGCTGCGGTTCAAGGAAAGCCTCTCGGAAACGCAGCCCTTCAACCGCATGCTCGTGCGCCTGAAGCGCGAGATCATCACGATGAAGAAGCCCGCGATCCGTCCCGAGGAAGGCCGCGCGCCTTCGGTGGCGCCCCTCGTGCTCAAGGAGTGGCTCGACCGCGGCTTCGACGACGAAGGCCGCCCCGTCGTCATGCTCGACACGCGCAACGCGTTCGAAATCGACGTCGGCACGTTCGACAAGGCGCTCGACTACCGCATCGACAAGTTCAGCGAATTCCCGGGCGTGATCGAGGCGAACCGCGCCGACCTCGAAGGCAAGACGGTCGTGTCCTTCTGCACGGGCGGGATTCGCTGCGAAAAGGCGGCCATCCACATGAAGGAAGTGGGCATCGAGCACGTGTACCAGCTCGAAGGCGGCATTCTCAAGTACTTCGAGGAAGTGGGCGGCGCGCACTACAACGGCGACTGCTTCGTGTTCGACCAGCGCACCGCGCTCAATCCGCAGCTCGAACCGACGGACACCGTGCAGTGCTTCGCGTGCCGTGCCGTCGTGACGCCGCAAGAGCAGGCTTCGCCGCTCTACGTGGTGGGCAAGAGTTGCCCGGCGTGCCATCCTGAGCGCGCGGGCGCGACGGATGCAGCGGCTCAGGCTGCCGCTTAAGCCACGCGCGTGAGCGCAACGCCGCAAGGGTATCGCGGGCGCTTCGCGCCCTCGCCCACTGGCCCGCTGCATTTCGGCTCGCTCGTTTCGGCGCTCGCGAGCTGGCTCGACGCGCGGGCGCACGGCGGCGCCTGGCTCGTGCGCGTGGAGGATATCGACGGCCCGCGCACCGTGCCGGGCGTAGCCGAAGACATTCTCGCGACGCTTGCGGCCTTCGGCTTTCACGCCGACGAGCCGCCCGAATGGCAGAGCCGCCGCACCGGTCTTTATCGCGCGGCGCTCGACCGCCTGATCGCCTCAGGCCACGTCTACCCGTGCGGCTGCACGCGCAAGGAAATCGCCGATTCGCAACTGCGCATGCACCAGCGCAACACCACGCTGATCTATCCGGGCACCTGCCGCGACGGCCTGCACGGCAAGCCCGCCCGCGCGTGGCGGCTGCGCGTGCCTGACGAAGACGCTGTTGACGAACCTGCGGGCGCAGCCGCCAATCCCGCACTGATCCGCTTCGACGATCGCTGGCAAGGCCCGCGGCACCAGAACCTCGCGACCGAAGTCGGTGATTTCGTGCTGCTGCGCGCGGACGGCCAGTGGGCCTACCAGCTCGCCGTCGTCGTGGACGACGCCGACCAGCGCATCACACACGTGGTGCGCGGCGCGGACCTGCTCGACTCGACGGCGCGGCAAATCTGGCTCCAGCAGTGTCTTGGCGTGCCGACGCCCGCGTATCTGCATGTGCCGGTCGTCACGAACGCGGATGGGGAAAAGCTGTCGAAGCAGACCGGGGCGCAGGCGCTCGACGCGTCACGCCCGCTGGAAACGCTGATGGCCGCCGCACGGCACCTGGGCCTCGAATTGCACGATCCCGCGCCCGCGACGCTCGCAGCGTTCCAGCTGGCCGCGATCGACGCGTGGAAGCGGCGGCTCGTGCAATTGCCAGCCGCATAAACAAAAACGGCATGCCGCCAGGAGCGACATGCCGTTTTTTTTGCGTCGCGCGATTCTTTCGCGCTCGAACTCAGCTCGAAGACGACGTCGGCTTGTTGCGCCACGACGACCCGAGGCCGCCCAGCAGCGCCGCGAGCGGCTGCTTCGATTGCTGCTTCTGCGGCGCGGCGTTCGCGGGCTTGTCTTCCACCTTGCTGCGCGCGCTCGCCGAAGGCTCGTAGGGCTTCAGGACAAAGTCATCGATCGGCTGCGAACGATGGTGATGCGGGCGCTCGAACGAGGCCGCGCGGCGGTGCGTGCCGCGCTCGCCACGTTCACCGCGGCCTTCGCGGCTTTCATAGCCGTCGCGCTCGCGGCGCCGGCCGCCACCCTCGTGATGCGCCACCGGCACGTCGACCACGAGGCGCTCCACGGTCAGCGGGCGCTTGATGAGCTTCTCGATATCGGCGAGCTGCTTCTTCTCGTTCGGGCTGCACAGCGACAGCGCGTCACCCGAGGCGCCTGCACGGCCGGTGCGGCCGATGCGGTGCACGTAGTCTTCGGCGTTGAACGGCAGGTCGAAGTTGATGACGGCGGGCAGTTCGGCAATATCGAGGCCGCGCGCGGCCACATCGGTCGCCACGAGCGCTTCGATTTCGCCGCGCTTGAAGGCGTCGAGCGCCTGCATGCGCTCGCTCTGCGTGCGGTCGCCGTGGATCGCGGCCGCGACGATGCCCTGCTTTTCGATCTGGCGCGCAAGACGGCTCGCGCCGATCTTGCTGTTGCAGAACACGATCACCTGCTTCAGGCCCCGCTCGCGGATCAGTTGAACGACCGCGCCGGTCTTGTCGCCCTCGGCGACTTCGTACACCACCTGGGTGACATTGGTCGCGGTGGAGTTGCTGCGCGCCACCTCGATGGTCTGCGGCGTGCGCAGATAGGTCGCGGCAAGCTTCTTGATCTCGCCCGAGAACGTGGCCGAGAACAGCAGCGTCTGGCGCTCCTTCGGCAGCAGGTTCAGGATGCGCTGCAGGTCGGGCAGAAAGCCCATGTCGAGCATGCGGTCGGCTTCGTCGAGCACGAGCATCTGCACCTGACCGAGGCTCGTGGTCTTCTGCTGCACGTGGTCGAGCAGGCGGCCAGGCGTCGCGATCAGGATTTCCACGCCGCGGCGCAGCTCGTCGGACTGCGGATTCATGTCGACGCCGCCGAACACCACCGCGCTGCGCAGCGGCGTGTGCTGCGCGTAGGTGCGCACGTTGTTGGCGACCTGGTCGGCCAGCTCGCGCGTCGGTGTGAGAATCAGCGCGCGCACGGGATGCCGTGCGGGCGAGGCGCTCGTGCTCGCCAACGGCAAGAGGCGTTGCAGGATCGGCAGCGAGAAACCCGCCGTCTTGCCCGTGCCAGTCTGCGCTGCAGCCAGCACGTCGCGGCCCGTGAGCACCACGGGAATCGCCTCCGCCTGGATCGGCGTGGGCGTCGTGTAGCCCTGCTCCTTGATGGCCCGGAGGATTTCGGGGGCCAGACCAAACTGGTCAAAGTTCGCAATGCTGGGCGTGACGGCTGTGTCGGACATGGTGGCTTCGCTATAAAGGCGCTATTCGCGCAAGGCGCGGAAGCGCCTCAAATGGTCACTGCTGGGCATTGCAGGTCGATGCAAAGGCGCCGGACAACACGTCAGGCGCCCTCCTGCGACGGGCGGAACACACGCCCGCGAGGGCTTCCCGGCAAACGGATGGCCCGGGATGGCCCGTGGGACGACGAGACAATCTGCCGGGGACGGGGCGCTGGCTGCATCGCCGCGCTCGCTCGGGTTCAACCCAGCCAGACTCGCTCGATTCCAGATGGTTCCGGCGCCGTCCTCGTCTCTTGACGCGCGTGCGCACCGGATGTGTCAAAACGGCTCGATCGACCGTTCAGGCCGATCCAGCAAGCCTCGGGGCGGCTTGCTGCGTGCTTGCTGCGTGCTTGCTGCCCGCTTGCTGCGTGCCTGCTGCCGGCGTTCTGCCCCCCTCTGCGGCAGGCGCAAAGGGCCGAAAGGCCGGTATTGTAGCACCTTGGCATAAATCCCTATGGCAGCGGGCCATGCGTTCTGCAACATGGCGCACGGGAAATCCCCGCGCGCCATGCGGCGCAGAATCGCACCCTTTTTTCGCCAGCCCGCTGCACCCTGCTCACCACGTCTCGCGCATCACCATCAGCCGCAGTTCGGTCATATCCTCGATCGCGTAGCGCACCCCCTCGCGCCCGAGGCCCGAGTCCTTCACGCCGCCGTACGGCATGTTATCGACGCGAAATGACGGAATGTCGTTGATCACCACGCCGCCCACGTCGAGCCCGTCCCACGCGCGATGCGCGTTGGCGAGCGAATCCGTGAAGACGCCCGCCTGCAGGCCGAAATCGCTGTCGTTGACGATGTCGAGCGCTTTGCCGAAGTCGTCGAAACGCTCGAGGATCGCGACCGGCCCGAACGCCTCCTTGCGGTAGAGGTCGGTGTCGCGGCGCACGTCTTCGAGCAGCGTGGCCTCGAACATCGCGCCGTCCACCTTGCCGCCCGCGACGATCTTCGCCCCCGCGAGCACCGCGCTCTCCATCCAGCCCGCCAGACGCTTCGACTCGGATTCGGAGATCATCGGCCCGACGAAGGTTGTCTCGTCCTTCGGGTCGCCCATCTTGAGCGTCTTGACCTTGGCGATGAGCTTGTCGCGCAGCGTCTCGTAGATCGACGCGTGCACGAGAATGCGCTGCACGCCGATGCAGCTCTGCCCCGACTGGTAGTACGCGCCGAACGCCAGCCGGTCGACGACGTAGTCGAGCTTGCCGCCCTGATCGCCGTCGACGATAGCCGCCGCATTGCCGCCCAGCTCCAGCACCACCTTCTTCTTGCCGGCCTTCTTCTTGAGGTCCCAGCCCACCGCGGGCGAGCCCGTGAACGAAAGCAGCTTGAAGCGCTCGTCGGTGGTGAAGAGGTCGGCGCCGTCGCGGTGCGCGGGCAGGATCGAGAACGCACCCTTGGGCAGGTCGGTTTCCGCCAGCACCTCGCCGATGATGAGCGCCCCCACCGGCGTGCGGCTCGCGGGCTTCAGCACGAACGGCACGCCCGCGGCGAGCGCCGGCGCGACCTTGTGCGCCGCCAGATTGAGCGGGAAATTGAACGGCGAGATGAACGAGCACGGTCCGATCGGCACACGCTTCACGTAGCCGTGATAGCCCTTCGCGCGCGCCGAAATCTCGAGATTGACGATCTCGCCGTCGATGCGCACGCTCTCTTCGGCGGCCACGCGGAACGTGTCGATCAGGCGCGTGGCCTCGCCGCGCGAGTCGTTGATCGGCTTGCCCGCCTCGATGCACAGCGCCATCGCCAGCTCATCGAAGCGCTCGCGAAAGCGCGCCACGCAATGATCGATCACGGCCTGGCGCTTGTACGGCGGGAACGCACGCATGGCGGGCATGGCGGCTTCGGCTGCCGCGATGGCTTTGTCGATCGCCTTCGCGTCGGCGAGCGCGACCCGCGTGGCGACTTCGCCGCTGTATTTGTCGGTGACCTCGAGGTCGGTGTTGGCGGCGACGGCCTCGTTGGCCAGATAGTATGGATAAGTCGGTTTGAGCATGACGGGTTCTCCGTAAGTGCGGCGTCAAAGTTGCGCGCTCAGGCGCTTGATGTCGCGATTGAGCACGCGCTCGTTGTCCGAATAGTCGATGGGCACGTCGATCACATGCACGCCCGGCTGCGCGAGGCACTGCTCGACGAGCGGCTTGAGTTCGTCCGCCGAGCCCACGCGATGGCCATGCGCGCCATAGCTCTGCGCATAGTCGACGAAATCGGGGTTCTGCAGCGTCATCCCGTAATCGGGGAAATTCATGTTTTCCTGCTTCCAGCGGATCATGCCGAACGCGTCGTCGCGCAACAGCAGCACGACGAGATCGAGCTTCAGGCGCACCGCCGTCTCCAGTTCCTGCGAATTCATCATGAAGCCGCCGTCGCCGCAGACCGCCACGACCTTGCGCTGCGGATGCACGATCTTCGTGGCGATGGCCGAGGGCAGCCCCGCGCCCATCGAGGCGAGCGCGTTGTCGAGCAGGATCGAGTTGGGCTCACGTGCGCGGTAGTAGCGCGCGAACCAGATCTTGTACATGCCGTTGTCGAGACACAGGATGCCGTCGTCGGGCATCGCGCCGTACACGTCGTGCACGAGCCGCACCGGGTACATGGGAAAGCGCTCGTCGTGCTGGCCTTTGGCGAGATGCGCCTCGAAATGGCGCTTGATCTCCTCGAAGCGCGCGAAGTCCCACGCGTGCTCGCGCGGTTTCAGGCTCTCCTTGAGCTGCCACACGGCGTTGGCGATGTCGCCCACCACCTCGATCTGCGGGAAATACACGGGGTCGACTTCCGCGCCGAGAAAATTCACGTGGATGACGGTTTTTTCTTCCGCGCTGCGCATGAAGAACGGCGGCTTTTCGATCACGTCGTGGCCGACGTTGATGATGCAGTCGGCGTGCTCGATCGCGCGGTGCACGAAGTCGCCGTCCGACAGCGTGGCGTTGCCGAGCCAGAGCGGATGCGACTCGTCGATCACGCCCTTGCCCATCTGCGTGGTGAAAAACGGGATGCCGGTTTCGTCGACGAATTCGCGCAGCACGTTGCGCGTGGTCTTGCGATTGCCCCCCGCGCCGATCATGAGAAGCGGATGACGCGCCTTGCAGATCGCCCCGACCGCGTGCGCGACGGCCTTTTCCTCGGCCACGGGCCGGCGGCTGAAGCTCTTGGGAATGGGCTTGCCGTCGCCCTCTTCGTCGGCCACGTCTTCGGGCAGCTCGAGATGCACGGCGCCGGGCCGCTCCTGCTCGGCCTGGCGAAACGCCTCGCGCACGAGCGCCGGAATGTTGCCGATGGAGACGATCTGACGCGCGTACTTGGTGAGCGGCTCCATCATGCGCACCACGTCGACGATCTGGAAGTGGCCCTGCTTGCTCGACTTGATGGGCTTCTGGCCCGTGACCATCAGCATGGGCATGCCGCCGAGCTGCGCGTAGGCCGCGGCCGTCACGAAGTTGGTCGCGCCGGGTCCGAGCGTGGCCAGACACACGCCGGTGCGCCCCGTCAGCCGTCCGTAAGTGGCGGCCATGAAGCCCGCGGCCTGCTCGTGGCGCGTGACGATCAGACGAATCTTCGAGCGCCGCAGCGATTCGAGCAGATCGAGGTTCTCTTCCCCTGGAATACCGAACACATACTCGACGCCTTCTGCTTCGAGCGCCTTCACGAACAGATCCGATGCTTTCATCGACCACCTCGCTGGCAAGAGCGTGGCCGGCGCGCGGGCGGCAGCCGGCCTTCGCGAACAGGCCGTCAGGTTACTACCGCGAGGCGCAATGCGTCGTGAAGCGTGCGTTCGGCGTCAGCGCATGAGCGTCGCGCAGCCCGAGAGCACCGGCTTCGGACTCGCGTCGGAGGTGACGTCGTAGAGATCGGCGCCGGGTCCCTTGGTCCACCACGTGTAGCGGTCGGCGACGTACTTCACGCCCGAAGCCGCGATCACGCCGACGAAAAGGAGCTTGCGGCCTTTCACCGGCACGAGCGCGAAGCTCTGGCCGTTGGCCGCGTTCAGATAGGTGACCTTGAAGGTCTTGCTGTTGGCGCAGGTGTAGCTGAACGTGTGGCGCGACTGCACCTGGATGTCACGTACTTCGAGCGGGGCCGCCGCGTTCGCCGCGCTCACGTGGAGCGCGGCGGCGAGACCGCACGCTGCCGCCAACCGGATTGCACCGCTTCGAGCATCGATCATCGTGTTCTCCGTGGGTTGCGTTGGCGCCGCGCTATACGCTCACTGCGCGCTCACTGCGCAGCGTCGCCCGGCACGGGGCGCACCGCCGCAGCCGCCTCGCGAGCGCGCGAGCGGGCCTCGTCGGTGTCGGCGCCCGTGGCGAGCGCAACACCCATGCGGCGCTTCACGAAGCTCTCGGGCTTGCCGAACAGGCGCAGGTCCGCGCCCGGCACGGCCAGCGCCTGCGCCACGCCTTCGAATGCGATGCCGCGTGCGTCCATGCCGCCGTAGATCACGGCCGAGGCGCCCGGACCGCGCGCCGTCGTATCGACGGGCAGGCCGAGAATCGCGCGCGCATGCAGTTCGAACTCGGAGAAGCGCTGCGACGCGAGCGTGACGAGCCCCGTGTCGTGCGGGCGCGGGCTCACCTCCGAGAACCACACCTCGTCGCCGCGCACGAACAGCTCGACGCCGAAGAGACCGCGGCCGCCCAGCGCCTCGGTCACCTTGTGCGAGATTTCGCGCGAGCGCTCGAGCGCCTTCGCGCTCATCGGCTGCGGCTGCCACGATTCGACGTAGTCGCCGTCCACCTGGAGGTGGCCGATCGGATCGCAGAAATAGGTTTGCACCTGGCCGCTCGCCGGGTCGATGGCGCGCACGGTGAGCTGCGTGATTTCATAGTCGAAGTTGATGAAGCCCTCGACGATCACGCGACCGCGATTCACGCGGCCGCCCGCGAGCGCATAGTCCCAGGCGCGCTCGACATCGGCGTCGCTGCGCACGACCGATTGCCCCTTGCCCGACGACGACATCACCGGCTTCACCACGCACGGATAGCCGACCTTGGCGACGCCCGCCTTCAGCTCGTCGAGCGAGTCGGCGAACGCGTAAGGCGAGGTGGCGAGGCCGAGCTCCTCGGCGGCGAGGCGGCGAATGCCCTCGCGGTTCATCGTGAGCTGCGCGGCGCGCGCGGTGGGGATCACCTCGGCGACACCCTCGGCCTCGACGGCGGCGAGCGCGTCGGTGGCGATCGCTTCGATTTCGGGCACGACGAGATGCGGGCGTTCGGCGTCGATGAGCGCGCGCAGCGCCTTGGGATCGGCCATGTCGATCACGTGCGCGCGATGGGCGACCTGATGGCCGGGCGCGTTTTCGTAACGATCGACGGCGATCACCTCAACGCCGAGACGTTGCAGCGCGATGATCACTTCCTTGCCAAGCTCGCCCGCGCCGAGCAGCATGACACGGGTGGCGGAAGCGGAAAGCGGCGTGCCGATGCGGGGGCGGGTTTGCATGATGTCTCCAGAATGACGGTATGGCGCAAATGCGTAAGAGCGCCGATGTTAACACGCGGCCCTGCCGCGGCGCGGCGCTTTGGCGCGTCGGCGGCCGCCCGCTTCCAGCACGGCGCACGCACGTTTGCGCTCGCATGCTGCAGCGCGGTGCGTTACGCTTACGCCTTCGTCGATTACGAGGAACGATGCGATGCCTATTAGCCAGACGGCGAGCCAGACGCCGATCCAGGCACCGAGCCAGAGCCCGCGCATGACCATGCGCCAGCGCCTGCGCCCTGCCCGAGGCGAATTCGCGCGAAAGCTGGCCTCGCGCACGGCGATGCTCGCTGCGGCCCTGCTTGTGTGCGCGTGCAAGCTGCCCGTGCACACGGACGCCTCCGCGCCGCTGCCCGATCCATTCAACCCCGCCACGACGCAGCTGCTCGACAACACGCACTGGCAGCTCGTGGAATGGAAGCGCGCCGACGGCACGATGCGCGCCCTGCCGGGCGGCCACGCCGATGCCGGCAACATCGAAAACCCCGACGCTCGCCCCATTACGCTCGACCTCTCGACCGAGAGCGGCCAACGCCGCGCAAGCGGCTTTTCGGGCTGCAACCGCTATTTCGGCGCCTATACGCTCAAGAACGGCCTGCTCTCGTTCGGCCAGCTCGGCGGCACGCGCATGGCGTGCATCGGCGCGGGCGGCGATATCGAGGGCGCTTATCTGGAAGCGCTCTCGCATATCGCGCGCTCCGGCGTGCAGATGCGCCATCCGCAATCGCTCTTTCTCGTGCTCGAAAACGGCGACCGCCTGACGTTCGCCGAGCAGGGCGCCGAACCGGGCACGGGCCCGGCCGCGACGCCCGGCGCCGCCTCCGACGCCAAACCGGCGCAGTGAACGCTGCGCGCATGAGCCGCCGCGCCCTTGCCCGGCGCGGCGCTTTTTTTGTTGCGCGCGAACCAAACCGGCGCGCGCCGGGTCTTTGGCGTGTCAGGCGCGCAACGCCTGCCATGCCGCACGCAACACCGCCCTCAAGTGGATGGCGGCGCGCAGGGGCCGAGCGGTTACACTCCACACGTCGCACACCTTCTCTACGAACATCTTCGGCATGCACACGGTAGTTCCTGGCTGGTTCGGCGTTTCGGCCGTCTGGTTCATCCCCCTGATCTGGCGTCTCGTCAAGTCCGTGCTGCCGGGCGGCGCGGGCTTGCGCGGCCCTGGCACGATCCGCCTATGGCTCGGCTTCGTCGGCGTGCTCCTGGCGAGCTGCGTGCTCGAGGCGACGCTCATCGACATCGCCGGGTTCAACGCACTCGGCCACGCGCTTTCGGGCGGGCTCGGCAAGCTCATCGGCCACGTGGCCGCGCCGCTCGCGATGACGGCGCTTCTCCTCGTGAGCTTGCCGTGGCTGCTCGACTTCCATTGGCGCGAATTCCTCGCGTGGGCGGATATTTCGCTCGGACTCGGCCTGAACATCCGCGCCGCGCGTGACACTGACGACAGCCCGCACCGCGAACGCCGCAGCCGCCGCGCCGCAGCCGAAGAGGGACTGCCCGCACATGGCGCCGCTACCTTCAATCCGCCGATGCCTGGCGACGGCGCGCGGCGCAAACGACCGACGATCTGGCGCCCGCCGGCGCGTGACGCGCGCGAGGGTCGCGATAACCCGCGCGCAGCCGGTGCCATGGCTGCGGGACCTGGCGCAGCGTCGGCCGCTGCAACCGCACAGGACGCGTTTGCCGATGCCGGGTCGTGGCGCGCCGAACCGGGCTTCCGTGGTCCCGCCGATTCCGCCGCGGCGTGGGCGCGCACCGAACCGACCGCGACCGCCGACTGGCTGCGCGGCACGCGTGCGCCGGGGCAAACGCCGCCTGCGGGTGCGTCGCGAGCCCCGATGGAGCCGCCGCGCGCGCCGTTGCAGCCAGCAGCCGCGCCGCTCGGCGACGGGCGCCGCCAGCCGGTGCGCGGTGCGAGCGCAGTGCAGGACGTGGCGCCTGCGCAAGGGGTGCAGGGCATCCCTGCGCAGCCGAATGCCCCGTGGCGGACGCAGACGCCTCAAACGCGACCGGCCATGGCCGCCGCGATGACGGGCGCGGCAGCGCGCACGGCTTCGTCTTCCGCGGTGGTGCACGGTGCGCCGCTCGCGGCCGGTGCCGCCGCAGCCGCCGCCGCCGCGCGCAGTGCCGCGTTCGGCGCGACACCGCCACCGCCCGATCCGCTGACTTCGCCGTTCGCACAACCCGTCCTGCCGCGCCGCACGGCGCCGCCGCCTGCGGCAGGCAACACAGCCGCGCGCGCCGCGGCCGCCGCACCGCCGCGCGTCGCGAAGCCACCGAAACCCTACGTCTGGCAAGGGCAGCCCGCGCGCGTGAACCCTCGCCCGCCCATGAGTGCGCCGCGCACGGCGCCGTTCGGCACGCATCCAGCCGAAACGCCGCCCGCGACGCCCGCCTACTCGCGCCTCGCGCCCACCAGCACACCGCAGGCGCAGGCGCCGCTCTCGACGAGCGTGCTCGAAACATTGCGCTCGATCGAAGAGAACGCCGCGCGCTGGACCACTCTCGCCGGCGCGAGCCTCGCACGCCGCACCCTGGACGAAGCGGGTACGCTCGGGGGCGAGGAACACACGCACGCGCAATTCCCGAGCGCATCGCCGGACATCGCGACGGCGGCGCTGCCGGTGATGCCTTCGGCCGCGTCGCTGGAAACGACGTCCGCTCCGGTCGCGCTGTCGGACGGCGACTACCTTTCGCCAAACCCGGCTGGGCAATCGTTCGTGGAAATGCACGCCTCGCCGCAACCGGGCGACACGACGCCGGGCGCGACACCCGCTGCCCCCTACCCTGCCGCGCCTCAGAACACAGCATCGTCCGAGCCGAATTCGGCCAGCGTCGGCTACATGGCTGCGCCGACTGCCTGGCAACCGATTGCTGAGCACGTGGACGAAGCCACGCAAGGCGCCTCGAACGAGGAGACGCGCATCGAGCCGGTGCAAGCTGCGATGGAGGAAGCCGCAACGCCTTCGACGTGGCCGACACTGGATCACGGCATGCCGTGGATCCTGCTCGACGACGAACCGTCGGCTGCCGCCCCCGCCGAGACGCACACTGCCGAACCGTTCTTCACGTTCAGCCCGTCGACGGTGCAGGAGCAGGTGCGTGCGCCTGCGCCCGCAGCGGCTTCTCCCGTTGTGGCACCGGCGCCAGTGTCAGTGCCCGCAGCGACGCAAACGCCGGTCGCGGCAGAGGCGCAGGCCGAGCAACCCGCTCCGACCGAAGCCCACGCTGCGCACGAAGCACACGACCCGCTCGACACAGCGGCCGCGTCGAACATCGTGCACTCCCCCCGCATCGCTCCCGAGACGCAGCCCGACGCCGCCGCGACGCCTGCACATGTCGCGCCGACGGTTACGCATGCGGCTCCCGCGACGCCGTTCGACGCAGCGCCTTCGCCGGTGGCAGAGCAGAAGGCGAGCGAGTCTTTCGCGCCCGTCGCGCACAGCGAATCCGCCAGCGTCGATGCATACCCCGCGTCGATGGATGAAGCGCAAGGGGTTGCGAACGAAACGGCTGAAGCGTTGCCGGCACCTGACGCGCCGGCAACTCAAGCAACGCCTTTTGACGCGACGCCCCTGTCCGCAGTGCAAGCGCCGGCACCCGCACCCGCAGCAACGCCGCCGTGGGTTGCCGAAACGCCGAAGCAAAGCTGTCCTGCACCGGCCGAGGCCACGCTCACGCCGACTCCCTCGCAGCCCGCGACGCCGGTTGCGACCCCACTCGCGGCGCCCTACCCCGCCATCGCGACCGAACCCGGCGCGGCGAGCCCCGACTTCGAGTCCGCACCCGAAGCAATCGAAGCCATAGAAGCCCCCGAGGCGGTCGAAGCTCCCGAGCCCGCAGTCCAGCGCGCTCCCGTGCGCGGCCACGCGCCCACGTCCTTCGTGTTCGAGCCGCTCAGCGCATCGGCGGTCGAACTGCCGGGGCTCGATCTGCTCGAGCGCGCATCGTCCGAGATCGAGCCCGTCTCCGAGCAGAAGCTCGCCGAAACGAGCCAGCTCATCGAGCAGCGTCTTCAGGAGTTCAAGGTCCCCGTGACCGTGGTCGGCGCCTCGGCGGGCCCGGTCATCACGCGCTTCGAAGTGGAACCCGCGCTCGGCGTGCGCGGCAGCCAGATCGTCGGCTTGATGAAGGATCTCTCGCGCGGCCTCGGCCTCACGTCGATCCGCGTGGTCGAAACGATTCCCGGCAAGACCTGCATGGGCCTCGAATTGCCGAACGCCCGCCGCCAGATGATCCGCCTCTCGGAAATCCTCGAATCGGCGCCGTACCACCGCTCGCAGTCGAAGCTCACGATCGCGATGGGCAAGGACATCGTCGGCCATCCGATCGTCACCGATCTCGCCAAGGCGCCGCACATGCTCGTGGCGGGCACGACCGGTTCGGGCAAGTCGGTCGCGATCAACGCGATGATCCTCTCGCTGCTCTACAAGGCGACACCCGAGGACGTGCGGCTCATCATGATCGACCCGAAGATGCTCGAGCTTTCCGTGTACGAAGGCATTCCGCATCTGCTCGCGCCGGTCGTGACCGACATGAAGCTCGCCGCCAACGCGCTCAACTGGTGCGTGGGCGAGATGGAGAAGCGCTACCGGCTGATGTCGGCGGTGGGCGTGCGCAATCTCGCGGGCTTCAACCAGAAGATCCGCGACGCGCAAGCCCAGGAAAAGAAGATCGGCAACCCGTTCTCGCTCACGCCCGAAGCCCCCGAGCCGCTCTCGCCGCTGCCGATGATCGTGGTCGTGATCGACGAGCTCGCCGACCTCATGATGGTTGCGGGCAAGAAGATCGAAGAATTGATCGCGCGTCTCGCACAGAAGGCGCGCGCCGCCGGCATCCACCTGATCCTCGCGACGCAGCGTCCTTCGGTGGACGTCATCACGGGTCTCATCAAGGCGAATATTCCGACGCGGGTGGCGTTCCAGGTGTCATCGAAGATCGACTCGCGCACGATTCTCGACCAGATGGGCGCCGAGTCGCTGCTCGGCCAGGGCGACATGCTGTTCCTGCCGCCGGGCACGGGCTACCCGCAGCGCGTGCACGGCGCGTTCGTCGCCGACGAGGAAGTGCACGCGGTCGTGGAGTATCTGAAGCAGTTCGGCGAGCCCGAGTACGTCGAAGGCATTCTCGACGGCCCGGCGGCCGAAGGCGCGCCGCAGGACCTGTTCGGCGACTCGCCCGACGCCGAAGCCGATCCGCTCTACGACGAGGCCGTCGCATTCGTCGTGCGCACGCGGCGCGCGTCGATCTCGTCGGTGCAGCGGCAACTGCGCATCGGCTACAACCGCGCCGCGCGTCTGGTCGAGCAGATGGAAACCGCGGGACTCGTTTCGCCGATGGGCATCAACGGCAGCCGCGAAGTGCTCGTGCCGGGCGGCGGCCAGGGCGAATAAGCAGGAAGGCGCGCCTCGCGCCTTCTTTCGTCATCTCAAGCCGTTACTGCGCAACGAACTTGAAATCGACCGGCGAGCCGATATCGATGCGCTTCGGATTCGGCTCGAGCAAACCCGTCTGCTGATCGCGGCGGAACACGTAGGCGGTATCGCTGTTCTGGTTGCCGACGACGAGCCACTGCCCGGTCGGATCGATCGCGAACTCGCGCGGCGACTTGCCGAGGCTCGACTGGCGCCCCACGCGCTTGAGCTTGCCGCTCTCGCCATCGACGGCGAAGATCGAGATGTCGTTGGCGTCACCGCGATTGGAAACGTAGAGGAACTTGCCGTCCGGCGAAAGATGGAGCGCCGCCGCGCCCTGCGTTCCCTCGAAGCCCGGCTCCGCCAGCTTCTCCACTTGTTCCAGCTTCATGTGGCCATCGTGATACGCAAACACCGTCACGGTGGCGGCCAGCTCACTCGTGAGATACGCGTGACGGCCGTCATTGCCGAAGATCAGATGACGCGGACCGCTGCCCGACTTCACATCGGTATAACGCCATTCGGTCGGGCTCACCAGGCCGCGGCTGCCGTCCGGCGTATAGAGATAGGTCCAGAGCTTGTCGGTGCCGAGATCCTGGGTGAAGAGATAGCGCCCATCCGGCGAAAACACCGTCGAGTGCACGTGCGCATTGTCCTGACGCCCCTTCACGGGGCCGCCGCCCTCGTGGTGCACGGTCAGCACGGACTCGCCCAGCTTGCCGTCCTGCTGCACGGGCAGGACGGCGAAGCTGCCGCCCGGGTCGGCCGCAACCGAGTAGTTCGCCACGAAGAGGTAGCGCCCATCCGGCGAGAGGCTCAGGTAGCACGGATCGTTGCCCTGCGCCGACACCTTGTCGAGAAACGTGAGCTGACCGCTTGCGGCATCGAAGCCGAACGCACTCACGTCGCCGCGCAAGCTGGCAGGACCGTTGTCGCCCGGTAGCTCGTTGACTGCGTAGACGAAGCGGTTGTCCTTGCTCACCACGAGAAACGACGGGTTCACCGTCTTCGCCACGCTGACCGGCTGCATGTCGCCCGTCTGCGTATCGAAGTGATAGACGTAGAGGCCCTCGCTCTTGCCGCCCGTATAGGTGCCGACGATCAGGTTGTAGACACCGCCCGCGGGCGCGGTCGTGGAAGCGGATTGCGCGAACGCATGCGTCGCGGCGACGGAAGCCATGATGACAACACCTTTGACGAGCTGGGTAAGGAGATGCGCGGGTCGGCCCTCAGTCCGGCGCGATCGGGAAAGGCTACCTGAACGGGCAGATAAGTGGGCCGATGAGCGGGAGGGCGTAGGCACGGCGTTTGCGGCGGCACGGCGAAGGAACATGTCGACCTCCTTTTTCTTGTCGATGCAGGGGAGCGGGTCGGCCCTCGTCGCAATGCCGACCGTATTCGCCCCGCTTTCGTCTGATACGTGGGACACCGGCCCAGTATAGGAGAGGTCGCGAGCGCCCGCCCCGCAAGCGCGCAGCGGCAAGTCCGGGCCAAAATCGAAGCAGCAACAAGCAACAAAGGCATCCACGCCAAGGTTCGAAACCCGCCGCAACCAGGGAGCCGTCATGAACATTCACGTCGCCATCGGGCCGCTCGTCGCGCTCATCGCAGGCATTCTGATTCTCGCCGTGCCGCGTCTGCTCAATTACATCGTCGCGCTGTATCTGATCATCATCGGGGTCATCGGGCTATTCGGCGTGGGCGGGCATCTGTGACGCGCTCAGGTCGCGCTCGACGGCGTTTGTTGACACAGGCGAGATGAGTATTTGCGCGTGCTGCTGCGCAAAACGCATTGCGCAGGCGGCCCCGCTGCCACTACTCTTGTGCGTGCATGCCGCACCGCTGCGGCAAGCGGCTTTCGTTTTCGAGCAACGCTGTCAATCTGCTTACTATGCCCGCACCCATTGAAGACTACGCATTGATCGGCGACGGCCACACGGCCGCGCTCGTTTCCCGCGCCGGATCCATCGACTGGCTCTGCTGGCCGCGCTTCGACTCCGGCGCCTGCTTTGCCGCCCTCCTCGGCACCGAAGAAAACGGCCGCTGGCTGATCGCGCCCGCGCAGCCCGAAGAGGGCGCGAAAGTCGAGATCAAGACCACGCGCCGTTATCGCGGCGACACGCTGATCCTCGAAACCGACTTCGAAACACCCGAAGGCGCGGTGACGCTCATCGATTTCATGCCGCCCGGCAACGGCTGGTCGGAACTCGTGCGCATCGTCGTGGGCCGGCGCGGCACCGTGCGCATGGAAAGCCAGCTCGTGCTGCGCTTCGACTATGGCTTTTCGGTGCCATGGGTGAGCCGCCTCACTTACGAGAGCGGCATCAAGGCCACGGTGGGCCCGGACACGGTCGTGCTGCGCACGCCCGTGGACCTCCAGGGCGAGAACATGCACACAGTGGCGCAGTTCGACGTGAAGGAAGGCGAGCGCGTGCCGTTCTCGCTTTCGTATGCGGCCTCGCACCTGCGTCTGCCGCCGCCGCGCGACCCGTTCACGGCGCTCGCGCGCACCGAAAACTTCTGGACCGAATGGGCCTCACGCAGCACCGTGGAAGGCCGCTGGGCCGAACCCATCCGCCGCTCGCTCATCACGCTCAAGGCGCTGGCCTACGAGCCCACCGGCGGCATCGTCGCGGCACCCACCACGTCGCTGCCCGAGCAGCTGGGCGGCACGCGCAACTGGGACTACCGCTACTGCTGGCTGCGCGACGCGACCATCACGCTGCTCGCGATGATGCGCGGCGGCTACTACGACGAAGCCCGCGCCTGGCGCGCCTGGCTGGGCCGTGTGATGGCGGGCTCGCCCTCGCAGTTGCAGATCATGTACGGGCTGGCCGGCGAGCGCCGCCTGCCCGAATTCGAACTCGACTGGCTGCCCGGCTACGAAGGCGCGAAACCGGTGCGCGTGGGCAACAACGCGGTCGGCCAGCTGCAGCTCGACGTCTACGGCGAAGTGATGAACGCGCTGCACCTCGCGCGCGTGGGCGGCTTGCAGGCCGACGACACCGCATGGTCGATCCAATGCGCGATGCTCGAACACCTCGAGACGATCTGGACCGAGCCCGACGAGGGCATCTGGGAAACGCGCGGGGGCCGCCAGCATTTCACGTTCTCGAAGGTGATGGCGTGGGTCGCCTTCGACCGCGCGATCAAGTCGGCGGAAAAATTCGAACTGCCGGGGCCGCTCGATCACTGGCGCGAACTGCGCTCGACGATCCACGCGACCATTTGCGAGCGCAGCTTCGACAAGGATCTGAATTCCTTCACGCAGATCTACGGCGGCACCGATCTCGATGCGAGCCTGCTGCTCATGCCGCTGGTCGGCTTCCTGCCCGCGGCGGATCCGCGCATCGCCGGCACGGTCGCGGCGATCGAGCGCGATCTGATGTGTGAAGGTTTTGTGATGCGCTACCGCACCACCGAATTCAACGATGGACTGCCGCCCGGGGAAGGCACCTTCCTTGCGTGCAGCTTCTGGATGGTCGACAACCTGGCCCTGCAAGGCCGCATGGACGACGCACGCCACATGTACGAGCGCCTGCTTTCGCTCGCCAACGACGTGGGATTGCTCGCCGAGGAATATGACCCCATTGCGGGGCGCCTCGTCGGCAACTTCCCGCAGGCGTTCTCGCATGTGGCGCTCGTGCATACGGGCCTGAACCTCATGCGGCACGAACAGGAAATGGCGAAGGAGACGGGGCACCCCGCAGTCGGCGGCGCGTCGGCCGAGCCAGCTGTTGCATCCGCATCGTAAATGTTCGAAAGCGCCTGGACGTTTTCGCGAGCTGGGGTACACTAGGGATGCTGCGTTGCACAACAGCCGGGCAAAAACAAGGCCGCCCGCGCCGCCTGGCAACGGGGCAAAACGCGTGTACCGCCTTGCAGCGCGCTTGCAGCCACGAGCTGCGAACGAATGCGGGTCCGCTCGCGCTAAAGCCCTCCGGGCGGCGGCCGATATACAACCTGACTGACCGACCAACCTTGCCGGCCCGCATCTGCTCCGCGCCTCAACCGCGCGCGACCCGGGTGCGAACCGCTCCTTGAAGATGCCGGAGCGCCCATGCTCTATCAAATCCGTGAATTCCAGCGCGCGTTGCTCAGCCCGCTGACCGCCTGGGCCCAGGCCGCCTCGAAATCGTTCTCGAATCCGACGAGCCCGTTTTCACTCGTGCCGGGCGCCACGCGCTTCGCCGCAGGCTACGAACTGCTCTATCGCCTGGGCAAGGACTACGAGAAGCCCGAGTTCAACCTTCGCCAGATCGTGAAGGATGGCTTCAATATTCCGATCGTCGAGCAGACCATCATCGAGAAGCCGTTTTGCCGCCTGCTGCGCTTCAAGCGCTACGCCGACGACACCGGCGCCGTGGCCGCGCTCAAGGACGAGCCGGCCGTGCTCGTGTGCGCGCCGCTCTCCGGCCACCACGCCACGCTCCTGCGCGACACCGTGCGCACGCTGTTGCAGGACCACAAGGTGTACATCACCGACTGGGTCGACGCGCGCATGGTGCCGCTCGAAGCCGGTCCGTTCCATCTCGACGACTACGTTGCGTATATCCAGGAATTCATCCGCCATATCGGCGCGAAGAATCTGCATGTGCTGTCGGTTTGCCAGCCTACGGTGCCCGTGCTCGCGGCCATCTCGCTGATGGCGAGCCGCGGCGAGGACACCCCGCTCACGATGACGATGATGGGCGGCCCGATCGACGCGCGCCGCAGCCCGACCGCCGTCAACTCGCTCGCCACCGAACACTCGCTCGACTGGTTTGCGAACAACGTGATCCATCCCGTGCCGGCGAACTATCCGGGCGAAGGCCGCGAGGTGTATCCGGGCTTCCTGCAGCACGCGGGTTTCGTCGCGATGAATCCGGGCCGTCACACCACGGCGCACTGGGACTTCTACAAGAGCCTGCTGCGCGGCGACGAAGAGGACGCCGAAGCACATCGCCAGTTCTACGACGAATACAACGCGGTGCTCGACATGGCCGCCGAGTATTACCTCGAGACCATCCGCACCGTATTCCAGGAGTTCAGTCTCGCTGAAGGCACGTGGGACGTAGCCGGCGAACGCGTGCGTCCGCAGGACATTCACGACACGGCGCTCTTCACGATCGAAGGTGAGCTCGACGACATTTCGGGCGCGGGCCAGACGCGCGCCGCGCACGATCTGTGCACGGGCATTCCCGAGGCAAACAAGCATCATCTGACTGCCGAAAAATGCGGCCACTATGGCATCTTCTCGGGCCGCCGCTGGCGCACGATCATTTATCCGCAACTGCGCGATTTCATCCGCCAGCACCAGCAGCCCGCCGCCCACACGAGCAAGGAAGCGTCTGCCCGCGGCCGCTCGGCACAGGGCGCTGTCGCCTGACGAAGGCTTGCGCTTCACTCGAGCGCACGCAATCCGCACCGGCAGCAGAATCCGCGCGCCGTCCCAGGACGGCGCGTGGCGTTTGTGGAGCGTGAATCGGCTTTGCGAATTTGCCGCGCGCGAGTCGTGCGCTATTTGCGCATGAGATACGCGAGCAGCATCTCCGTGTTGAGCTGAATGACTTCCGCGCGTTCGGCAGTCGTGCTGAAGTCTCGACCGAGCGTGGCGTTGAGCGTGTAGCGGTTAGAGACGATGTAGTAGCCCATGCCCGAAAGCGTCACATAGAGTCGCAACGGGTCGATGCTCGGGCGGAATAGTCCTGCGGATTCACCGCGCGTGAGAATCGAACCGAGCGTCGCCACGATCGGCGAGATCATCTCGCGAATTCGTGTGGACTTCTGCATATATCGCGCCTCGTGCAGATTCTCGTTGTTCACGAGCCGCAGCAGTTCGGGATTGTCGCGATAGTAGTCCCACACGAAATGCGCGAGCCGCGTGATCGCCTCGACGGGTGCGAGCCCCGAAAGATCGAGGGCGCGCTCGGCTTCATTGAGCGCGCCGAATGCGTGCTCGAGGACCGCCGTGAAGAGTTGCTCCTTGCTGCCGAAGTAGTAATAGAGCATGCGCTCATTGGTTTCGGCGCGTCGCGCGATCTGGTCGACGCGTGCGCCGAACAGGCCGCCATTGGCGAATTCTTCCGCGGCGGCGAGCAGAATGCGGCGGCGTGTGCCTTCAGGATCTCTTTTGATTTTTGGCTGATTCATGGTGGCAGGATCTCGTTAAGCCGCGTTGTCCGGTTTACGCTGTCGGGCAATACTGCGCCGGGCCTCTCCTCGCCCTGGTATCGACAACGTTGTGCGGGGCGCGCCAGGTTAATGGACAGACACCCTCCGACCTACGGTCTTGCGTTCCTTCTTGTTTGTTTGATGTCGTTGCGAGCCGACATCGTCCTTCCCCCTGTCTGCCTCTTGCGAAGCACGTTCCTGCCGTGCCCGACATGTACCGCTTACGTCTATTGATTTCCCCTGGACTGCACGGTGCTTCGCATTAAGCGCTTTGATTATGGCACATGGCCCGCCGATGGCAATGCGGGAAATCGGCGATAATGCAGGCTTTGGCGCTGTGCGTGTGCGCCCCTTGAGGCCAGCTGCGAAACCCTGCGCGCCCAAGGTCATGCCACCGCCCGCCCCGCCCCGATGTAGCGAACGTGAACGATCCCAAAACACTCGCAGATCGCATCGAAGATCTGCTGCCCCAGACCCAATGCACGAAGTGCGGCTATGACGGCTGCCGGCCCTATGCCGAAGCGGTCGCCGCCGGCACCGCCAACTACAACCAGTGCCCGCCCGGCGGCCTGGAAGGCGTTGAGCGCCTCGCGACACTGCTCGGCAAACCCGTCATCCCGATCAATCCGGACAACGGCGTGGAGCGTCCACGTCCGGTGGCGTTCATCGACGAACAACTGTGCATCGGTTGCACGCTGTGCATGCAGGCGTGTCCCGTCGACGCGATCGTGGGTGCGCCAAAACAGATGCACACCATCGTCAAGGATCTGTGCACGGGTTGCGACCTGTGCGTCGCGCCCTGCCCGGTCGACTGCATCGCAATGATTCCCGTTACGGGCGACGCGACCGGCTGGGACGCATGGACGCAGCAGCAGGCCGACGAAGCCCGCGTGCGCCATGACCGGCGCGCCGCGCGCCAGGCCGCCGAACGCAATGCAGCCGAGGCGCGTGCCGCCGCGCGCCGCGCCGCCACGAGCGCGCCGCAGGCCCAGGCAGCGCAGGACGCCGCTGTGCAAGCGAGCGCCACGCCATCCGCGAGCGCCCCCGCCGACGACGCCGAAGCGAAGAAGAAAGCGATCATCCAGGCTGCGCTCGAACGTGCGCGCCGCAAGAAGGCGGAACTGGCCGAACAGGGTGTGGGACCGCGCAACGTCGAACACGTGAGCGCCGATGTGCAGGCGCAGATCGATGCCGCAGAAGCGCGCCGCAAACGTATCGGTATCGAGTCGAATACATCGGACTCGTCGACTGACGACGACAAATCCGCGCGATAGCGCTCCGCAACGCAAAGGCCCCACGCACAACGAGCATGAATGCCACCAAGCGCCGCGCCATCTACGAAACGCTGCAAAGCCTCAATCCGCATCCCACTACCGAGCTGGAATTCAACACGCCGTTCGAACTCCTGATCGCCGTGATGCTTTCCGCGCAGGCCACCGACGTTTCGGTGAACAAGGCCATGCGCCGGATGTTTCCGGTCGCCAACACGCCGGAAACGGTGCTCGCGCTGGGCGAAGAAGGGGTGGCCGATTACATCAAGACGATCGGCCTTTATCGCACCAAGGCCAAGAACGTCATTGCGACGTGCCGCATTCTCATCGAGCAATACGGCAGCGAAGTGCCACCCACGCGCGAGGCGCTCGAAGCCCTCCCCGGCGTTGGGCGCAAGACTGCCAACGTCGTGCTCAACACGGCCTTCGGTCAGCCGACCATCGCCGTCGACACACATATCTTTCGGGTTGCGAACCGAACGGGACTCGCGCCCGGCAAGGACGTGCGCGCCGTCGAAACCGCGCTCGAAAAATTCACGCCGCCCGAGTTCCTCCAGGACGCGCATCACTGGCTCATCCTCCATGGCCGCTATGTGTGCAAGGCGCGCCGGCCCGAATGCTGGCATTGCGTGATCGAGCCGCTGTGCGAGTTCAAGCCGAAGACGCCGCCGCCTGAGCTCTGAGCGAGCGCAGGCGCCCGGGCGTAAAATGATCGATTCAGGCGTCGCAACACGACGCTGCACGATGTAGCGCCCCACCCATACGACCGACTCACGATGTTCAATCCCAGCCGCGACGAAGTCCGCCGCTTTTTCACCGAGACCTGGCGCAAACAGCGCGCGGGCGAAATCCTCACGCCGCTAGAGGCGATCGCCGCCGACTGGATCGTCGAGCACCCCGAATATCACACCGAACTCGCCGACGCCGATGCGGCCGCCGCGCAGGATTACTCGCCCGAGCGCGGCCAGAGCAATCCGTTCCTGCATCTGTCGATGCATCTCGCGATCAGCGAGCAGCTTTCGATCGACCAGCCGCCCGGCATTCGCGCCGCGCACGACCGGCTCGCCGCACGCCTCGGCTCCACGCACGATGCGCAGCACGCGATCATGGAGTGCCTCGGCGAAACGATCTGGGAAGCGCAACGCACGAACACGCCACCCGACACCGACGCCTATCTCATGCGCATCGAGCGCCGCGCTTCTCGCGATTGAATCGCGATTGAAGCGCGATTCAATCCCGGCTGAATCGCAACTGAAAGCGCGACGCAGGCAAACGCCACCGCAAAAAAACACCCCGCGAACGCCTCGCCGCAAACGAGGCCCACGCGGGGTGTTTCACATGATGCGGCACGCATGGCGCGCCGCGCTCACGCTTACTTCTTGTTGACGAGGTCGCCGCCGAGCGACTCGATGTACGCGGCGAGATCTTTCATATCGCTCTGCGAAAGGCTCTGCACCTGCGCCTGCATGATCGCATTGTTGCGGCCGAGGTGCGGATTGCTCGTACCCATCTGGTACTGGCGCAGCGCCCAGTAGATATAGTCGGCGTGCTGGCCGGCGAGCTTCGGATATTCGGGGCTCACGGGCTTGTTCAGGCCCGGGCCGTGACAGGCCGCGCAGTTGTGGCTGTCGGCGAGGACCTTGCCGTTGGAGGCATCGGCCGCGTATGCGGGATTGAGCGCGAGCGCGGCGGCCAGTGCGAGCCCGGCGCCCGCGAGCTTGATGGTTGCACCGGCAAACGAAGGCATAGCCGTGTAGGGCTTGTTCATGGGTTCTCCACCTGCCGGTTATTTATTCGGATTGTCTTTCGACGCGGCCGTTTGCGACGCATAGTAGGCCGCGATGTCGGCGATGTCCTGTTCGGTGAGCGAGGACGCGATCGCGTGCATCGTCTCGAAATGCCGGTCGCCCTTCTTGTAGGCGAGCAACGCGTTCATGATGTACTGCGCGTTCTGGCCGCCCAGAATGGGCACGTGGTAGACCTCGGGGTAAGCGGTGCGGTAGTCGGGAATACCATGACAGCCGATACACATCGCCACCTTGTCCTGACCCGCCTTCGCGTTGCCCACGATGTCCGCGTGAGCCGTGACCGCGAAGCACGCCAGCATGGTGATTGCGCCCGTGATGACGTGCTTGCCGACAATTTTTTTCATAGCATCCAACCTGGCTTGAGGGGATTCGAACGCCCGAACCGCAGGCCACGGCCTGCGCCGCATTACTGCTGTTTTACTTTTGGGGTCGCCGTGCAGGCCGAAAAAAATCGGTCCGAGTATACCGCGACGCCGCGCCGCCCGTCCACCGGCCGCGCCACGCCTGGCGGGCCTCGGAGCGCATCGCGAGGCCCCGCGACGGGCCCGCGGCGGCCACGCAGCGCCCTGTCGCGCGGCCTCGCCCGCAGACAACCCGGAGGAACCCTGGCACGCGCAACGGACCCGCCGCGCGCCGTCGCGAGGCGGCTGACGGCCCTAGCGACCGTGCCCCAAAGTGCGGACCCAACGATACGCGGTGGCGCGCCGACGCAACACCCCATCTGACTTATACTGGGCTTTTTTCCCAGCGAGCGGATTCACCATGCGCGCCACGCGTTTCGAAGGCTCATCGCAGTACGTCGCCACCGACGACCTCAAGCTCGCGGTCAACGCCGCGATCACGCTGAAACGCCCCCTGCTCATCAAGGGCGAGCCCGGCACGGGCAAGACCATGCTGGCCGAAGAAGTGGCCGCGGCGCTGGGTATGCCGCTCATGCAGTGGCACATCAAGTCCACCACCAAGGCGCAGCAAGGGCTCTACGAGTACGACGCGGTCTCGCGCCTGCGCGACTCGCAGCTCGGTGACGAACGCGTGAAGGACATCGCCAACTACATCGTGAAAGGCGTGCTGTGGCAGGCGTTCGAGTCGGACGAGCAAAGCGTGCTGCTGATCGACGAAATCGACAAGGCCGATATCGAGTTCCCGAACGACCTGTTGCGCGAACTCGACCGCATGGAGTTCTACGTCTACGAGACGCGCCAGCTCATCAAGGCGAAACAGCGTCCGCTCGTCATCATCACGTCGAACAACGAGAAGGAGCTGCCCGACGCTTTCCTGCGCCGCTGCTTCTTTCACTACATCAGCTTTCCCGATCCGGCGACGATGCAACGTATCGTCGAGGTGCACTATCCGGGCATCCGCAAGGAACTGCTCAACGCGGCCATGGAAAGCTTCTTCGAACTGCGCAACGTCGCGGGCCTGAAGAAGAAGCCTTCAACTTCGGAACTGCTCGACTGGCTCAAGCTCCTGCTCGCCGAAGAGATTCCGCCCTCGGCGCTGCGCGCGGTCGACGGCTCGAAGTCCATGCCGCCGCTCGCCGGCGCGCTACTCAAGAACGAGCAGGACATGACGCTGTTCGAGCGCCTCATCTACATGAACCGCCACAACCGTTGACCGGGAAACCGCGCGCGAAAGCCGGAGACACCGCATGCTGATCGACTTCTTCTACACGCTGCGCGACGCGAAGCTGCCGGTTTCCGTGAAGGAGTACCTCACGCTCGTCGAAGCGCTCAAGGCGCGCGTGATCGCGCCCTCGCTCGACGACTTCTACTATCTCGCGCGCATGACGCTCGTGAAAGACGAGCAGTACTTCGACCGCTTCGATCAGGCGTTCGGCGCGTATTTTCGCGGCATCGAGAAGAAGTCGGAACTGGCCTTCGAGATCCCCGAAGACTGGCTCAAGAAGCGACTGGAGCGCGACTTCACGCCCGAACAGCGCGCGCAGATCGAGGCGATGGGCGGCCTCGACAAGCTCATGGAGCGCCTCAAAGAGCTGTTCGAAGAACAGAAGGAGCGTCACGAGGGCGGCAGCAAGTGGATCGGCACGGGCGGCACGTCGCCCTTCGGCCACGGCGGCTATAACCCCGAAGGCATCCGCATCGGCGGCGAAGGCGGCCAGCGCAGCGCCGTGAAAGTGTGGGACGCGCGCGCGTACCGCGACTACGACGACCAGGTCGAAATCGGCACGCGCAACATCAAGGTCGCGTTGCGGCGCCTGCGCCGCTTCGCGCGCGAAGGCGCGGCGGAAGAACTCGACCTCGGCGACACGATCCGCAGCACCGCCGCGAACGCGGGCTGGCTCGACCTCAAGATGGTGCCGGAGCGCCACAACAACGTGAAAGTGCTGATGCTGCTCGACGTGGGCGGCTCGATGGACGATCACATCAAGCGCACCGAGGAGCTGTTCTCGGCTGCCAAGGCCGAGTTCAAGCATCTCGAGTTCTATTACTTCCACAACTGCGTGTACGACCACCTGTGGAAGAACAACCGCCGCCGCCACGCCGAGCGCACGCCCACGTGGGACCTGCTGCACAAGTTCACACCCGACTACAAGCTCATTTTCGTGGGCGACGCCACCATGAGCCCGTACGAGGTGCTGCAGCCGGGCGGCTCGGTCGAGTACAACAACCCCGAAGCGGGCGCCGTGTGGCTGCGCCGCCTCGCCGACCAGTTCCCGCATTTCGCCTGGCTCAACCCCGAGCCCGAGCGACTATGGGAGTACCGCCAGTCGGTGTCGATCATCCGCGAGATCCTCGGCCACCGCATGTACCCGCTCACCGTCGCCGGGCTCGAAACGGCCATGCGCGTGCTGAGCAAATAGGCGCCAGCACTCCCGCCCTTTCCGCTTGTTCGAGGCGGCGCGTGCCTGAGGTGTGTTCAGGCCGCGCCGCCCGATGCCGTCATACCTACGCAAAATCCGGAGACCAACCGCATGACCGCCCCCTCTTCCCCCGACCTGCCAGCGGCGTTCAGGCCGGGACCGCTGCGGCCTTTCGCCGACACCTCGGTCGCCACGATCGTGGCCGGCTTCGTCGCGATGATGACCGGCTACACCAGCTCGCTCGTGCTGATGTTTCAGGCCGGCCAGGCCGCGCATCTGTCCGACGCGCAGATCTCCTCGTGGATCTGGGCGCTGTCCATCGGCATGGCCTTGACCACCATCGGCCTGTCGCTGTGGTTGCGCGCGCCCATCGTGATCGCGTGGTCCACGCCGGGCGCGGCGCTGCTCATCAGCTCGCTGCCGCACGTGCCTTATGCCGAGGCGATCGGCGCTTATCTCGTCTGCGCCGTGCTGCTCACGGCCGTGGGCCTCACCGGCTGGTTCGACGCGCTCATGAAGCGCGTTCCCGCGGGCATCGCGGCGGCGCTGCTCGCGGGCATCCTGTTCGAGATCGGCATCGAGATCTTCCACGCCGCGCAGGTGCAGACGCCGCTCGTGCTCACGATGTTCTTCGGCTATCTGTTCGTGAAGCGCTTCGTGCCGCGCTACGCGATCGTCGCGACGCTCGTGATCGGCATCGCCGCCGCCGCCATGCTCGGGCTGCTCGACTTCAGCCATTTCCGCGTGGCGGTGGCCAGACCCGTGTTCACGATGCCAGCGTTCTCGCTCACCGCGGTGGTGAGCATCGGCATTCCGCTCTTCGTCGTGGCGATGGCCTCGCAGAACGTGCCCGGCATCGCCGTGCTGCGCGCCGACGGCTACGACCACACGGCCGCGCCCTCCTCGCCGCTGATCGCCACCACGGGCATCGCCTCGCTCGTGCTCGCGCCGTTCGGCTCGCACGGCGTGAACCTCGCCGCGATCACGGCGGCGATCTGCACCGGCCCGCACGCCCACGAAGACCGCACGAAGCGCTACATGGCGGCCGTCTGGTGCGGCATCTTCTACCTGATCGCCGGCACCTTCGGCGCGACCATCGCGGCACTGTTCGCGGCGTTCCCGCAGGCGCTCGTGGTGTCGATCGCGGCGCTTGCGCTGTTCGGCTCGATCATGAGCGGCCTCACCAACGCCATGCAGAACCCGAGGGAGCGCGAAGCCGCGCTCATCACCTTCATGGTGACGGCTTCCGGGCTTACGCTGCTGTCCATCGGCGCGGCGTTCTGGGGGCTCGTGGCTGGGGTCATGACACAGTTCGTGCTCAACGCGCGGCGCGCCTGACGCGGGCGAGCCCCCGCCGCGTGCGCCCGCCAACGCCGCTGGCACGGTGTGCGCGGCGCGTTTGTCATGCGCCCTGCCCGCGCGAAACGCAACGCCATGCGTTTCCGCCATAAAATGACGATGTGAGCCGCGCCCGGACGCGCGGCAAGATGCGCCCCACCCGGTTCCCCGCCCAATCCGCGCGGGCCGTGCCGCAAAGGCGCAGCGCCTTTCTCGTTCCGCCCGGCGCACCTCGGGTTCACGCCTGAAGCGCGCCGGCCGTTCAACTCTCACCGATGCAGGCGCGCACGCGCCCACAAGGCCTGACATGACTACCGCACTCGACCAGCTCAAGCAGTACACCACCGTCGTCGCCGATACGGGCGACTTCCAGCAATTCGTGCAGTACAAGCCGCAGGACGCGACGACCAACCCGTCGCTGATCCTCAAGGCGGTCCAGAAAGCCGAGTACCGTCCGCTGCTCGAAAAAACCGTGCGCGATCACGCGAGCGAGTCGCTCGAGTCGATCATCGACCATCTGCTGATCGCCTTTGGCACCGAAATCCTCAAGATCATCCCGGGCCGCGTCTCGACCGAAGTCGATGCCCGCCTCTCGTTCGATACGAAAAGGTCGATCGACAAGGCGCACCACATCATCGACCTGTACAAGCAGGCCGGCATCGGCCGTGAACGCGTGCTGATCAAGCTCGCCTCCACCTGGGAAGGCATCCGCGCCGCCGAAGCGCTGCAAAAGGATGGCATTCACTGCAACATGACGCTGCTGTTCTCGCTCGCGCAGGCCGCCGCGTGCGCCGAAGCGGGCGCGCAGCTCATCTCGCCGTTCGTGGGCCGTATCTACGACTGGTACAAGAAGGCCAAGGGGGCCGACTGGGACGACGCGAAGGACGGCGGCGCAAACGACCCGGGCGTGCAGTCGGTGCGCAAGATCTACGCGTACTACAAGAAGTTCGGCCACAAGACCGAGGTGATGGGCGCAAGCTTCCGCAACACGAGCCAGATCGTCGAGCTGGCCGGCTGCGACCTGCTCACCATCAGCCCGGACCTGCTGCAGAAGCTCCACGACAGCAACGAGAAGGTCGAGCGCAAGCTCTCGCCGGAAGCGTTCAAGGACGCGAAGATCGAGCGCGTGGCCGTGGACGAGTCGTCGTTCCGCTTCCAGCTCAACGACGATGCCATGGCGACCGAAAAGCTCGCCGAAGGCATCCGCGCGTTCGCCGCAGACGCGATCAAGCTCGAAAAGATGATCGAAGAACTGCGCGCGAAGTAATGCGCCGGCGCGCCCACGCAGCGCGCATTGCCGTATCGATGACCGAGGAGGGCCGCACAGGGAGCACGTGCGGCCCTTTGTTTTACGGGGCGGACTGCAACGACCGTTCCCGTCTGCACGCTCGCAAACCCTGACGACACACCGCTCGGTCACGTCATCGCGCGCGCCTAGAATCAGGGCAGCGGCGCAACCCGCCGCGCGATCCGGCCCCGTGCACACCCTCGCACGGAATCGCACGATCAAGGCCGGCCAACGTCCCGTCCGCAAGGAAACCGACGATGCAAATCCAGCCCTATCTCTTTTACCCCGGCAACTGCGATGAAGCGATCGCGTTCTATGGCGAAGCGCTCGGCGCGAAGGAAGTGATGAAGATGCGCTTCAAGGAAGCGCCGCCGGACCCCGCGCGCCCCATGCCGCCTGAATTCGCTGAAAAGATCATGCACGCGACGCTCCAGATCGGCGATGCGCAGATCATGGTGTCCGACGGCGGCTGCATGACGCAGAACGACAAGTTCCTCGGCTTCGGCGTCTCGCTGACCGGGTCCGACCTCGCCACGGCCGAACGCTACTTCAACGCGCTCGCCAAAGGCGGTACGGTCACGATGCCGTTCCAGAAGACCTTCTGGTCGCCCGGCTTCGGCATGCTGACCGACAAGTTCGGCGTGCCGTGGATGGTCTCGGCACCGCACGAGCAGCCCGCCTGATCGTCCGCCGGCGCGACCGGAGAAGCGCGCCCGGCGTCACACCATGCGGTGCGTCGCGGCGCGCTCGATGTTCCAGCGCGGCTCGGTCTCGAGCAGGAGCGCACGCAGGCGCTCCACCTGCTCCTCCACACGCAGGCTCAGCCAGTAGGGTCCCTGCATCTGCGGCTCGGGGCAGCCCTGCGGCAGAGCCTGCGTGCTTTCCTGGTCGGACTCGGCCACGCCGTCGCCCCCGCCACTGCCCTCTGCCCGTGCCCCGACCGTGCGCAGCGCCTGCTGCGCCGCCTCGGGGTGACGGCCGCCGCCAAAACGCAGCGCCCGCGCCGTGGCGAGCAGCGCACGGCGCACGGTCTCGCTGCGCTCGGCGAACGCCACGCGCACGAGCGCCTGCTCGTAGCTGCCCGTGCCCGTACAGAGCATCTCCAGCGCGCTCAGCAGCGACCGATGCAGGCGCTGCACCTGTTCGAGCCGCGCGAGCGGCATGTCGATCTCCTTGGCGACCGAGGGCATCAGCGCGCGCAGTTGCACGAGCCGTGCGTTCAGGCGCATGAAGGTCTGCACCTGCTCGTCGGCGTCGACGTGCACGCCGTTCGCCACCTGCGCATAGACGCGCGCGCAGTCGCGCAGATTGTCGGCGAGGCTGTAGCGCCACGAATACGTCGCGTGCAGCGGCAACGCAAACGAAAACACGAGCGCGATGACGATGCCGAGGATCACGTTGAGCGTGCGCCAGAGGCCCGTATCGATGAGGTTGTCGCCGTGCCCCGCGACGATGCACATGGTGATGGCGGCCAGCAGCGCGACGTAGCCGGGCTTGCCGATGGCGTAGTAGCCGCACACGGCGGCGACGAGCGACATCAGCACGTAAGTGAGCGCCACGGAACCGGAAATGGCCTGCACGGCGATGAGCGAGAGCCCGATCACGGCGCCGAGCAGCGTGCCGAGCGCGCGCTCGGCGGCCTTCTTGCGGATGTTGCCCTGGTGCTGCAGTCCGCCGATCACGACGAGCAGCGTGACCGACGCCCAGATGCCGTGCGGAATATGGATGCCCGACGTGGCGAGAATCGAGGCGAGCATGGCGAGACCCACGCGCACGCTGTGGATCACCTTGGCGTTGCGGTAGCGATAGTACGGCGAGGCCAACGCGCGCCACATGCGCGCGAGACGCGAGCGGCAGCGCGGCGCCCGCAGGCGTTGCGCGCCGCTGCGCCCGGATCGGGAACGGGATTCGGTTTGGGACGAGGCCATGGCACGGGCTGAACGTGAGCCGGATCAGCGATCATCGTGCACCAGAAAAACAAATGCCCGCAACTGTTGTGTTGCGGGCATTTTCGCTAACGCCACGCCCCGCGGCTCGCGCCGGGCATGGGGACATCAGCCCTCGACGACGTCGAGATAGTCTTCCGGACGCGTGCGGTCCGCGCCCTTCTGCATGCCGACCACGTGCACGAGGGCCGACACGACGATCGCGACCACGAGGTTCACGATCAGCGACCACACCGCGGCGTAGCCCGGAATCGCCATGCCGAACAGGTGGATCGTGAAGATCGAGCCCTTCAACTGCAGCGAGATCGCCATCCACGTGCCCGTGGCAATGCCGGCCGCCCACCCGATCAGCAAACCGCGATAGTCCAGCATGCGCGTGTAGAGACCGAGCACGATGGCGGGCAGCGTCTGGATGATCCAGATACCGCCGAGCAGCTGCAGCTGGATCGCGTACGTGAGCGGCAGGCCCAGGATGAACGCCACCGCGCCGACCTTCACGATCAGCGAGACCAGCTTGGCGATGTTGGTCTCCTGCTCGTGATTCATGTTGCGGTTGATGAACTCCTTGTGGATGTTGCGCGTGTACAGATTAGCAGCCGCAATCGACATGATCGCCGCGGGAACCAGCGCGCCGATACCGATGGCCGCGAACGCCACGCCCACGAACCACGACGGGAAGAAGTGCAGGAACAGCGCCGGCACCGCGAAGTTCGGACCGAAGGCCTTGAAGTACGGCGCGAATTCGGGCATGTCCTTCACGCCGGCGGCGAGCGCCATGTAGCCGAGCAGCGCGAGCAGACCGAGCACCAGCGAGTACGCCGGCAGCATCGCCATATTGCGGCGGATGGTGTTGCCCGACGACGACGACAGGATGGCCGTGACCGAGTGCGGGTACAGGAACAGCGCGAGCGCCGACCCTACCGCCAGTGTCGCGTAGGCGCTATAGCCGTTCAGACTCGTGGCGTCCGGCGACTTGAGCAACAGCTTGGCCGGCGGCACCGCGCCGAAGATGTGGCCGAAGCCGCCCATCTGCGCGGGAATCACGATGATCGCGACGATGATCGTGATGTAGATGAGGATGTCCTTCACCACGGCGATCATGGCCGGCGCGCGCAGGCCCGACGTGTACGTGTACGCGGCGAGAATCGCGAACGCGATGATGAGCGGCAGGTCGCCGACAAAGCCCGTCGTGTCGAAGCCGAGCGCGCCGATCACCACTTCGATACCCACCAGCTGCAGCGCGATATACGGCATGGTCGCGACGATGCCCGTCACGGCGATGGCGAGCGCGAGCATGCGGCTGCCATAGCGCGCGCTCACGAAGTCGGCCGAGGTGACGTATTGATGGCGCTTCGCGACGGCCCAGAGCTTCGGGAACACGACGAACGCGAACGGATAGATCAGGATCGTGTACGGCAGCGCGAAGAAGCCCGTTGCGCCCGCACCGAACACGAGCGCCGGCACGGCAATAAAGGTGTACGCGGTGTAGAGGTCCCCGCCGAGCAGGAACCAGGTGACGATCGTGCCGAAACGGCGGCCGCCGAGGCCCCACTCTTCGAGGTGCGCGAGGTCGCCCTTGCGCCAGTGCGCGGCGACGAAGCCGAGCACCGTGACGCCGAGGAAAAACAGGATAAAGACAATCGTTGCTGTGACGTTCATTGCGCGCCCCCTTCATCGCCCTTGCGGGTCTTCGTCTTGAAGTAGACGAGCGCGGTAATGACTGCGCTGATCAGCACCCAGAGAAGCTGATACCAGTAGAAAAACGGGAAGTCCCACAGAGTGGGCTCGATTCTGTTGTAAGACGGCACCCAGACCATGGCGATCCAGGGCAGCAGCAAAAGCCACAGCCAATGCTTGCTTGGTTTTCCGGCGTCGGCGTCGTGAGCCATGACGTCTCCTCGTTGCTTATGTAGTTATGCGGCCTTGCTTTGTCTGCGGTCCGCCGCCCGGCGTGAGGCGGCCGATGGCCTCACGGACGGATGGTCCGCAAGGTCCCCGAAAGCGCAGAAAAGAGTATCGAGGCCACGCCGCACGGTCAAGCAGGGCGGACCCCAATTCCGAGGACGTTGTCAAGAGCCAACGGCTTGAGCCGCGTCCTGATAATTGGCCGGAAATGCGCTATGCAGGCGAGCAGGCGAAAAAAAACCGGCCAAGGGATGCCCCTGAAGCCGGTTTTCCGTGCCGCAACGGCGTTGCCGCCGTTCGCGCGGATCAGATCGAGAACGTTGCGCCGTGCTGGCCGCTCGATTCGCGCAGCGCCTTGACCCACTGGTGCGCCGGCAGGCCGAGCTTGCTTTCGAGCAGACGCGCGCGCTTTTCGAGCGCATCGAAGGTGACTTCGAGCGCCGGGCCCGAGAACGCGAGCGCCACGCGATTGCCTTCGTGCACTTCGGGCAGCGCGATCACGCGGCCCTCGAAGGCTTCGTTCAGGCGCTTCATGTTGCGCACGAAGCTCGGGTGGTCGCCGAACAGGTTGATGGTCGCAACGCCCGCATTGGTCAGGCAGGCACGCACGGCGCGGTAGAACGCCACGCTGTCGAGTACCGGGCCGCGCGCGGTCGCATCGTACACGTCGATCTGCAACGCGCCGATGGTGCCGTGATTGGCGCGATCCTGCACGAAGTCCCACGCGTCGAGTTCGCGCACGGTGAGGCGCGCGTCGTCGTACGGCAGATCGAACATCGTGCGCGCGGCCACCACGACCGCCGGATTCAGTTCGATCGCCTCGACCTTCGCGGGACGCAGATAGCGGTGCGCGAACTTGGTGAGCGCGGCGGCGCCCAGACCCAGTTGCACGATGCGCTCGGGCGTGGCCAGGAACAGCAGCCAGGCCATCATCTGCTGCGCATATTCCAGTTCGATGTGCAGCGGCTTCGCCAGACGCATCGCGCCCTGCACCCACTCCGTGCCGAAGTGCAGATAGCGCACGCCGTTCTCTTCCGAGAACGTGACCGGCGCGAAACGCGGCTTGCGCGGCGTTTCGATGACCGGGGCGTTGTCGAGTTCTTCGGCGGCAGCGGCGGCAGCGGCGCGGTGCGGGCGCTTCGTGACCTTTGCGGTCTTGCTCGCGGTGTCGCCCGATTGCGTCGCGTTGCCGGTTTGCTTGAATGCGCGGGCCTCGGCTGAGGCGCGCTTGATGAGAGTCGTCATGTAGAAAATCGCTTGCTGTGGGGGCGCAAATGCAGGTGCATTTGCTCAGGCGACCGAGAGCATAGCATTCGCGGCGCTTCGGGCCTGATTTCGCAGGCACTTCGAGCGCCTGGCCCACGCGCTGCGCGAGTCAGTGACTGTCGCCCGGGGCGCCTGGCATGTGCGTCATTGGCAAAATGATCAGGGGCAGACGTTTCTTGTTCATTATGGTCTCGTGTCCCGACGGGATGAGCGCGCCGCAGCGTGCTGCGGAACCATGCTAGCGCGGCGAGATTGCAGCGCGCTTATGTTGCGTGCGCCAGCACTCGTAGGCGCATCGGTGCGCAGTCTCGCAGACTCAAGATTCGCAATTCAGCGCCGATATTCCTCCAGGAGACCAAAACTGATCCGGCGCACAAGACCGAAAGTCTCCGAGGCAGCAGAGTTCCGCAATCACAAGGTAAAACAAATATGTTCAACACCGTGCGAACCATCGGCGTGATCACGCCGCTCCTGTTTCTGACCGCATGTGCTGTGGTCGCTCCGCCGTACTCTCCCGACGTCGACAATATCCAGTCGCTCAAGAACGTGACCGCAGCGCACGCGAAAGTCGGCGCATTCGATTCCCAGGCAGACGCAAAAAATCCGTATCCGGTTCCCTTGCGTGCAAATAGCTTGAAGTCGCCGGTCGGCAATTCATTCGGCGCCTATCTTGCCGATGCAATGACGAAGGAATTGCAGATGGCCGGCAAGCTTTCTCCGGAAAGCGATGTCGAGATCAAGGCGACGCTACTGGAAAACGACATCGACGTCGGCGTTGCAACCGGCGCTGCACGACTGTCGGCACGCTTCATCGTGATGCGATCGGGCAGCGTGCGTTATGACCAGGTGAAATCCGCGCACACGCAATGGGATTCGGCGTTCGCGGCCATGATCGCAGTACCGAAGGCGCGCGAAGAATATCCGCTCGCCGTGCAGAAGTTGCTCGGCGAACTCTACGCCGACCCTGCCTTCATTCAGGCAATCCAATAACTCAACCAGCCTACACCGGGGAACGAACACCATGACAATGATTCGAATGATCGCAGCGGCAAGCGTGGTCGCCGCACTTTCAGGCTGTGCGCACGAAATTTCGCTGACCGGCGACGCAAGCAAGATTCCGACGCTCTCGACGCAACCGCTCGACAAGTCCGTGGGTCTCGTGATTACGGACGACGAGTTGTCGAAGGAAGTGATCACGCCCGGCGGCGGCGGCGACAAGGTGAGCTATCACCCGTACCACGACCTCGAACTGCCGATGTACGTTGGACTCGGTCACGTGTTCAAGAACGTGACCAAGCTCAAAAGCGCACCGGATGCGGCAACGATTCAGGCCAAGCATCTCGACTACGTGATCACGCCGACGATCAAGACGACGTCGTCGTCCCCTAGCCTTCTCACCTGGCCGCCCACGGATTTCTCGGTCACGCTTGCCTGCACCGTCACGGACCCGAGCGGCCAGACCGTGACCACAACGGACGTGACGGGAACCGGCCACGCGGAGTTTAGTGAGTTCAAGCGCAACTTCAGCCTGGCTGGCCAGCTTGCAACGGCCGATGCGGTGACCAGGTTGCAGTCGGCGCTCGCGACGGCGCCCGAATTGCAGAAGTAACGCTTCGACGGCGCGGCTGGAGCGACTATCCGGCCGCGCACTTTTGCCGTGTATTGACAGGTGCAGCGGTCACGGCGAAACCCACTTGCGCAGCTTCTCCCACTCGCGCAACTTTCCCGCATAAGGCACGGCCGCATACGCCGGGCTGCTCGACGGTAGCTTGACGAGATCGAGCGATACGCGGCTCACCGCCAGCGCCTGCGTGCCGATCTTCGCAGCCGTCCCGCCGTTGAACGCAATACACGCCAGATTGGGCAACGTGGCGATCAGTGCCACGAGATCGTTCGCCGCGTGGTCGCGAATGCGGCTATCGAGACTGCCTTCGCGTTTCGCTTGCGCAATGACGTCCCACAGCCCCACGCGATGCTCGAGCAGCGCTTGCAGTCGCGCTTCGTAGTTCATGCCCGGCAGCGCTTCGCCAATCACATCGCCGATCAAATGCCAGAACTTGTTCTGCTTATGCGCGTAATACTGCTGATGCGCGAGCGACGCCTCGCCAGGCAGACTGCCGAGGATGAGCACACGCGTGCGTGCATCGACGACGGGATCGAAGCAGCGCTTGAAGGTCATGGCAACGGATGCGGCACGTTCAACGCGGCGCGTGATGCGCGCGCGAGGCGGTGTGATCGAGCGGGCCGCGTTCGCGTCCGAGATGCACGCCGGCTTCTTGCGCCAAAGGTCCGCTTGCGAGGCGCGACCACAGCGCGGGCAGCATGCATTCGGTCACGAGCAGCGGCGCGCCTGCGCGCTCGAATACCGAGCGGCGCGCGACGAACGCATGCGGCGTGTGCTTCGCCTCGATCATGAGCTCGCGCGCCGCGAGTGTATGGAGCGGATGCCGCGCGCTTACGCGCCGGCTCACGAGCGCGGAGCGCGCCACACCGCTATCGCTATAGAGAAGTTCCGCGAGCGGCCGCGTACGTAAGCGGCGCATGGCCTGCCACACGCCTTGACTCGCGGCGAGTGGCGTCACGCTGTGCGCGGCGACGAACGGCACACCATCGACTTCGAGCACGATCTCGCGCACCCACGCGCGCTCGCGCGGCGCCAGACCGAGCGCGGCACATTCATCGGACCAGGGCATGTCGACGGCTTCGCGCGTGACCCGCACCACGACGCGGCCGAGCGTGCGCAAATGCGCCGTGAGCGAACCGCCGCGCGTGAGCCAGTCCTTCTGGTCGGCGCTCAAGGCGGGCAAGGGCGTGACGCGCCAGTGCGCGTTAGCGGCATCGAATCGAAGAGGCATGGCGCGCATTATAGGCTGCGAGGATTTCAGTTCGCTGCAAGCGCGGCGGACAAAAGAAAAACCCCTTGCAGCAGGTAGCCGCAAGGGGTTTCGCTCACGCAAAGCCGCGCGCTTTATCCGGCGCGGGCAATCAGCAACGCGTTCGTACGCTTGACGAAGCTGGCCGGATCTTCCAGCGCGCCGCCTTCCGCCAGCAACGCCTGATCGAACAGCAGATTGCACCAGTCGCCGAAGTCCGCGCTATCGGTGCGCAGCGCCTTCACGAGCGGATGCTCCGGGTTCACTTCGAGGATCGGCTGCATCTGCGGAGCATTTTGTCCCGCCGCCTTCAGCATGCGCTGCAGATAGCCGCTCATGTCGCCTTCGTCGGCCACGAGGCACGAGGGCGAATCGGTCAGGCGGAAGGTGAGACGGACGTCCTTGGCCTTGGCCTTGAGCGCTTCCTTCATGTGCTCGACGAGCGGCTTCAACTCTTCGCTCACCTTCTCCTGCTGCTGCTTTTCCTCGTCGTTGAGCGCGCCGAGGTCGAGGTCGCCGCGCGCCACGCTCGCGAGCGGCTTGCCGTCGAACTCGTTCAGGAACGACAGCATCCACTCGTCCACACGGTCCGTGAGGAGCAGCACTTCCACGCCCTTCTTGCGGAACACTTCGAGGTGCGGGCTGTTCTTCGCGGCTTGCCACGTATCCGCCGTGACGTAGTAGATCTTCGTCTGCTCGGGCTTCATGCGCGCCACGTAGTCGGCGAGCGTGACGGTCTGCTCGTTCGTGTCGTTGTGCGTGGACGCGAAACGCGCGAGCTTCGCCACGCGCTCGCGATTGGCGTGATCCTCGCCGATGCCTTCCTTGAGCACCTGGCCGAACTCGGCCCAGAACGTCGCGTACTTCGCCTTGTCCTCTTCGCTTGCTTCGGCGTCCGTAACAGCGTTCGCCATCTCTTCGAGCATCGAGAGCACGCGCTTGGTCACGCCGTCGCGAATCGCCTTGACGTCGCGGCTTTCCTGGAGGATTTCGCGCGAGACGTTGAGCGGCAGATCGCTCGAATCGACCACGCCCTTCACGAAGCGCAGATAGTTCGGCAGCAGCTGCTCGGCGTCGTCCATGATGAACACGCGCTTCACGTAGAGCTTCAGACCGCTCTTGTGATCGCGATTCCACAGGTCGAACGGCGCATGCGACGGCACGTAAAGCAACTGCGTATATTCGCTGCGGCCTTCCACGCGGTTATGCGTCCACGCGAGCGGGTTCTGGTGGTCGTGCGCGAGGTGCTGATAGAACTGCTGATACTGCTCGTCGCTGATCTCGCTCTTCGAACGCGTCCACAGCGCGCTCGCCTGGTTGATGGTCTCGTACTCGTCCTTCGTGACCATCTCGCTCTTTTCGGCGTCCCATTCTTCCTTCTTCATCTCGATGGGCAGACCGACGTGATCCGAATACTTCTGGATGATCGACTTGATCTTCCATGCGGAAAGCAGCTCGTCCTCGCCTTCGCGCAGATGCAGCGTAATCGTCGTGCCGCGCTGCGCGCGCTCGATCGCCTCGACGGCGAACTCGCCCTCGCCCGCGCTCGTCCAGCGCACGCCTTCGCCCGCCGTCAGGCCCGCGCGGCGGCTTTCCACGGTGATCTTGTCCGCGACGATGAAGCCCGAATAGAAGCCCACGCCGAACTGGCCGATCAGCGCCGCGTCCTTCTGCTGGTCGCCCGAGAGCTTGCCGAAGAATTCCTTCGTACCCGAGCGCGCGATCGTCCCGAGGTTCGACACGGCTTCGTCATGGCTCATGCCGATGCCGTTGTCGTCGATCGTGATGGTGCGCGCTTCCTTATCGAAGCCCACGCGGATGCGCAGATTCGGATCGTTCTCATAGAGCGCGCTGTTCGCGATCGCCTCGAAGCGCAGCTTGTCCGCCGCGTCCGATGCGTTCGAGATGAGTTCGCGCAGGAAGATTTCCTTGTTGCTGTACAGCGAATGGATCATCAGGTGCAGAAGCTGTTTCACTTCTGCCTGGAAGCTCATGGTTTCTTGTGCCATGGTCGAGTCCTCTTACGTTGCAGTTCTAGTCTGACAAATTTGTGGCCGCGAGTTCTCGGCAATTCGCATCGCGGCGCGCCGCCCGCCCAGTTGGGGACAGACGGCACCGTTTTCAAGAGCCGCCCCGCCGGCCCACGCCTTCGAGGTAGTCGGCGAGGAACGCGGGCAGCGCAGGGTCGCCGCAGTTGGCGATGTTGAAGCGCATCCACGTGGTCGGCGACTGGTGCGGCGAGAACAGGCTCCCCGGCGCGAGGAGGAAACCCGCTTCGTGGCCCGCCGCGGTGAGCGCATCCGCGTCGACGCCCGTGTCCGCCCACAGGAACATGCCGGCGCCCGGCGCCGCAAAAAGGCGCAGGCCGGCGCGCTCCAGCATGCGCTCCGCCTTGTCGCGCACGCCGTCCAGCCGTGCACGCAGGCGCTCCACGTGACGCCGGTAGTGACCCTCCGTGAGCACGCGGTACAGCACACGCTCATTGAGTTCCGGGCTCGTCATGCCGACGAGCATTTTCTGGTCCGCCACCGCCTGGGTCACGTCGAGCGCGCTCGCGATATAGCCCACGCGCAGGTTCGGTGCGAGCGTCTTCGAAAAGCTGCCGAGATAGATCACGCGGCGAAGCTGGTCGAGGCTCGCGAGGCGCGTGGCCGGATAGCCGGCCGGGCAGAGGTCGCCGTAGATATCGTCTTCGACGACGATGAAATCGTACTGTTCGGCAAGCCGCAGAATGCGGAACGCCTGCGCGGCGGTAAGCGAGGTGCCCGTGGGATTTTGCAGCACCGAATTGATGACGAGCATTCTCGGCCGCCAGGTCTCGACCAGCGCTTCGAGCGCGTCGAGGTCCGGCCCGTCTGGCGTGTACGGCATGCCGACGAGCCGCGCGCCCTGCGAGGCGAAGCGCCCGAACATCTGGAACCACGCGGGGTCGCCCACGATCACCGTGTCGCCGGGCTGCACATAGATGCGTGCGAGCAGGTCGATCGCCTGGGTGATGCCGGAGACGAGCACGATCTGGTCGGGCGTCGCGCCGATCTCGAGTTCCGCCATGCGCGTCTGGAGTTGCTGGCGCAGCGGCAGGAAGCCTTGCGGTGAGCCGAAGCCCAGCAGTTGCGTGCCGCTCTGGCGGCCAAGCGAGCGCATCGCGCCGGTCAGCAGCTCGCCATCCAGCCAGCGCGCGGGCAGATAGCCCAAACCCGGCCCTTTTTCCGGCCGCGTGGATGTGTGAAGCATGTTGCGCAGCAGCCAGACCACGTCGATGGTGGGCGGCGCGGGGGCAGCAACCGCGTCGGCGCGCGCCGGGACGCCCGCAGTCAGCGGCTGGCGTTCGCCGCCGGCCACGAGCGCCAGCCGCTCGCGCACATAGAAACCGGAACCGCGCCGCGAGTCGAGGTAGCCCTGCGCGACCAGACGCTCGTACGCCTCGACCACGGTGAAGCGCGAGACGCCCTTGTCGAGCGCGAGCTTGCGGATGGACGGCATGCGCATGCCGGGCCGGAACACGCGCTCCTCGATGCGGCGGCGGCCCCACTGCACGAGCTGGTCGACGAGCGTGAGCGTCGCCGCGTCGTGCGGGGCGGGAATCTGGTCTAGCGGTACGGAGGACATGAGGACTCCCTGAACTCGAACTGTACAGAGCACTATCGGGCCGATTGTACCGTTACTGTCTGCCACCATACCGGTACATTTGATCGCATGCGTACCGGTAAGGATTCGGTAGCGGCGTCGGCACACTGTCCAGGCGCAGGCTCCTGTCCCCCTTCTCTCCGGCCCCTCCGTATTTTTGGCTCCGCTCGACCGCCCATGAACGCCTCGCCGCTTCGCCTCGATCATCTCGTCGTTGCCGCGCGCACGCTGGAAGAAGGCGTGACGTACGTGAGCGACGCGCTCGGCGCCGCGCCCGCGGGCGGCGGCGCTCACCCGCTCATGCGCACGCACAACCGTCTGCTCGGGCTGTGGGGCGGTGCGTATCTGGAAGTCATCGCGGTCGATCCGGCGGCGAAAAGCGACGCGAACGCCCGCGCGCGCCTGTTCGCGCTCGACGACCCCGCCGTACTGGCGCGCCTCGAACAGGGGCCGTACCTGTCGCATTGGGTCGCGCGCGTCGATCCGCCGAAGAGCCTCGCACGCTGGCGCGAGCAGTATCCCCAGCGCATTCCCGCGCTCGTGCCGATGACGCGCGGCGACTTCTCGTGGCAGCTCACCGTTCCGGAAAACGGCGCTTTCCCGGCCTGGCAAGGCGCGGGCGACGGCATTTTGCCCTCGCTGATCCAGTGGGATACGGCGCATCATCCGTCGCAGGTTCTGGCCGACATCGGCATCGCGCTCACGTCCCTCACCGGGTTTCACCCAGAGGCGCAGGCGGCGCGCGAGCAGTTGCAGTGGCTCGGCGCGGCGCACCTGATCGCCGTGGAGGAAGCCCTCTCGCCCGCGCTCGTCGCGCAGTTCGAAACCCCGTCCGGTCCGCGCACGCTCGGCGCGCCGGCACGCTGATCCGTCGAGCGCAAAGTCCCGCATGAAAGCACGCGAAACCCAAGGCATGCTGCTCGGCCTCGTCGGCGTCATGATCTTTAGCCTCACGCTGCCGATGACGCGCATCGTCGTCGCCGAATTCCACCCGCTTCTGAACGGCCTCGGCCGCGCACTCGCCGCCGCCGTGCCGGCCGCGCTGCTGCTCGCCATCCGTCGCGAGACATGGCCCACCTGGCCGCAGGTCAAGAGCCTCGCCGTGGTGTCGCTTGGCGTGATCGTCGCGTTTCCGGTGTTTTCCGCCTTCGCGATGAAGACCGTGCCGGCCTCGCACGGCGCCATCGTCAACGGCCTGCAGCCGCTCGCCGTGGCGATCTACGCGGCGTGGCTCTCGCACGAGCGGCCCTCGAAGGCGTTCTGGGCCAGCGCGCTCATCGGCAGCGCTCTTGTGGTCGCGTTCGCGCTCCAGGCGGGCGGCGGCTCGCTGCATGCGGGCGACGCGTGGATGCTCATCGCGGTGGGCATCGGTGCGCTCGGCTACGCCGAAGGCGCGCGCCTCGCGCGTCAACTGGGCGGCTGGCAGGTGATCTGCTGGGCGCTCGTGCTCTCGGCGCCGTTCCTCGCGCTGCCGGTGGGCTGGCTCGCATGGGCGCATCACGTGGCGCACCCCGGCCCCGTCGCGCTCAAGACCTGGCTCGCCTTCGGCTACGTCACGCTGTTTTCGCAGTTCATCGGCTTTTTCGCGTGGTACGCGGGGCTCGCCATGGGCGGTACGGCGCGCGTGGGCCAGGTACAGCTGCTGCAGATTTTCTTCACGATGGCGTTCTCGGCGCTCTTTTTCGGCGAGCAGGTCGCGCCCTCGGCGTGGCTCTACGCGGCCGCGGTGATCGCCACAGTCGTACTCGGTCGCCGCGCGGCGATCGGCACGGCCCCGGCGCCCGCGCGCGCATGAGCCGGTTTCGCGTCATAATTCAAGGTTTTCGGCGGCATCCGGCGGCGCGCGATCGCGCCCCATGCCGCCGCTGAACAGTCACTCGCCTCACCCCAACAAGGAGACCCCATGGACCAGAGCGATCTCAAGGCCGCGCCCGCGTGGCAACTGTCCGAGCGTGCAATCAAGCTGACCAGCTCGGCGATTCGCGAAATCCTGAAGGTCACCGAGCGTCCCGAAGTCATTTCGTTCGCGGGCGGCCTGCCCGCGCCGGCCAGCTTCCCGGCCGAGGAAATGCGCGCCGCCGCCGACCGCATCCTGCGCGACGACCCCTCGGGCGCCCTCCAGTACAGCGCGACCGAAGGCTATATGCCGCTGCGCGAATGGATTGCCGCGCGCCACTCGGTGGGCGGCGTGACGGTGCGTCCCTCGCAGGTGCTCATCACCACGGGTTCGCAGCAGGCGCTCGACCTGATCGGCAAGGTGCTGGTCTGCCCCAATAGCCCCGTGCTCGTGGAAACGCCCACCTACCTCGGCGCGCTGCAGTCGTTCTCGCTTTACGAGCCGAAGTACGTCCAGGTCCCGACCGACGAAAAAGGCCTCGTGCCCGAAGGCCTGACGCCCGAACTCACGGCCGGCGCGCGCCTGCTCTACGCGATCCCGAACTTCCAGAACCCCACGGGCCGCCGCCTGCCGCTCGAACGCCGCCGGGCACTCGCGGAATTCGCGAAGCACTCGCCGTTCCCCGTGATCGAAGACGACCCCTACGGCGCGCTCCTCTACGCGGGCGAGCCGCTGCCGACGGTGCACTCGCTCGCGCCCGAGCATGTCGTGCATCTGGGCTCGTTCTCGAAGATCCTGGCCCCGGGCCTGCGCGTGGGCTACATCATTGCGCCCGAAGACCTGCACTTCAAACTGGTGCAGGCCAAGCAGGCCACCGATCTGCACACGCCGAGCTTCACGCAGCGCATCGTCTACGAGGTGGTGAAGGACGGCTTCCTCGACACGCACATCCCGAAGGTGCGCGCGCTCTATCGCGACCAGTGCGAGGCGATGCTCGACTCGCTCAAGCGCAACATGCCCGAAGGCGTGAGCTGGAACCGCCCCGAAGGCGGCATGTTCATCTGGGTGACGCTGCCCTCGAACATCGACAGCATGAAGCTGCTGGCCGAAGCCGTCGCGCAGAACGTGGCCTTCGTGCCCGGCGCGCCGTTCTTCGCCGACGAGCCGCAACACAACAAGCTGCGCCTGTCGTTCGTCACGGTGCCGCCCGCGAAGATCGAAGAAGGCGTCGCGAAGCTCGCGGCCCTGATCCGCGCGCACGCCTGACGCAAGCCCGGCGAAGGCCTGGCGCAGCGCCAGGCTCTTTCCGACTCAACACCCGAACGAGGAATCCTGATCATGGCTGACATCAACATCTACGACCGTCTCGAACAGCTCGGCATCACCCTGCCCCAGGCAGGCGCGCCCGCCGCGGCCTACGTGATGAGCGCCCAGAGCGGCAACACGGTGTACCTGTCGGGTCACATCGCCAAGAAGGACGGCAAGGTGTGGGCCGGCAAGCTCGGCGAGTCGCTCACGACCGAGGAAGGCAAGGCCGCCGCGCGCTCGATCGCGATCGACCTGCTCGCCACGCTGCACGCCCACACGGGCGACCTCAACAAGGTCAAGCGCGTGGTCAAGCTCATGAGCCTCGTGAACTCGACGCTCACCTTCACGGAACAGCACGTCGTCACGAACGGCGCTTCGGAGCTGATCGCCGACGTGTTCGGCGAGAAGGGCAAGCACGCGCGCTCGGCCTTCGGCGTCGCGCAGATTCCGCTTGGCGCATGCGTCGAGATCGAGCTGATCGCCGAAGTCGAGTAAGCGACATCGGCGAGCTTCGGTAAGGTGCGCGGACCCGCATCCAGGTCCGCGCACTGGCTCGTATTTTTCTGTTGTGCGTTCGCGCAACCTGGCGCACCTCTTGCGTCGCGCCTTACCCCTTCCATGATCGTCCCGCCATGACCCAGCCCAGCGTCCGCTTCAAACAGGTCGACGTCTTCACGTCGGTACCCTTCAAGGGCAACCCGCTCGCCGTGGTGTTCGACGCCGACGGTTTGAGCGGCGACGAGATGCAGGCCATCGCGCGCTGGACCAATCTCTCGGAAACCAGCTTCCTGCTCGCCCCGACCGACGCGCGCGCCGACTACCGCGTGCGCATCTTCACGACCAAAGGCGAACTGCCCTTCGCAGGCCATCCGACGCTCGGCACGGCGCATGCGTTTCTCGAAAGCGGCCGCACGCCGAAGACGCCCGGGCGCCTCGTGCAGGAATGCGGCGCCGGTCTCATCGATCTGGCCGCCGCGGAGAACGGCGCATGGGCCTTCGCCGCGCCGCCCGCGCGCGTGACGCCGCTCGCCGCCGCACAGTTCGACGCATTGCGCGCGGCGCTGCGCTCGAACGCCGTCGACTTCTCGGCCGCGCCCTGCGGCGTCGACAACGGCGCGCCCTGGCTCGTCGTCCGTCTCGCGTCGGCGCAAGTGGTGCTCGCGCTCGACGTCGACTACGAGGCGATCGAAGCCGTTGCCGCGAGCGTGGGTGCACATGGCGTGGCCGCCTACGGCCCGCACGAGGCCGATGGTCCCGCAACCTTCGAAGTGCGCTGCCTCATGACCGGGCTCGGCAAGGGCGAAGACCCCGTCACCGGCAGCGCGAACGCCGCCATCGCCATGCTGCTCGAACAGCAGAACCGACGTTCGGGCGCACGCTATACAGTGCGCCAGGGCACGGCGCTCGGGCGCGACGGGCGCGTGCGCGTCGACTATGACGATGCGGCGAAAAAGATCTGGATTGGCGGCCACTCGGTGACCGTCGTCGACGGGACCTGCCGGCTCGGCTAAGCGCCCGCAGCGGCACCCCGATTCATGCAAGGCGCATCGACCACGATGCACCGCCTCGCAGCTATGCACCGCACATCAGCATCGCGCGCGGGTTGAGGCGACCCTCGCGTATACCCGAGGGACCACAGCTTCCTTAATCATTCCCCAACCAGTAATATCGAAACATCGGACGCACGACGCGTCCGGCGTGCATTGCGCGCGCGCAATGCACGTATTCCCCCAGCCATCCGTCCTTCATGCCGCCGACTCAACCGAGCGCATCCTTGCCGTTCCGGCCGCCGCATCCGCGGTGTGAGTTCCCGCGCCTACGGCGGCCGCGATGAGCGCCACGCGGGTTCCGTTCTCGCGCGATTCGAGCCTGCGCAACGCGCCCGGCCCGGCATACACGCGTCCGCGCGCGCTGCTCGCCATTCCGCTGCTCGGCGTGCTGGTGCTCGTGCTGCTGTGGGCGGTCATCTTCACGCGTCTCTCAGTCGAGAAGGAAGCGACCATGCGCGAGGCCACGGCCTCGGCGGCGATCCTCTCGGCGGCGCTCGAACAGCACACGGTCAAGGCGATCCACCAGGTCGACCAGATCACGCGCTTCGTGAAGTACGAGTTCGAAAAGTCGCCGGGCCGCTTCGATCTCGGCAGCACAGTCGAAAAGGGTGTGGTGCAGAGCGACTCGCTCGTGCAGGTGTCGATCATCGACGAGCACGGCACGCTCGTCGCCAACACGGCCGATCCGAATCCCAAGCCCATCGACCTCTCGGACCGCGAGCACTTCAAGGTGCACGAGCACGAGAACGACGACCAGCTCTATATCAGCAAGCCGGTGCTCGGCCGCGTGTCCGGCCACTGGACCCTGCAGATGACGCGCCGCCTCAATCACCCGGACGGCTCGTTCGCGGGCGTCGTCGTGGTTTCTGAGGACCCGAGCTACTTCACGAGCGACTTCTACAACAACGCCGCGATCGGCCGCGACGGCGTGATCGCCGTGATCTCGGACAGCGGCGCCGTGCTCGCACGCCGCACGGGCAGCGCCGAGCGCGCGAACGGCACGTTCTCCGCGAGCGGCGTGTATCCCATTTCCGAGCATGTGTCGGGCACCTACGTCGACCCGATCGATCACGTGACGCGCATCGTCTCGTACCGCCATATCGATGGCTATCCGCTCGCCGTGCTGGTCGGTCTCTCGCAGGCCGAGGAATTTGCCGACTACAACCACACGCGCGACGTCTACCTGATGATGGCGACGTTCATCTCGCTCGCCATGCTCTCGTTCTTCGCCGTGGCCACGGGACTGATCGGCAAGCTGCTCGGGCGCGAGCGCGAGATGTCGCAACTCGTGCAGTACGACCTCCTCACGGGCCTGCCCAACCGCTACGCCACGCTGCAGCGTTTGCGCCATGAGGTCTCGCAGCCGGGCAACCTCGGGCGGCTCGCCATCCTCTTCATCGACCTCGACAATTTCAAGACGGTCAACGACACGCTGGGCCACAACGCCGGCGACATCGTGCTGCAGATGAGCGCCGCGCGCCTCGCCGACGCCGTGGGCGGCGCGGGCACGCTTGCGCGCATCGGCGGCGACGAGTTCGTGGTGATCGTGAAGGGCGACGACATCGAAAAACGCGCCATCGCGCTCGCCGAAGCCACCAACGCCGCGTTCACGCATCCGTTCGACGTGCGCGGCAGCGCCTTCGTGCTGCACGCGAGCACGGGCATCGCGCTCTTCGCGGTCGCGCACGAAAGCGAAATCGATCTGCTCAAGAAAGCCGACCTCGCGATGTACGCCGCCAAGGAGGCCGGACGCAACTGCTTTCGCTTCTACTCGCCGCAACTCGCCCACCGCGCCGACCACCTGATGAAGTGGGAGCAGCAGCTGCGCGTCGCGCTCGCCGAGGACCAGCTCTTTCTCGCCTACCAGCCGAAGATCGATCTGCGCCGGCGCTGCATCACGGGCTTCGAGGCGCTCGTGCGCTGGAACCATCCGCAATACGGACTCATTCCTGCGGGCGAATTCATTCCTGTGGCCGAATCCACGGGCCTCATCGTGCCCGTAGGCGACTTCGTGATCCGTACCGCGTGCGCGCAACTCGCGCAGTGGCAGCAGCAGGGCTACGAGTCGCTCACGCTCGCCATCAACATCTCGGCGGTGCAGTTCTGGCGCGGCGACCTGTACGAGACCGTAGCGCGCGCCATCGAGGAAACCGGCATTGCCGCGCACCGGCTCGAACTCGAGATCACCGAAACCGCGATGATGGAGTACCCGGAGCTCGTTTCGGAAAAGATCTTCGCGCTGAAGCGCCTTGGCGTGCGCGTCGCGCTAGACGACTTCGGCACCGGCTATTCGTCGCTGTCCTACCTGAACCGCTTCGCCGTCGACACGCTCAAGGTCGACCGCTCGTTCGTGCAGGCCATCCCCGCCGACCGCAGCGTGTGCGTGATGGTCTCGGCGATCGTCAATCTCGCGCGCTCGCTCGGGCTCACGGTAGTCGTCGAGGGCACCGAAACCGAAGAGCAGATCGCGTGGCTCTCCGCGCTCGGCCCGATCGAGGCGCAGGGCTTCCTGTTCTCGCGCCCCGTGCCCGTGGAAGGCGTGGCCGCGCTGATCGAGCGCTTCGGCGTCTGTAGCGCGACGCAGCCGGCGGGCACGCAAGCCGCACGCGAAGATCGCCGCAACGAGCGCCTGAGCGACGCGCCGCAATCGCGCTGACGCGAGGCCGGCGCGCAGATTGCGCATTGTCCACGCTTTCCAGTGAGTTGCGCGAACCGCGTGCCTTCGCGCACAGATCCGCACTGACCTTCGCCCGCACGATGCAGCCATGCAAACCCGCACCGACGAAGCGATCGCGGCGCCAATCCGCGACCATCACGAACCGCTCCTGACGCTCTTTCGCGTCGTGCTGACCGTGTCCGCGGTCTCATGGGGCGGCCTCGCACTCATGGCGCAACTCGAGCAGCACTACGTGGAGCGCGAAGCGCGTCTCACGCAAACCGCATTCTCGGATCTGGTAGCACTCGCCTGGATGGTGCCGGGGCCGGTAGGCTGCAACGTCGCGGTGCAACTCGGCCATGCGCTGCGCGGACGCGCGGGCGCGTGGGTCGCGGGCGTGGCGAGCGTGCTGCCCTTCTTCGCGCTGATGACGCTGTTCGCCATTTTCTACCGCACGCCGCTCGTGCATGCGGTCGCCTCGCGCACGCTGCTCGACCATTTCAGCGTGGTGCTCGCCATGCTGATCGGCGTGACCTGGTACAGGCAGACGCGTGCGCTCGTGCGCGGCCCGCTCGAATGGGGCGTGGCGATCGCTGCCTGTGCGGCCCTCGCGCTCGCGGCGAGCGGCGCGGCCTACGTGGCGATTCTGCTCGTCGCGTTTGCCGCGGGCTGGCTCGCAAGCCCCGTGCCTTCGCAGCGGCTCGAATTACGCGTGACACGGCGCGATGGGCAATTGCTCGCCGCGCTGGCCGCGCTGATCGTCGTGTTCGCGCTGCCGCTGCCGCATCCGCTCGACTCGGCGCTGCTCTGGCCGCGTCTCGCGGGCGCGGGCATGACGCTGTTTGGCGGCGGCTTTTCGGCGCTGCCCGTGCTGAAAACGCTGTTCGTCACGCCCGCGATCGGCATCACCAACGACGACTTCACGCTGGCGTTCACGCTCTCGCCGCTTTCGCCGGGGCCGCTCCTGAACGTGGTGCCGTTCTTCGGCTATCTCGTCGATGGCTGGGTCGGCGCGCTCATCGCCACGCTCGCGCTGTTCGTGCCGTCGGGCTGCCTCGTCGTGCTCGCGCGGCGGCACCTGCACCGCATGAAGGCGAACCCGCGCTTCGAGCACGCCATGCGCGTGCTGCGCGCCGCGACCACCGCGTTCCTCGCGATCGCCGTCTGGCATATCGCGCGGCACGTGCCGCTGCATCTGTCTTATCTGCTGACGGCCGTCTTCTCGGCGATGTGCTTCGGCAAGCTCAAGCTCCCCGCTTACGCGGTCTACGCGACGGTAGGACTCGCGTGCGGGGCGTGGCTGCTGCTGGCCTGAAGCGCACGTTCACGCGCTGATCAGCGCGCTCCCGTAAAACCGCCGAAGAATGCGCGTGCGTTGTCTTCGAGGCTTTCGAGGTGATAGCCGCCTTCCTGCACGATCACCGAAGGCAGGCCGAGCGCGCCGATCTCCGCGCCGAGCCGGCCGAAACCCTCGGTGGTCACGGCGACTTTCGACTGCGGATCGTCCTTGTAGATGTCGAAGCCGAGCGCCAGCACGAGCGCGTCCGGCTCGAAGCGCCTGAGCACCCGCAGCGCCGCCTTCACGCGCTCGAAGAAGTCGGCTTCGGACGCGCCATGCGGCATCGGCAGATTGACGTTGTAGCCCTCGCCAGCACCGTTGCCGCGCTCTTCCTCGTAGCCCGCGACCACGGGATAGAAGTTGGTCGGATCGCCGTGAATCGAGATGTAGAGCACGTCGCTGCGGCCGTAGAAGATCTCCTGGACGCCCTGGCCGTGGTGCATGTCGGTGTCGAGGATCGCCACACGCTCGAAGCGGCTGCGCAGCGACTGCGCCGCGATGGCCGCGTTGTTCAGATAGCAGAAGCCGCCCGCCGCGTCCGCGCGGGCATGGTGGCCGGGCGGACGCGAGAGCGCGTACGACTCGCGCGCGCCTTCGTTCACGCATGCGGCCGCCGCCAGCGCGCTTTGCGCCGACCAGTAGGCCGCACGCCAGGTATTCGTACCGATGGGGCAACTGCCGTCCGCGAGATAGCGCGCCGCCTGCGCGAGCACGCCACGCAGCGGATTCGGCTCGCGCACGTAGATGTTCGACATCACCTCTTCGCCCCAATCTTCGGGCACGCGCTTCCATTCAGTGTGCGCTTCTTCGAGAAAACGCAGATAGTTCATGTCGTGCACGGCGGCGATGGGCGCGGTGCCGAAATCGGCGGGCGCCTGCACGTCGAAGCCAAGCGAGCGCGCCGCGGCAACGAGATGCTCGGCACGCTGTGGCACTTCCTGCGGCGCACGCAACTGGCCGCGCGAGAAATAGGCGCGCGGATGGTGCAGCAGCTGATCGGGGTGAAACCAGGTTTTCATGCTCAGTTCTCCTTCTATTTCTTTTACGCGTCGGCCGGGTTTTCCACTTCAACGGCCAGGCGCACGCCCGCGCGCGCCGCGACGGCGTTGAGCAACACGTTCGCGCCGGCCGTGATGTCTTCCGGCAGAGCGTCCTCGGCTTCGTTGTGCGAAAGACCGGCCACGCAGGGAATGAACACCATCGCGGTCGGGCAGTAGCGCGCGAGGTGGATCGCGTCGTGGCCCGCACCGCTCACGATACGCTCGTGCGGATAACCAAAGCGCGCCGTTGCCTGCGCGACCAGCTCGACGCACCGCGCGTCGAACGGCGTGGCAGGGCTCGTCCAGCAATGCGCGATCTGCGCACCAAGGCCGCGCTGTGCGGCGACGTCCGCGCATAGCGCGCGCAAGTCGCGCTCCATCGCGTCGAGCTGCGCATCGTCGGGATGGCGCAGATCGACCGTGAACGTCAGGTTCGCCGCAATCGTGTTGCGCGACGAGTTTGCGATCTGCGCCTGGCCGATCGTCACGAGACCGCGCGGTGCGTAGCGCGCCATCGTGCGTTCGATCTCGAGCGACATCTGCGCCGCGCCGAACCATGCGTCCTTGCGATAGCGCATCGGCGTCGTGCCCGCGTGCGCGGCCACGCCCGTCACGTTCACGTCGAACCAGCGGATCGCCTGGCCGCCCGTCACGACGCCGATGGTCGTCTCGTTCGCCTCCAGAATCGGGCCCTGTTCGATATGAGCTTCGAAGTAGGCGTCGACGGCGACGCCTTGCACGGCGCGCGTGCCGCGCACGCCGCATGCGTCGAGCGCGGCGCCGAGCGTCACGCCGTCGGCGTCCGTGCGCGAGAGTGCCTCCGCCAGCGTCATCGCGCCAGTGAAGACCGCCGAGCCCAGCATCGCCGGCGTGAAGCGCGCGCCCTCCTCGTTGGTCCACGAGCAGATTTCGATCGGCTTCACGGTGCGTGCGCCCGCGTCGTTGAGCGCGCGCACGACTTCGAGAGCGGCGAGCACGCCGTATACGCCGTCGAAGCGGCCGCCTTCGGGCTGCGAGTCGAGGTGGCTGCCCATCAGCACCGGCGCAGCCTGCGCATCGTCGCCTTCGCGGCGCGCGAACAGGTTCCCCACTTCGTCGGTCCACACCGTCATGCCCGCCTCGCGGCACCAGCGCGCGAACAACTCGCGCCCGCGCCGGTCTTCTTCGGTGAGCGCGAGGCGGCGCACGCCGCCGCCCGCCGTCGCGCCAACACGCGCCATCTCCATGAGGCTCGCCCACAGGCGCGGGCCGTCGATCTGCAAAAGGTCTTTCATCGGTCCATCCATTTCAGTCGAACTATTCAAACAGCTGAACAACGTCATCGTGCGCTCAACGCCTCGGCTCCCGCCTCGTCTAACGCATGCTGGTGACGGCGCGCGTCGAGCGCGACGATGCACAACAGCGAGACGCCCGCGAGGCACGTATAGAACACCGCGAGCGGCCACCACTGCCCCGCATGGCGATGCGCGAGCCACGTGCCGACCAGCGGCGTGAGGCCGCCCGCGATCGCGCCGCATACCTGGTAAGAGAGCGAAATCGCGGAGTAGCGCACGCGCGTGGGGAACACGCCGGAGACGAAGCCGGCGATCACCGAATAGAAGCTCGCCATGCAGACCACGGCGATCGAAATGCCGATCACCATCGGCACGACCTTGCCGCTTTGCACGAGCACGAACATCGGATACGGCGAGAGCATCGCGGCGAGCGCCGCGCACTTGAGGAAGCGCGCGCCGCCCATGCGTTCGGCGAGCCACGCGGCGAGCGGCTGCACGAGGAACTGGATGATCGCGACCGCGAACAGGCAGTCGAGAATCAGCGAGCGCGTGATGCCGACGTATTGCGTGGTGTAGGCGATCATGAACGTGTTGGTGAAGTACACGCCCGCAATGCCGATGGTGTTCGCGCCGATGCACAGCAGCACGAGGCCCCACGCCGAGCGGAACACTTCGGCGACGGGCAGCTTGAGCGTGCGGCGCTGGTCCTTGAGCTTCTCGAACTCGGGCGACTCGTTCACGCCAAGGCGGATCATGATGCCGATCACGAGCAGCACCGCCGAAACGAGGAACGGCAGACGCCAGCCCCACGAGAGAAAGTCGGCCTTGTCGAGCGACGTGACCGAGCGGAACGCGAGCAGCGAAAGAATCAGGCCGGCCGGCGAACCCAGCTGCGCGAACGAAGCGAAGAACGTGCGGCGGCCTTCGGGCGCGTGCTCGCCCGCCATCAGCACCGCACCGCCCCACTCGCCGCCCACGGCGATGCCCTGCACCACGCGCAGCAGCACGAGCAGCACCGGCGCGAGCATCCCCACGCTCGCGTACGACGGCAGCAGGCCGACGCAGACGGTCGCGACGCCCATCATCATCAGGGTGGTCATGAGCGCTTTCTTGCGGCCGATGCGGTCGCCGAGGTGGCCGAAGATCAGGCCGCCGAGCGGACGCGCGAAGAACCCGACGGCGAAGGTCGCGAACGACGCCATCGTGCTCACGAAGCGGTCTTCAGAAGGGAAATACAGCTCGCCGAACACGAGCGCGGCGGCCGTGGCGTAGATGTAGAAGTCGTACCACTCGATCATCGTGCCGATGAACGCCGCGGCGGCGGCGCGCACCGGTTGCCGGGTGCTGGGTTGTGGGCTGGCCATGCGTCGGTCTCCTTCAGGCGCGTTTGGGATGGGTTCGTGTTGCATGCACGCTTTATCGCCAGCCACAAATCATTAGTCAAATTTCGCGTTATTATTCTGCACATAAATTTAACTAATACCCTTGGCGCACCCTTGCGCCGGGAGACCGCCCATGCGCGCCGATACCACCCGCTTTCTCAACGACCGTCTTGACTGGAACCTGCTGCGCACCTACCTCGCGATCATGCAGGAGCGCAGCCTGAGCCGCGCCGCCGCCCGGCTCTATGTCACGCAGCCGGCAGTGAGCCAGGCACTCAAGCGCCTCGAAGACGCGCTCGGCCGCAAGCTGATCGAGCGCCGCGGCGCGCAGTTCGTGCCGACCGAGGCGGGCGAAGAGGTCTATCGCATTGCGAGCGACATTTACGGCGCGATTTCCCAGCTCGAAACCGGCCTCGACGAGCGCACCGCCGACATCACCGGCTCGATCCGCCTGCTCACGGTGAGCCGCATCGAGTCGCGCGTGTACGACGAATTTCTCGCGGAGTTCCACACGGCCTACCCGCGCATCGACCTGCAGATCGAAGTGATGCGCTCGTCGGACATCATCTCGTCGCTGCTGCAGAAAACCGCGACCGCGGGCCTGAGCCTGTGCCGCACGCCCATCGACAAGCTGGACATGCGCTGCTTCCTGCGCCAGCGCTACGCGATGTTCTGCGGGCGGCATCACCGGCTCTTCGGGCTTTCCCAGCTGACGATGGACGACCTGCTCGCGGAGAACTTCGTCTCCTTCACGAGCGACCAGATTGGCGACAGCCTGTCGCCGCTCACCGTGTTTCGCGACCAGCGCGGCTTCACGGGGCGGATCGTGGCGTCGTCACCGAGTCTGGACGAGGTGCGGCGGCTGATCTTTGCGGGCTACGGCATTGGCTGCCTGCCCGAGCATACGGTGCGGGACGATCTGGCGCGGCAGCGCCTGTGGCGGCTGCCGCCGGAGGAAGGGCTCGTGGACGTCGATATCCACTTGCTGTGGCATCGTGAACGCAAGCGCAATGCGGCCGAAGAAGCGTTCTTCGACGCGATGGAGCGCTGCATGCAGCGTCATGCGCTCGCGGAGCGCCTGTAGTGCGTCAAGCGCAGACCGCGAACGTTGCAGGAGAAACGATTAGAACCCGCGCGCGAGCACGGCAACGCCGATCGTCACGATACCCAGCACGAGATTGATGACGACGAGCCGACGCACGGTGCCCACTGCGCGCGCGCCATCGGGCCACTTCTGCGCCTGCACGGCGCGGCGAATGCGCGGGAACACGGCGAAGCGGATGTGGCCGAAGATCAGCATCATCAATACGCCCAGGCCCGCCATGGCGTGCAGTTGCCAGGTGGCATGCTCGCCGCCGGACTGCATGAGCAGGAAGCCGCCGGTCAGCAGGATCACGATGACCGAGACGCCCACCCAGTTGAAGAAGCGGCCGAACACCGATTCGATGAGCGGCAGGCGCAGCTGCGGCGAGAGGTCTTCGAGCGCTGGGCGCAAACAGAAATGCGCGAAGATCATGCCGCCCACCCAGACGGCGACGCCCAGCAGATGCAGAAAGAGCGCGACTGCGATCGCGTGGCCCATGCTTGATTTCCCTCGTAACGTGTCATTATCGGCGGCATGTCGACGGGAGCGAGTGCAACGCACTCCCGTCCCATGCCTTTGCGCGGCATTATTCCATGCCGCGCCGCGATTCGCGCCGGATATGTGTCGGCCGGAGTTAGCGCTTTAGCACTTTGCGATCCGGAGTTAGCGCTTCAGCGCTTACTCCGGTCCCACGCAGAGCGCTCCGGCGCCATGCAGAGCAGCTAAGTTACTGCGGCAACACCGGACGCATGCCCGTCACGACCTTGAGCTTCGAGTCCGGCGCGCGGCCCTTGCGTGCGCGCTTGCCGATCTGCGGAGCCAGCACCGCGCCCGCCATCAGGTCCTCGGTCGCCTTGCCGCCGCGGCCCGTGCCCACGAGCACGACGCCCGCCGCGCTGATCGCGAGCGCCTGCACGAGCTTCTCGTTCTCGTCGAGCTGCATGAGCGTAACGCCACGTCCGCCGCCCGAGAGCGTCTTCATCTCGTCGAGGCCGAACACGAGCAAACGACCGCCCGACGACAGACACGCCACCTGCAGCGCGTCGGGCAGCATCGGCATCGGCGCGAGCGGCACGCAGCCCTCGTCGATCGTCATGAACGCCTTGCCTGCCTTCACGCGGCTCACCATGTCGCCGATCTTCGCGATGAAGCCGAAGCCGTTGCTCGACGCCAGCAGCAATTGCTGTTCCGCGTTCGCCGCGAAGTAGTGCAGCAGATGCGTGCCCGCTTCGAGTTCGATGAGCGACGTGACCGGCACCCCGTCACCGCGGCCGCCAGGCAGATTCGCAATCGACACCGAATAGACGCGGCCATTGCTGCCCCACGCGATCAGCGTATCGGGCGTGCGGCACTGGAACGCCGCATAGAGGCCGTCGCCGGCCTTGAAGGTGAAACCTTGCGTATCGAGCCCGTGGCCCTTGAGCGCACGCACCCAGCCCTTCTGCGAGACGACGACCGTGACCGGCTCGTCGACCACGCGCGCTTCGAAGCTCGCCCGCTTTTCCTGCTGAATGAGCGTGCGGCGATCGTCGCCGTACTGCTTCGCGTCGGCTTCGATTTCCTTCACGATGAGCCGCTTCATCGACACATCGTTCGCGAGCAGTTCTTCGAGCTTCGCCTTCTCTTCGCGCAGCTCCGCGAGTTCCTTCTCGATCTTGATCTTCTCGAGCCGCGCCAACTGACGCAGACGGATTTCAAGAATGTCCTCGGCCTGGCGCTCGGAAAGTCCGAACGCGCTCATCAGCGCGCTCTTGGGCTCGTCCGACTCGCGGATGATGCGGATCACCTCGTCGATATTGAGGAAGACGATCATCCGCCCTTCGAGGATATGGATGCGGTCGTCGACCTTCGTCAGGCGATGCTGCGTGCGGCGCGTGACCGTGGCGAAACGGAAGCCGATCCACTCGCCCAGAATCTCGCTGATGCCCTTCTGGCGCGGACGGCCATCGGCGCCGATCATCACGAGATTGAGCGATGCGTTCGATTCGAGGCTCGTGTTCGCGAGCAGCGAGTTGACGAACTCGGCCTGGTCGATGCGGCTCGTCTTCGGCTCGAACACGAGGCGCACGGGCGCGTCCTTGCCCGACTCGTCGCGCACGGCGTCGAGCAGCCCGAGCATGGTCTGCTTGCTCTGCAGCTGCTCGGGTGTGAGCGTCTTCTTGCCGAGCTTGAGCTTCGGGTTCGTGAGTTCCTCGATCTCTTCGAGCACTTTCTGGCCCGAGGTGTTCGGCGGCAGCTCGGTCACCACGAGCTGCCACTGGCCGCGCGCGAGGTCCTCGATCTTCCAGCGCGCGCGCACCTTGAGGCTGCCGCGGCCCGACTCGTAAGCCGCCGCAATTTCCGCGTCGCTCGAAATGATCTGGCCGCCGCCCGGGAAATCGGGCCCCGGCAGCTTTTCCATGATCTCCGCGTGCGAAAGCTTCGGGTTGCGAATCATCGCCACCGCCGCCGACGCGACTTCGCGCAGGTTATGCGAGGGAATTTCGGTGGCGAGACCCACCGCGATCCCCGACGCGCCGTTGAGCAGCAGCATCGGCAGGCGCGCGGGCAGCGTCTTCGGCTCCTGGAACGAGCCGTCGTAGTTCGGCATGAAATCGACAGTGCCCATGTCGATTTCGTCGAGCAGCAGCTTGGCGATGGGCGTCAGGCGCGCTTCGGTGTAGCGCATGGCCGCCGCGCCGTCGCCGTCGCGCGAGCCGAAATTGCCCTGGCCGTCGATGAGCGGATAGCGCATCGAGAAGTCCTGAGCGAGACGCACGAGCGCGTCGTAGGCCGACTGGTCGCCGTGCGGGTGGTACTTGCCGAGCACGTCGCCCACCACGCGCGCGGACTTCACGGGCTTGGCGTTGTCGCCCAGGCCCATTTCGTTCATCGCGAAAAGAATGCGCCGCTGCACCGGCTTCTGGCCGTCGCAGACGTCGGGCAACGCGCGGCCCTTCACCACGCTCACCGCGTAGTCGAGATAGGCGCGTTCCGCGTAGTGGCCGAGCGTGAGCGTGTCGCCGTTCGGGGCGTCCGTCACTTCAGCAAAGAGATCGTCCATGTTTCAATCGTTCCGTAATCTTGTATGGGCGCGTGCGCTTAGATATCCGCTTCGACTTCGTTGCCCTTCTCTTCGAGCCACGAACGGCGCGAGGCCGCTTCGCCCTTGCCCATGAGCATCGTCATGCGCGCAACCGTGGACTCGTAGTCGAGGTCGCCGAGCGCGATGGGCGAGAGACGCCGCGTGTCGGGGTTCATCGTCGTGTCCCAGAGCTGTTCGGCGCTCATTTCGCCCAGGCCCTTGAAGCGGCTGATGGTCCATTGCGTTTCGCGCACGCCGTCCTTGCGCAGCTTGTCGAGGATCGCTTCGAGTTCGCCTTCGTCGAGCGCATAGAGCTTCTGTGCAGGCTTCTTGCCGCGCGCGGGCGCATCGACACGGAACAGCGGCGGGCGCGCCACGCACACGTGACCGCGCTCGATGAGCTGCGGGAAATGCTTGAAGAAGAGCGTGAGCAGCAGTACCTGGATGTGCGAGCCGTCGACGTCGGCATCGGAGAGAATGCAGATCTTGCCGTAGCGCAGATTCGAAAGATCGACCGTCTCGTCGGGGCTGTGCGGATCGACACCGATCGCCACCGAAATATCGTGCACTTCGTTGTTCGCAAAGAGCCGGTCGCGCTCGGTCTCCCACGTGTTGAGCACCTTGCCGCGCAGCGGCAGGATGGCCTGGTACTCCTTATCGCGCCCCATCTTCGCGGAGCCGCCGGCCGAGTCGCCCTCCACGAGGAAGAGTTCGTTGCGTGCGATATCGGTCGATTCGCAGTCGGTGAGCTTGCCGGGCAGCACGGCCACGCCCGAGCTCTTGCGCTTCTCGACCTTCTGGCCCGCGCGCGTGCGCGCCTGCGCCTGCTTGATGACGAGATCGGCGAGCTTCTTGCCGTGCTCGACGTGCTGGTTGAGCCACAGCTCCAGAGCCGGACGCGAAAAAGACGACACGAGCTTCACGGCGTCGCGGCTGTTCAGGCGCTCCTTGATCTGCCCCTGGAACTGCGGGTCGAGCACCTTGGCCGAGAGCACGAACGAGACGCGCGCGAAGACGTCTTCGGGCAGCAGCTTCACGCCTTTCGGCTGGAGATTGTGCAATTCGACGAAACTCTTCACGGCCTGGAACAGACCGTCGCGCAGGCCGCTTTCGTGCGTGCCGCCCGCCGGCGTCGGGATCAGGTTCACGTACGACTCGCGCGTGAGCGAGCCTTCCTCGCTCCACGCCACGACCCACGCGGCGCCCTCGCCTTCGGCGAAGGTGTCGTCGGTGGTGCGCGCGTCGGCGTAGCGCTCGCCTTCGAACAGCGGGATCAGCAGGTCGGCGCCGCCCATGCCTTCGAGCAGATAGCCGCGCAGGCCGTCCTCATACTTCCAGCTCTGGCGCTCGCCGGTCTTCTCGATGACGAGTTCGACCTCGACGCCCGGCAGCAACACGGCCTTCGAGCGCAGCAGGCGCTGAAGTTCGCCGAGCGGCAGATTGGGCGAGTCGAAATACTTAGGATCGGCCCACGCGGTCACGCGCGTGCCGCTCTTCTTCTCGTCGCGCGCGGCGTTGCGCGTGGTGAGCTGCTTCGTGACGTTGCCGTCAGAGAAACCGATTTCGGCGACCTTGCCGTCGCGCCAGACGGTCACGTCGAGGCGCGTGGACAGCGCATTGGTGACCGAGACGCCCACGCCGTGCAGGCCGCCCGAGAACGTATAGGCGCCGCCGGCGGCCTTGTCGAACTTGCCGCCCGCGTGCAGGCGCGTGAAGACGATTTCGACGACGGGCACCTTCTCTTCGGGGTGCAGGCCGAACGGAATGCCGCGGCCGTCGTCCTCGACGGAGACGGAATGGTCGGCGTGCAGCGTCACGGTGATGCGCTTGCCGTAGCCGCCGAGCGCTTCGTCCGAGGCGTTGTCGATGACTTCCTGGATGATGTGCAGCGGATTCTCGGTGCGCGTATACATGCCCGGCCGCTGCCGGACGGGCTCGAGGCCCTTGAGCACCTTGATCGACGCTTCGCTATAGCCAGTGTTTCCAGCGTTGGACTTCTTCGTTGACATGGTGATCCACAGGGGGTTGTCCGCGCGCTTGTCCACAGGTCCTGTGGACATCTGCGGGGAAAACGCGTTGAGCGTTCAAAAAAACCGATACGAAACAACGAGGTGAACCGGCTGCGCGCCGCGGTGGCAGGTGCGCTCGCGGCGGCGCAGTGGTTCGCGCAGTTGTTCGAATTCGCGAGGTATTGTACTGATTTGGGCTCGCACGGCAATTTGCTTGGGGGTTGGCTGGCTGAACGGATGAGTAAGGGCCGCCCGCCTTAAAAAAAGCGGCCTTCATCAGGCCGCTTTGTCTCGCATCACTTGCGCTTGCTCTCCAGCTCCTCCCACCGCTCCAGCGCAACGAGCAATTCCTCGTCGATCGCCGCGTAGCGCTCGGTGAGCCGCGTGCCTTCGGCCGCGTCCTTCGCAAAGATCGACCCGTCCTCGATCTTCGCGCCGATCGTCTTCTGTTCGGTCTCCAACGCCTCGATACGCTTGGGCAGGTCCTCGAGCTCGCGCTGCTCCTTGAACGAAAGCTTCACAGTACGTTGCGCATTGCGGCCAGCCGCGCTCTCCTTGGGAGCGGCAGCCGCAGCAGCCGCTTCTTTCGGCGCGCGCGCCTCGGCAATCTCCTGCGCACGCGTGCTCTGCGTTTGCCAGTCGGTGAAGCCGCCCACGTATTCGCGCCACTTGCCCTCGCCCTCGGACGCGATCACCGAAGTCACCACGTTGTCGAGGAACGCGCGATCGTGCGAAACGAGCAGCACGGTGCCGTCGTAGTCGGTGAGCAACTCTTCGAGCAGTTCGAGCGTCGGGATGTCGAGGTCGTTGGTCGGTTCGTCGAGCACCAGCACGTTCGCGGGCCGCGCGAACAAACGCGCGAGCAGCAGACGGTTACGCTCGCCGCCCGAAAGCGACTTCACGGGCGAGCGCGCACGTTCGGGCGCGAACAGGAAGTCGCCGAGATAGCTCATGACGTGCTTCTTCGCGCCGTTGATCTCGACCCAGTCGCTGCCGGGGCTGATGGTATCGGCGAGGCTCTTTTCCATGTCGAGCTGCGCGCGCATCTGGTCGAAGTACGCGACCTGCAGGTTCGTGCCTACGCGCACAGTGCCCTCGTCGGGCTTCAACTCGCCGAGAATCAGCTTCAGCAGCGTGGTCTTGCCGGCGCCGTTCGGACCGACGAAGCCGATCTTGTCGCCGCGCATGACCGTCGACGAGAAGTTATCGACGATCGTGCGGCCGCCATAGCGCTTGGTCACGTCCGTGAGTTCGGCGACGATCTTGCCGGACTTCTCGCCCTGCGCGACGTCGAGCTTCACGTTGCCCTGCACATTGCGGCGCTCGGCGTGCTCGCTGCGCATCTGCACGAGGCGCGCGATACGTCCCACGCTGCGCGTGCGCCGCGCTTCCACGCCCTTGCGGATCCACACTTCTTCCTGCGCGAGCAGCTTGTCGAACTTCTCGTTCTCCACGCGCTCGACTTCGAGCTGCTGCGCCTTGCGCTCCTGGTACTGCGAGAAGTTGCCCGGATACGAAAGCAGCTTGCCGCGATCGAGTTCGACGATGCGCGTGGCCACGCGGTCGAGAAACGCGCGGTCGTGGGTGATGAAGAGCAGGCTCGAACGCTGTGCCACGAGCAGTTCCTCGAGCCAGCGGATGCCGTCGAAGTCGAGGTGGTTGGTCGGTTCGTCGAGCAGCAGGATATCGGGCTGCACAACGAGCGCGCGGGCGAGCGCCACGCGCTTTTGCATGCCGCCCGAGAGCGCGCCCACGCGGGCTTCGCCTTCGAGGCCGATCTGCGCGAGCGTCGTGGCAACGCGCGTGCGCCAGCTCCAGGCGTCGGCATGATCGAGCGACGATTGCAGCGTGTTCATGCGCGCGAGCAGTGCGTCGTGTTCGGCGCCTTCGGGCGTATCCGCGAGCTTGTGCGCGACCGTGTCGTATTCGTCGAGCAGCGCGCGCACGTCGGCGAGGCCCGAGGCGACGGTGTCGAAGACCGTGGCGTCGGCGTCGAAGTCGGGCTCCTGCGGCACGTAGACGGTCGAAAGCTCCTGCTGGCGCGTGACGAGGCCGTCGTCGGGCCTGGCGAGATCGGCGACGATCGTGAGCAGCGACGACTTGCCCGCGCCGTTGCGGCCGATCAGCCCGACGCGCTCGCCGGCTTCGAGCGAAAAGTCCGCGTGGTCGAGCAGCGCGACGTGGCCGAACGCCAGTTGCGCGTCTGTGATGGTGTAAAGCGACATGGATGGAAAGCGATGCGTGCGGTGGACCTGAAGGGGGCATTGTACCGGGCCGCGGAGGTCGGGCCGCGCAGGTCGGGCCGCGCAGGTCGGGCCTCCGCGCCTAGCTTCCCTTTAGCGCGGCAGCACGCGAGCCGTTTTCCGGTAACATCGCGGGTCGCCCGCGCCGCCCAGCCTTACACATAAAGGGCCGCATGAAGGGTCAAGCATCGAATCGACTAGACGAAGGACACGCTGTGAGCGAAGTAATCGAGTACAAGAGCTGGGTCTGCCTGATCTGCGGCTGGATCTACAACGAGGAAGAAGGTCTGCCCGACGAAGGCATCGCCGCCGGCACGCGCTTTGCGGAGATACCCGACGACTGGCGCTGCCCGCTGTGCGACGTGGGCAAGGCGGAATTCGCCGTCGTCGAGTTCTGATTGCGACGATTCCCACGCAGCTAAAGGGCGTCATTTTCGCGCCCGAACACGTTTGCTATACTCTGGGCCCTGCGCCGCGATATCGCTCGGACCTGCAAGGCCGAACCGGTTCGCGCGCCGCTCCGCGCCATGACGGGTCACTTGGGAAACATGGCGATCGAACGGAGCCATGCTCGACCTCGCGCTCCCTGTAGTTCAATGGATAGAACAAGTGCCTCCTAAGCGCTAGATGCAGGTTCGATTCCTGCCAGGGGGACCAGCCGCTGGGCCATCCCGAGCCGCGCAGGCCGGGCCGCGAAATCCGCAACCGGTTCGCAGATTCCCGTCCCGTCTCTTTCGCGCACTCGCGCACCCTCTTTCCCGAGCAGGTTTTCCATGGACATCAACAAGCAAGTCGCCGCCCTCACCGCTTCCGAACTGCAGACGGCCGGAGCCAGCCAGGCCACCGCCATCGCCGTGAGCGTGCTGCTGCGCCACCTCAATTCGCCCGAACTCGCCCGCCAGCTGGGCGCCGCGTTCGAGAACCACCAGGCCGTCATGCTGCAGACGCCTTGGCCCGAGCAGATGCTGAACTCGTTCGAAGCGACGCGGCGTTTCTTCGAAAGCGCGGCCCAAGTGCAAGGCGCGACGCCGCCGGCTGCCGAATAAACGGAAGCTGACCGGCTAATTACGGGTAAATACCGAGTCAAATAACCCTAAAGTAGGGAAAAATAGTGCCGTAAAGGCCTTCATGGACTCCACGCGTCCCCTCCCCGCCGGTCATATGATGTCGACCCTCATCGATCAGGATATCGCGCACATTCGCCGCGTGATGCCGCTGTCACTCGCCGGCGACTTCGGCGGGCCGATTCTCCCCGCGCTCTACTGGCGCCAGCGCCTGCACCGCCTGCTCGACACCGGTCACGTGAACAAGGGCCAGCTGTGTGAAATCGACAGCCTGCTGCTCATCCTCGACCTGCACGAGCTAAACGTCGCCTCGGCCTCCGCGGCCCTCGCGAAGCAGGCAAACGCCGGCCCGCAACACTCCTGACTTCCCGCTGTATTCAACGCTCGCGCGTGCAGGCATTCGCCTGCGCGGCGCACGTCCGCGCACGCACATCGGGAATTCCTGGTGCCGCGGGTCGACCATCGGTCATAATGTCCGCAAAAATACCCTAACGAGGACTCCGTGCTCACGGCCGAACCGAGAGACCTGCTCCAGCAGGCACGCAAGCGTTTCACGCAACAGCAGATCGCCACACACGTCGGCCGCGACGTGAAGACCGTGCGGCGTTGGGAAAAAGGCGAGACGCCCTGCCCCGCGATGCTCGAAGCCGCACTGCGCGAACTGCTGCAAGGCGGCGCTCACGCCAATGGCGGCGCGGCGCGCTTTCGCTTCATCGACCTGTTCGCCGGCATCGGAGGCATTCGCAAGGGGTTCGAGGCCCACGGCGGCGAGTGCGTCTTCACGAGCGAATGGAATCCGTTCTCGCGCAAGACCTATCTGGAAAACTACGGCGAGGATCATCCGTTCATCGGCGACATTACGGCCGTGGACGCCGCCGACGTGCCCGATCACGACGTCCTGCTCGCGGGCTTTCCGTGCCAGCCGTTCTCGATCGCGGGCGTGAGCAAGAAGAACGCGCTTGGCCGTCCGCACGGCTTTGCCTGCACCACCCAGGGCACGCTGTTCTTCGACGTCGCGCGCATCATCGCCGAGAAGCGGCCCGCCGCCTTCCTGCTCGAGAACGTGAAGAACCTCGTCTCGCACGACCGTGGCCGCACGTTCGACGTGATCCTCCAGGTGCTGCGCGACGAACTCGGCTACGACGTGCACTACCGCGTGATCGACGGAAGCCATTTCACGCCGCAGCATCGCGAACGCATCATCATCGTCGGTTTTCGCGAGCCGGCGGCGTTCTCGTGGGACGCGCTCGCGCTACCCGAGGAAGGCCCGCGGCTCGCCTCGATCCTGCACCGTACCGACGGCTGCGAGCCGCTGCTGCCGTGGGACGGCGAGCGCTTCTTCGATCACGGCGCGCGCCGCGTGCAGCCGAAGTACACGCTCACGCCGGGGCTCTGGGCCTATCTGCAGCAATACGCGGAGAAGCATCGCGCGGCCGGCAACGGCTTTGGCTTCGGCCTCGCGTTTCCCGACAGCGTCACGCGCACGCTTTCTGCGCGCTATCACAAGGACGGCTCGGAGATCCTCGTCTATCAAGGCGAAGGATCGCGCCCGCGCCGCCTCACGCCGCGCGAGTGTGCGCGGCTGATGGGCCTGCCCGACACCTTCCGCATTCCGGTGAGCGACACCCAGGCGTACCGCCAGTTCGGCAACAGCGTGGTGATGCCGGTGATGCGTGAAGTCGCGCGCACGATGATGCCGCATCTCGATGCGTTGCTGGCCGCACGGCACGAAGCACCGCGTGCGCAAGCGACGACGGTTCCCGCCGTCGCGCGCACCACGCGCGCCAAGCGCAACGCGGCCTCGGCGACGGCCACGGCGGGAGGCCGCTGACCGGCGCGCGCCGCGGCCAACCGAAGCGAGGCGACAGACGATGGTGGACGTCGTCGATACCGCGACCCGCAGCCGGATGATGTCCGGCATACGCGGACGCAACACGAAGCCCGAGAAGCTGATCCGCAGTCTGCTGCACCGGCGCGGCTTTCGCTTTCGCCTGAACGTGCGCGAGCTGCCGGGCCGGCCCGACATCGTGCTGCCGCGCCGGCGCGCCGTGGTGTTCGTGCACGGCTGCTTCTGGCACGGCCACAACTGCGCGCTCTTCAAGTGGCCGCGAACGCGCCCCGAGTTCTGGCGCGAGAAGATCGCGCACAACCGACTGAACGACGCCAAGGCGCTCGCCGCGCTCGCAGCCCAGGGCTGGCGCGTGGCGGTGATCTGGGAATGCGCGTTGCGTGGCGCGCAGCACGATCCCCATGCGGTCGTCGAGCGGCTGGCCGCGTGGCTCGAAGACGAGTCGTCGACCTGGTTCGAGGCGCGGTCGTAACACGCCCTCGCGAGATGTCACGCGAAACGTGACCGCAAGCCGATGCGCCGCGCATCTCACGCTGCGAAGCTGGCCCTGCCTGTAGGGCCCGCGGTGATAAACTCGATCGACCGGCTGCGCGCCCACCCGCACGCGTCACACGTGCTGGCGCAACCGTCCCATGACCCCAAGCGAAGGAGACACCCGATGGCTGATTTCCGACTTTGGTCCGATGACTTTCCCAGCAACGGTTTCATGCCGAAGGCGCAGGAGTTCGACGACCGGGCCTTCGGTGTCGACGGCGACAACGTTTCGCCCGCGCTGCAGTGGGACGAGCCGCCCGCCGACACGCAAAGCTTCGCGCTCACCGTCTACGATCCGGACGCGCCGACGGGCAGCGGTTTCTGGCACTGGGTCGTGGTGAACATTCCGCCCGACGTGCGCTCGCTCGCCCGCAACGCCGGCAAGGCCGACGGCAGCCTGCTTCCGCAGGGCGCGGTGCAGGTGCACAACGACTACGGCACGGTCGGCTTCGGCGGCGCGGCGCCCCCGCGCGGCGACAAACCCCATCGCTACATCTTCCGCGTGCATGCGCTCAAGGCAGCGCAACTGCCCGTCACGCCGGAAACGACGAACGCGGTAGCGCGTTTCATGACGCATCTGAACGAGGTGGATTCGACCACCTACGTCGGGCTCTATGAACTGAAATAAGCCGCCACGGAACACCAGAAAACAACATCCAGCCGGCGGCGCACGTCCATCGCGCGCCGCCTCTCCCGTCGATGCCCACGCTTTCCGAACGCTCCGCCCATTCCACCGCCGACATCGAAAACGGCCTGCCCTTCCCGCAACGTTACTACGCGATCCTCGTGGTCGCGCTCGGCATCACGCTCGCCGTGCTCGACGGCGCGATCGCCAACGTCGCGTTGCCGACCATCGCACGCCATCTTCACGCGAGCGCGGCAAGTTCGATCTGGATCGTCAACGCGTATCAGCTCTCGGTGACCATCGCGCTCCTGCCGCTCGCCTCGCTCGGCGACCGCATCGGTTACAAGCGCGTGTATCTGGCCGGCATGGTGCTGTTCACCGTCGCGTCGCTCGGCTGCGCGCTGGCGACCACGCTGCCCGAACTCGCCCTCGCACGCATGGTGCAGGGCTTCGGCGGCGCGGGGATCATGAGCGTGAACACCGCGCTCGTGCGCATGATCTATCCGCGCGCGCAGCTCGGCCGGGGCGTCGCCATCAACGCGATGGTCGTCGCGATCGCCTCGGCGGTCGGGCCGACGCTCGCCTCGGGCGTGCTCGCCATCGCGACGTGGCCCTGGCTCTTTGCGATCAACGTGCCGATCGGCATCGCCGCGCTCATGCTGGGCCTGCGCGCGCTGCCCGTGAACGAGCGGCACCCCGCGCCGTACGACTATTTGAGCGCCGTGCTCAACGCCATCGTGTTCGGCCTCCTGATCTTTGCCGTCGACGGCCTCGGCCACGGCGAGAGCAATCGCCTCGTCGCGCTCGAATTCGTGCTGGCGATCGTGATCGGCTGGTTCTTCGTGCGCCGCCAGCTCACGCAGGCCGCGCCGCTCCTGCCCGTCGATCTGCTTGCCAACCCCGTCTTCGCACTGTCGATCAGCACCTCGGTGTGCTCGTTCTGCGCGCAAATGCTCGCGTTCGTCGCGCTGCCCTTCATGCTGCAGGAGACCTTCGGTTTCTCGCAGGTCGACACGGGCCTCCTCATGACGCCCTGGCCGCTCGTCATCGTCGGCGCCGCGCCGCTCTCGGGCGCGCTCTCCGACCGCTATCCGGCGGGCATGCTGGGCGGCATCGGACTCGCGCTCTTCGCGCTCGGTCTGCTCTCGCTCGCGACACTCGGCGCGCATCCCACGGTGTTCGATATCTGCTGGCGCATGGCGTTGTGCGGCGCGGGCTTCGGCGTGTTCCAGTCGCCCAACAACCGGCAAATTCTTTCCTCTGCACCGCGCGAGCGCAGCGGCGGCGCGAGCGGCATGCTCGGCACCGCGCGCCTCACCGGGCAAACGCTCGGCGCGGCGCTCGTCGCGCTCATCTTCGGCGTGGCACCGCAACACGGGCCGACCATGGCGCTCTACGTGGCGACGGCCTTTGCCGCGGTCGCGGCAGTGGTGAGCCTGCTGCGCCTCATGCCGGGCACCGCGGCACGCACGCCGCGCTAAGCGCGGCCTAACCCTGCGCGCGCGCAGGCACTAACATGGATTCAGGGCGAGCCGCATTCGCGGCTGCGCCCGGCGAGTCAACCTGCCGAGTCCGGCAAAGGGGGCTTCCCATGTCACTGATCGTCGCTGGTCGGTTCACGACCTTTCCCGCCGCCGAAGCCGCCGCCGAAAAGCTGTACGCGGGCGGCTTCCTCGAAGAAGACGTCAACCTGTTCTTCGTCAATCCGCGCGGCCAGCATGCGCACCACAGCGTCCAGGGGACGGCGATGGGCGCGCCGCCTACGCTCGCCGCAGGGCACCCGCATCACACCCGCAATATCACCGCAGGCGCTGTGGCGGGCGCCGTAGTGGGCGTGGTGATTTTCAGCGCGTTCTCGGCTGCGCTGCCTTCGGTCGTGATCGCGGCCGGCGTAGGCGCCTGGATCGGCGCGCGCATCGGCGCGAGCGTCGGGGCAAAAGCCGCTGCGCAGCAAATCTCGGCGCACCACGAGCGGGTGCATCGCGAAACGCGCAGCGACGGCGTGCTGCTCTCGGTGCACGTCTGCTACGAGAACCAGGATCTCGCTGCACAGTTGCTGCGCGACAGCGGCGCCGCCGATATCGAGTGCGCTTCGGGCCAATGGCACGACGGACACTGGGCCGATTTCGATCCGACCCGCGCGCCGATGCCGTTCGCCGCACCGAGCGGCCAGCGGGTCTGAGCGCATGCCGCGCCGCGGATCGACGGGTATCGCCGGGTATCGCCGGGTATCGATCTCGCGGACGTAAAAAAACGCGGCGGCCCGAAGGCCGCCGCGCGGATGCAATTGCGTCGAGAAAAACGTTAGAGGGCTAAAGGCGTCACGCCGCCTCGCCGCTCACCGCCCCGTCGCTACGCGCGCGCTGCGCGATGCGGCTGTTCGGGCGCGCTCGTTTGCACGGGAGCTTTCCCCGCCGGTGCGGCGTTGCGCGCCCTGGCCGTGACCGAAGCGGCCGTCGCCACGCTGCGCAGATCGGCAAGGAACGTATCGCGCCACACCGAAAGATTGTTCTCGCGCAGCGACGCCATCATGTCGTTGTATCGCGAGACGCGCTCGGCGTGCGGCATCGAGAGCGCGCGCTCGAGCGCCTCGGCTGTCTGGTTCAGGTCGTACGGATTCACGACCAGTGCGCCGGGCAGTTGTTCGGCCGCGCCCGCGAACTGCGAAAGCACCAGCACGCCGGGATCGTCGGGATTCTGCGACGCCACGTATTCCTTCGCCACGAGATTCATGCCGTCGCGCAGCGGCGCGACGTAGCCCACCTGCGCCTCGCGGAACAGCGCCATCAGCAGATTGCGCTCGTACTTGCGGTTCAGGTACTGGATCGGCGTCCAGTCGAGCTGCGCGAAACGGCCGTTGATCCGGCCCGCCTCGCCTTCGAGATTGCGGCGAATCGTCTGGTAGGTCTGCACGTCGGAGCGCGTCGGCGGCGCGATCTGCAGGAGCGAGACGCGGCCATGCCAGCCCGGCCCGTTCTGCAGCAGGCGCTCGAACGCCTGGAAGCGCTCGGCGAGCCCCTTCGAATAATCGAGCCGGTCCACGCTCATGATCAGCTTGCGTCCGCGCATGGCTTCGCGCAGGCTGCGCACGGCCTTGCGGTCGGCGAACTGCGACGAGGCTTTGGCAATGGCGTCCGGATAGATGCCGATCGGGTACGCCCCGACCTTGAGGAAGCGGTCCCACGCGTGGACCATGCCGTCGTCGCTTGCGGTGCCATGACCGCCGCGCTCGATGTAGTCGAGAAAGGCCTGACGGTCCGCGTCGGTCTGGAAACCGACCACGTCGTAGTGGCACATGAACTTCATGAGTTCTTCGTGCGGCGGCACCGAGCGCATGACTTCGGGCACCGGCAGCGGAATGTGCAGGAAGAAGCCGATCGGGTTCTTCACCCCGAGATCGCGCAGGCAGCGCGCGAACGGAATCAGGTGATAGTCGTGCACCCAGATGATGTCGTCGGGCTCGATGAGCGGCTGCAACTGGCGCGCGAGCGACACGTTCACGCGCAGGTAGCCGCCGTACTCCTGGCGCTCATAGCGCGCGAGGTCGTTGCGGTAGTGGAACGTCGGCCAGAGCGTCGTATTCGAGAAGCCCTTGTAGTACTGGTCATAGTCACGCCGGGTGAGACCCACCGTCGCGTAGGTGACGCTGCCCTGCTGCTCGATGACCGGTGCGGACGGTTCCGCGACGGTCTCGCCGCTCCACCCGAACCACACACCGCCGGTTTCCTTGAGCGCGTCCAATACGCCGACTGCGAGCCCGCCCGCTGCGGGACGGCCCTCCTGGGTCGGCGCAACGCGATTCGATACCACGATCAGTCTGCCCATTGCGGCTCTACCTCCTGTTTCGTTGGGTCCGAAGACAATGCTTCAGGTACGCACGCAAGACGCGTGCCGGATAGACAGGGTCGGAGCAAAAATCTTTCCTCGCAAGTGACGGCGCGAGCAAATTCCGCGCGGCAATCGCGCAAGTCCGGAATGCCCGGTGATTAGCGAGACCAGGAAACCGGCCTGCAAGCAGCGCGCGGCGAACTGCGGTTCGAAGCGGATCAGGCGTCCTGTTCCGAGCCGAGATCGCGCTGGTACTCGATGCCCTCAGCCCGCGCCCCGCCTTGGTTGTGCTCGCCGTCGGGCGGCACGCCAGGCGCTGCGCGATTCTGGCCCGCGGGGTCCGGCGCGTTCGACTGCTGCGGACTGCTTTTCTCTTGCGAATCGCGCGGGCCACGCTTGCCCGTGTAACGTGCGGAGCGGCGCAAGGCAGGATGTCTCATGTCGATGCCTCCAGCGGGAAGGCGGCCACGCGGCCGTGGCGCTTTTTTATAGTCCAGGGTTCGCCGCGTGAATCCGCCGGTAAAAAAGGTGGGGCCTTTGTAACTAGTACATAAAAACCATCAGGATCTGCTGATGACTTCTTAAGGCAGCGCGAGCAGATGCTCACGTGGCGGGCAATGCGCCAGACGAACGACGAAATCGAGAGGAGACCGAAGGGTCGAATCGGGGCCGCGCGTGCGGCACTTCGCCCGGCGGCTCTGGCGGATCGCCAATAGGAGGCACGTCGGGCTCACCGGGCTGGTCCGGCGGCGGTTCGTCGGGCTGCGGAGTATGCGCGAGCCAGGGCTTCACGCGGACGGCATCACTGGATTTGCAGCTCGGCATTTTTCGCTCCTCATCATGGACGCGAAACTCACACTGCAAGCGTCGTACCGCCCGTGCGAGCGCGCCCAGGCGGACGCGCTCGCACATGCTGCTCAGGCGCCGGCTACGCGCGCGGGCGCATCGCCCTTGCCGGCGCTTTCGTTGCCGTACTCCACAAGACGGTTATAGAGCGTCTTCAGGCTGATGCCGAGGATTTCCGCCGCGCGCGTCTTCACGCCGCCGCACTGCTCGAGCGTCGCGAGGATGAGCTGGCGATCCGCATCGGCAAGCGAGGTGCCGAACGGGATCGTCACCGCCGTGCCCGCAATCGGCTTCGAGAGCGAGATCTGCAGCGGCACCGTCGCCGTGAAATCGCCGTCGTTGCCCGACATGATGTGCGCGCGCTGCACGTAGTTCTTCAGCTCGCGTACGTTGCCGGGCCACGGGTAGGCGGCCAGCATGTCGCGCACCGCCGCGGGAAACTGCTTCTTCGTGCCGTGACGCTCGTTCAGCTCGTCGAGGAACGCCTGGGCGAGCAGCACGACGTCCTTGCCGCGCTCGCGCAGCGGCGGCAGGCTGATCGGAAACACGTTCAGGCGGTGATAAAGGTCCAGACGCAGCTTGCCCTCGGCGACGGCCTGCTCCGGGTCGCGGTTGGTCGCCGCGATCAGACGCACGTCGGTCTCGATTTCCTTGGTCGTGCCCACGCGCATGAACATGCCGGTCTCGAGCACGCGCAGCAGCTTCACCTGCAGCTCGATCGGCATTTCGGTGATTTCGTCGAGGAACAGCGTGCCGCCGTTCGCGCGCTCGAAATAGCCCTTGTGCTGCCGGTCGGCGCCCGTGAACGAGCCGCGCTCGTGGCCGAACATCTCGGACTCGATCAGGTTCGGCGAGATCGCGCCGCAGTTCACCGCGAGGAATTCGTGCTTGCGGCGCAGGCTCAACTGGTGGATGGTCTGCGCCGCCACTTCCTTGCCGGTGCCCGATTCGCCCACCAGCATGACCGAGGCGGGCGTCGGCGCAACACGGCTGATCTGGTCGTAGACCTCCTGCATGGTCGGCGAATTGCCGAGCATCAGGCCGAAGCGGCCCATGCGGCGCAACTCGCCGCGCAGCGTGCCGATTTCGGCCTTGAGGTCGCCCGCGCGCGGCAGGCGGTTCAGGATCGCCTTCACGCGCTGGAGGTTGATCGGCTTGACCAGGTAATCGATCGCGCCGGATTTGAGCGCATCGACTGCCGTCTCGACCGTCGCATGCCCCGTGATGACCACGAGTTCCACGCCCGAGCGCGGGTCGAGATCCTCGAAAAGGTCGGTGCCACTGCCGTCGGGCAGCTTCAGGTCGGTGAAGACCACGTCCGGCGTCTGCCGCACGAGCTGGATGCGCGCCTCGCGCAGGTCGCCTGCCTGGGCAGTGGTGAGCCCGTCGTCGCTCACCACGGCCGCCAGCGCCTCGCGGGTTTGCGCATCGTCATCGACAATCAATACATGTGGCATCGCGTCTCGTCAGCCTTGATAGGTGAATGGCTCCAAAGCGCGCGCGCCGCGCCCTTCGCAGGCGTGCCGGACAACGTTGCCCGGCACCGCGGAAGTCGCGACGCACGTGTTTGCGCTGCAGTGGAGTACGAAACGGTCGGACGCAAACCCAAGACGACAAAAGCCTGAATATGCGCGGTTTTGCTACATCGGAGCAACAATACCGTCAGCCGCGGGCCGCCCGAACCTCGATTGTTGTTGATATCACTATTATAGACTTATTCGAGACAAGCGGGCACGGCTCTCGCGTGGCCCTGCCACGCGTGCCTTCTAGCTGTGCGGAAACGGCCACGGCATGCCAGCCGAGCCATTCGCGCCGTTCACGCCATTCGGCATCCGGCCCTTCGCGCCGTGTGCAGGCAAGTCCGAAGCGCCCCCGGCCATGGCCACTTCCGGGCCCAGCCCGTTGTTGCCCGTGGTATCGGCAAGTGAGCCGCCTTCGCCTTCCCAGCGGCTCAGATCGCGATAAAAGGTTTGCCGTTGCATGCGATGACGCTGCGAGAAACGCCAGGCCAGCATGCCAGCCATGGCGCCAAGCGCACCGACGGTTACGAGGGTTCCTACCAAACCGCTGCGGTTCTTCGACATATCGCTTTCTCCCAGATACGCCTCGTCAAAGACGGAAGACGCGAGTTGACTCGAATGACATCGCCCGGGGCGTGGCCGATCCGCTGCCCCTATCCATGCAGACGGCGCCGGGCTTCTCGAGTTCCGCAGCAGGATGCGTGCCACACTCCCTCGCGCTGTGCCTGGACAGGTCCATTGCCCTGTCAGGCGCGGCAGTGGTTAAATGTTTACGCGAAAGCGAGATACCAGGCTCGAAGACGCAAACCTCGCGGCCGTCGGAGCGGCAAGTTCCGCACCTGTCCTGGACGGCCAGCCCCGGATCGCAGGGCCTGTTCGCCGACACGCGCAGAAGCATGCCGATGCGCGCAGAAGCAAACGCCCCGCACTACCTTTGCAGGACGAACATCCCTATGGCGTCAATCGAGCCGGGCTCGCCCGCCGCCACAAAACGCAACAGCGAAAACAACGCAAATCCCGCAGCGGACGCCGAGGCGCGCGTCGCGGGATTGCAGTCGTACGGTCTGCTGTACGGCTCGTCGGCGGTCATGCTGGATCTTTATGCGCAGATCGACCGCGTGGCCGTGACCGAGGCGACGGCACTCATCGTCGGCGAATCGGGCACGGGCAAGGAACTGATCGCCCGGACCATCCACGCCCACAGCGAACGCCGCGACGGCCCGTTCATCGCGGTCAACTGCGGCGCGATTCCCGACGAACTGATCGAGGCCGAGTTGTTCGGTCACGAAAAAGGCAGCTTCACGGGCGCCGTGCAGGCGCGCGACGGCCACTTCGAGCACGCGCGCGGCGGCACGCTGTTCCTCGACGAAATCACCGAGATGTCGCTGCTGCATCAGGTGAAGCTGCTGCGCGCGCTCGAAACCGGCGAGTACTTTCCGGTGGGTGGCAACGAAGCGATTCGCGGCGACGTGCGCATCATCGCCGCCACCAACCGCGACCCCGTAACGGCCGTGAAGGAAAACTGCCTGCGCGAGGACCTGATGTACCGGCTCGCGGTGTTTCCGCTGCGCGCGCCGCCGCTGCGTGAACGTGAGCGCGACCGCGAGCTGCTCGCGCAGCATTTCCTCACCGAACTGAACGACCAGGAAGGCACGCAAAAGGCGTTCAGCAAGCGCGCGCTCGAAACCGTGCGCAACTGGTCGTGGCCCGGCAACGTGCGCGAACTGAAAAACGCCGTGTACCGCGCGTACATCCTCGCGGAAAAGGTCGTGGAGATCGCACATCCGCAGTTGGTGCCGCGCGTGAAGAAGCCCGTCACCCAGGGCGACGCCATGAGCGTCTGGATCGGCACGCCGCTCGCCGATGCGCAGAAGCAGATCATTCTCGGCACGCTCAAATACTGCGGTGGCGACAAGCGTCTCGCGGCGCGCACGCTCGGCGTGAGCCTCAAGACGCTCTACAACCGGCTCGGCAGCTACGGCGCCGACGATGGCGAAAGCGAAGCGCCCACCGAGCCGGACGCGGACGAAGCCTGATTGCCCTCCCCGTCCATCGCGGCACGTTCGTTGCGCGACGAGGCGGGAGCAGTACGGCAGGCCGATCAAAGGTCGGTCTGCCGTGCACGCCCTTTTGCAATTTCTTGCACTTTACCTATCCCCGTAAGCAATGCCGTGCTGCACAATCCGCAGCACGTCAAGTAAGCAAAACATGCCGGATATCCGCGCAATGCGGCGCTATCCGGCTAGCGGCAGGGAATCATCATGCAAGAACGAAGTGCTCGGGCGCGCGTTGCGCCATCGGTGTCAGCGGCGGTCATGGAAACGATTGCCGGCGGCAGCCCGCGCCCTTCCGCGCATCCTCCCCGGCGACGCGTCATGTCGCTCACGCTGCTCGCCACGGTGGCGAGCCTCGCGTGCTCGGCGTGCAGTTCGCTCTACTCCGAAGGCGCGCAAACGGGCGCCGGTATCGCCGGCGCAGCGGTTGCCTCGAAAGTGACGAGCAACGCCGCCGTGGCGACCGGCATCGGCCTTGGCGCCGTGGCCGCGGCGAAGGCCGGCGTGCAGTACTCCGAGCGCGTCGTCCACACCAACACCCAGAACAGCATCGCCCACGCGGCGGGCCCGCTCGCAGTCGGCGCGGTCGCGCCATGGTCGATCACGCACTCGTTCCCGATCGAGGACGACGAACACGGCCGCGTCACGGTGAGCCGCACGATCAGCAGCGGTGCGCTCGACTGCAAGGAGATCGTGTTCTCCGTCGACCACGAGGCCACGAAGGACAAACCCGCCTCGAGCGCGTTCTTCGTCGCATCGGTGTGCCGCGACGGCGACAACTGGAAGTGGGCCTCGGCCGAACCCGCTACCGCCCGGTGGGGTGCGCTGCAATGAACGGCATGAACGCGCGCGCGAAGCGCGTACGGCACGTTGCAACGGAGTCGTCGACGGCTCGCCCCGTGATGCTCATCGCGCTGGCCGCGCTCTGCGCGGGCATCGCGCTCGCGGCGAGCGGCTGCTCGTCGGTCGGCGCGGCAAGCGGCGCTGCGGCTGCGGCGGCAACGGGCATCGTCACGGCGAATCCTGCCGTGGGCATCGGCGTAGGCATTGCCGTGCAGGCGGCCACCGACGAAGCCGTCGGCCGCTTCATGAAAAACATGCACGCGGACCAGCAGGCACTGATCGCCGAAACAGCCGGCCGCCTGCCCGTGGGCGGCATGGACCTCTGGCGCATCAAGCACGATTTGCCCGTGGAGAACGGCCACGGCCAGGTGCGCGTGACGCGCGCGTTCGCCAACGCCCTCACGCTGTGCAAGGACTTCGTATTCTCGGTGCAGGACGGCGAGAAAGCCGACGCGCCCGAGCAGTGGTTCACCGCGAGCGCCTGTCAGGACCAGTCGGGCTGGAAGTGGGCCACGGCCGAGCCCGCGGTGGAGCGCTGGGGCACGCTGCAATAGCCTGCCTCATCCGCAAACGAAAAACGGTCGCCGGGTGAACGCACCCCGCGACCGCTTTTAATGCCTGGCGAAAAGCGCGTCGCTCAGGACTCCACGTCTTCGAGGCTGAAGATTTCCGACTGGTCGTTATACGAGAAGATCTCGCCATAACGCCCCCAGTCGATCACGGTGTCGAGCGTTTCTTCCGCCGCGCCATCGGAGAGAAAGTCCTCCAGCTCCTGCTCGAAACGCACGCGCGGCGCGCGATGGCCCGGGCGCTCGTTGAGCACCTTCTTGATGCGCGCCGCGAGCGGCACATGGCGCAGCAAATGCTCGGCGAACATCATCTTGCGCTCCTGCGTGCCGAACTCCGCGAACACGCGCGCGGGCGGCGTGAGCAGCACGTCGCCTTCGCGCACGTCGGCGAAACCGAGGTTCTGCAGCACTTCCGCGATCGGGAACAGGTCGTCCACTTCCAGATGCAGCGAGCGCGCAATTTCCGGCATGTCGGCGCGGCCGTGATACGGCGCCATCGCGAGCGTTTCGATCAGACCGGCCATCAGGTTGGTCGACACGCGCGGCAGCCAGCTGCCGAGTTCGAGGCCCTTCCTGGTCGTCTCGTCGGTCTGACGCGCGGTCATCTTCGCGTAGATGTCGTCCACGAGCTTGCGGAACGCCGGGTCGAGACGGTTGCGCGGATGTTTGAACGGTACCTTGATCTCGGCCACCACGCGGCCCGGATTCGACGACAACACCAGGATGCGGTCGCACATGAACACCGCTTCTTCGATGTTGTGCGTGACGATCAGCACCGACTTGATCGGCAAGCGGCCTTGCGTCCACAGGTCGAGCAGGTCGGTACGCAGCGTTTCGGCCGTGAGCACGTCGAGCGCGGAGAACGGCTCGTCCATGAGCATCAGCATCGGGTCGACCACGAGCGCGCGCGCGAAACCCACGCGCTGGCGCATGCCGCCCGAAAGCTCGCGCGGATACGCGTTTTCGAAGCCGTCCAGACCGATCAGGTCGATGGCCGCCAGCGCCCGTTCGCGGCGCTCGCCTGCGCCTACGCCCTGCGCTTCGAGGCCCGCTTCCACGTTCTGCAGCACCGTGAGCCACGGGAACAGCGCGAAGGTCTGGAACACCATCGCCACGCCTTCGGCCGGCCCTTCGAGCGGCTTGCCGCGCCAGGTGACGTCGCCGGAGGTCGGCGAGATCAGGCCCGCGATGATGCGCAGCAGCGTGGACTTGCCCGAGCCCGAGCGGCCCAGCAGCCCGACGATCTCGCCCTCGCGCAGCTGGAGGTTGGCGTCGTCGAGCACGAGCAGCTCGCCCTGGTTCTTTTTGAAGCCCCGGCACACGTCCTTCACGTTCAGAATTTCTTCGCCGAGGCGCGGCGGGTTCGGGGCCGTCTGCACATCGCCGTGCGCGGCGCTCAGCGTCTTGGGGTTTTGCATCGCGTTACCTTCGATCATTCGTTGTTCGATCAGTCGTCGATCAGTCGAGCCGCAGACGGGACTCGGCGTACGTGTACAGCGGGCGCCACAAGAGGCGGTTGAACAGCGTGACGAAGAGCGACATCACGGCAATGCCGAGGATGATCTTCGGGTAATCGCCGGCCGCCGTCATCTGCGCGATGTAGGCGCCGAGGCCGTGCGCGACGACCTTCGTGTCGCCCCACTGCACGAACTCCGCGACGATACTCGCGTTCCACGCGCCGCCCGAAGCCGTGATGGCGCCCGTCACGTAGTACGGGAAAATGCCCGGCAGCATGGCCTGACGCCACCACTGCCAGCCACGAATGCGGAAGTTCTTCGCCGCTTCCTTGTAGTCGTTCGGATAGGCGCTGGCCCCCGCGATCACGTTGAACAGGATATACCACTGGGTGCCGAGGACGATCAGCGGCGACAGCCAGATGTCCGGGTTCAGGTGAAAGCGCACGATCACGATCACGAACACCGGGAACAGCAGGTTCGCCGGGAACGCCGCGAGGAACTGCGCGAGCGGCTGCACCTTCTCGGCGAGCGCCGGGCGCAGACCGATCAGCACGCCGAGCGGCACCCAGATCACCGAAGCGATGGCGATCAGCAAGATCACGCGAAAGAGCGTGATGAAGCCGAGGCCGAGCACGTGCCACACTTCGTCGAGCGTCACACCCGTGCGTACGAAGGTCACCACGCGCCATACGACGAACACGGTCAATGCGATCACGAGCACGGCCCACACGGCGTCGCCAATGCGTGCGCGCAAGCCGGGGCGGCCGCGCGCGACGGGCGCCGCGAACGTCACGTTCGGAAACGACGGCAGCTTGATCGGCATGCGCGCAGCCTTGGCGAAGAGCCAGCCGAGCGGCACGAGCAGTTGATGAATGAGATGGGTGCGCCGAATCAGGTCGAGCAGCCACGATTCGGGCGCGTCGCCCGAACTCGTGTTCTCCATGCGGAACTTGTCGGCCCACGCGACGAGCGGGCGGAACAGGAACTGGTCGTAGGCGAGAATCACGACGACCATCGCGAGGATCACCCAGCCCACGGCGTGCAGGTTCTTTTCCGCGATCGCCTGGGCCAGATACGCGCCGACACCCGGCAGCGTGATCGTGTTGTTGCCCACCGTGATCGCTTCGGAGGCCACCACGAAGAACCAGCCGCCCGACATCGACATCATCATGTTCCAGATGAGGCCCGGCATCGAGAACGGCACTTCGAGCTTCCAGAAGCGCTGCCATGCGGTCAGATGAAACCCGCGCGAGACTTCGTCCAGATCGCGCGGCACCGTGCGCAGCGACTGGTAGAAGCTGAACGTCATGTTCCATGCCTGGCTCGTGAAGATCGCGAAGATTGCCGCGAGCTCGGCCCCCAGCACGCGCGAGGGAAAGAGCGCGAGAAAGAACGTGACCGTGAACGAGATGTAGCCGAGCACCGGCACCGACTGCAGGATGTCGAGAATCGGCACGAGCACCTGGCCCGCGCGGCGGCTCTTCGCCGCGAGCGTGCCGTAGACGAGCGTGAAGATGAGCGAGGCCACCATCGCCGCGAGCATGCGCAGCGTGGTGCGCATGGCGTACTCGGGCAGGTTCGCGGGATCGAGCGAGATGGGCTGCGCCTTCAACGTGGCAATGGGCGCCATCGTTTCGTGAAAGCCCACGGCCGCCATCGCGATCAGGCCGATCATCAGCGGGAACGCCACGAAGTCCCAGCGGTTCGGCAGCACGCGCCACGCCGAGGCGTTGGCCGTGCGGTTCAGGTTGAAGCTGAACTCCATTCAGACGCCCTCCGCGACGGGTTTCAGAAAGGCGGACGACTTGACGTCCGTGCCGCCGGAAAGGCACTGCACGAGCTGCGGGGATGGCGGATCGACAAAGGCAAGGCGCATGGACTCAGAATTTCGTTGGCGTTGATGACACGGCGACGATGCCGCGGTGGTACGCACCGCCCGCGCCGCAGTTGCGGCTGGCAACTGGCGGGGGGGCTTGCCTCGACTGAAACGGCACGACACTACTACAACCTTGATGACACTCACAACCGCGCCCGGCACGCCTCGAAAGCCAGACCACACGGGCTTTCGCGGCGCTTTCGCCGGCCTTCTGGAGAGCTTCCAGAAGGCGCCGCGCGCGGGATGTGCACGTCATCGTGATGACGCATCGATGACGCCTTGATGACACAACGACGCCGGGGCCGCCTCCGCGCTTGCCTCATTCGCGCCGCCAACGCCAGTGGGCGTCGCTTGCGCGCCACACGCTGGCACGCGCGTGAACCGATCACGCGAAGCCGCGCCAACCGCGTTTAACGCCCCGTCGACCCCGCTCATCGCCGCGTGTCGCCGTGCTGACGGCATGCGCCTTGCATGTTGGCGGTCCACGCTCTCGCCGCCGCCCGCTCGCGCCGCCTCGCAACGCCGCACTGACGCTTAGATAGCGGGCTCGCCAGCCCCGTTTCGAGGGGTAAAATCGACACGCTCCGTCAGTAGCGCTCCTACGCCCCGGGCGCCGACACCCACGCCTCAATACCACTCACGAACCAGAAGGCCGATGAACAGGAGACTCTTGCGTCAGGCAGCCGGACCCCTCGGGGTCGTGGTGGTCGCGCTCGTCTGCTGGGCGGCGGCCGGCTGGCTCGCGGACCGCATGGTCCGCCAGGAGTTCGAGGCCGCGCTCGCCGCACAGCGCCAGATGATGCGCTCGGTCGTGGACAACATGGCCGAAGTGATCGCCAGCGACCTCGCCATGTCGCGCGCCATTCCGGCGACGATGGCCGAAACCCGCGTCGTCCAGCAGGCGCTCACTGGGGCCGCGCATTATGCCGCGTCGAGCGATTCGACGGAACTGGCGCGGCGCAAGGAGCTGCAGGGCGTGCCGGCGCTCGCCGGGGTCGACCGCTTCCTCCACGACGCCCAGGGCTTCTCCGGGCTCGATGCAATCTGGCTCGTCAACGCGAACGGCATCTGCATCGCGTCGAGCAATGCGCTCGAAAAAATCTCCTACGTCGGCGTGGACATGCGTCCGCGCGCGTATCTGAACGACACGCTGCTCGGGGCGTTTTCCGAGGCCTACGGCGTGGGCACGGCAAGCGGCGAGCCAGGCATTTTCGTCGCCGCGCCCGCCTATGACGACGGCCTGCTGGTCGGCGCCGTAGTCGCGAAGGTCAGCATCGCGCGGCTGCGCCACTGGGTCACCCGCCCCGGCACCTTCGTCGCGGACAACAATGGCGTCATCATCATGGCCCATGACAGCGCGCTCGAAGGACGCGCACTGCCGGGCTCACACGTCGCCGAAATGAATGCGCTGGACCGCGTGAACACCTATCTGCGCGAGCACTTCGCGCCGCTTGAGCTGCGCTCGGCATCGAAACCCGTGTTGAGCGAAGCGCCGTGGATCCCGCGCGCCGACGCCGCGCAAATGGTCGCCTTGCCGGGCCAGCGCGCGCCTGCCCTCTACGAGCAGCGCGGCGGCCTGAACTCCGGGCTCTCGGCGCACCTCGTCGATCCGGTCAATGCGTGGTCCGAGCTGATCGCGAACCATCGGCGCGACCGGCTCCTCATTTTCCTCACGCTCGCGGGCACCGCGGCGCTCGCGGCGGTGATCTCGGTGTCGTGGGTGCGCGAGCGGCGTCTGCACCACGCGAGCCGCGATCTCGCCGGGCAGTTGCAGGCCGCGAACGCCCTGCTCGCCGCCGAGGCGCGCCACGACGCCCTGACCGGCGCGCTCTCGCGGCGCTACTTCCTCGACCTGCTGCGCCGCGAGATCGACACGGCCTACGAGGCAGGCGAACCGCTGTGCATGGCGATTGCCGACCTCGACTACTTCAAGCAGATCAACGACCGCTTCGGCCACCCGGCGGGCGACCGCGCGCTCCAGCATTTCGTGGAGACCTGCCGCGCCGAACTGCGCGCCGACGACGCCGTCGGACGCCTGGGCGGCGAGGAGTTCGGCATCCTGCTGCCCGCGACCTCGCTTGCCACGGGGCTCATGGTGCTCGATCGCCTGCGCGAGCAGGTGAGCAAACGCATTTGCGTGGAATTGCCCGAGGAAGCGAGCGTGAGCGTGAGCATCGGCGTGACCGAACTTGCGGCCGCGCAGGATCAGCCCGAGCGTCTGATGAGCCGCGCCGACCTCGCGCTCTATATGGCGAAGGCGGCCGGGCGCGACCGTTGCGAGGCCATGACGGCCGAGGGCGTCGTGCCGCCGCGCGCCGCGGCGCCGACCTGGTGAGTGCGCAACGAGCTTGCCCAACCCATCACACGAGCGATGCCCGTACCAGGCTGCGGGGCTCGCCCGGCTCAACCGGCGAGGCGCGGTATCATGGGATGAACGGTGCGCGCCAGTCCATACGGTGCGCATGAGTCAAACCGCGTCACTTCGGTGTTCCGCACAAATCTGGAGGCATGCATGAAGGGAAATCTGGTCATTGTCTGCCGCGATCAGGATGCGCTCGCGTTCGACCAGTTGATGGTCGAGTACGGCGCGTTCCAGACGCGCCTGTCATCGACCGCGTGGTACCTGAAACTCGACGCCACGCCCGAGCTGATTCAGGAAGAGATTCTTGCCCGCCTCGGCAAGTACACCACGCACTACATCTTCGAGGCCGACACCGTGACCTACAACACGGTGGACAACGAGGCCGCCGCCGCGCTCGACACGCTCTTTACGGCCTGAGCGGCTGCGCCAAACCTGACCTCGCTGAATCTGGCGTCGCTGTGGCGGCGCCTTCGGGCGAGCCCATCCGGCCATGCCCCGCCCGTTCGCTGAGGGCCTGCGCCAAACCCATTCCAGCGCGATTTACCAGATCTGCGCCGCCTCGGTGACGGTGCGCTCCACCACGTCGAACGCAAACGTCATGCGCACCGCGAGCCCGCCGCTCTCGCCGTTGCCGATCGAAAGCTCGCCGCCCGCGCGGCGCACGAGCCGCTCGACGATCGCGAGGCCGAGGCCGCTGTGGCCGTTGCCGCCGCGCGCCGGGTCGAGGCGCACGAACGGCCGGCTCGCCTGCGTCAGCTCCTGGTCGGGGATGCCCTTGCCGTGGTCGCGCACGGTGAGCGAAAAACCCGTCGCGCCGCGCTCGCTCTCGATCACGACAGGCGGTGCGCCGTACGCATGCGCGTTGTCGAGCAGGTTCGATACCACGCGTTCGAGCGTGGCCGCAGGCAGGCGAAACTCCGGACCCGCACGCAGACGCGTTTCGATCGCAATCGTCTCGCCGCTCGCCGTGCGGTGGTTGCGCGCGATACGCTCGCACTGGTCGTCGACCTCGACGGGCTCGCTGCGATCGGCGCCGTCGTGCGCGAACACGAGGAACTGGTCGACGATATGCGCCATCGACTCGACATCGCGCACCACGCCGTCGCGCACCTTTTGCTCGTCCATCATTTCGGCGCGCAGGCGCAGCCGGGCAAGCGGCGTCTTGAGATCGTGCGCCACGCCCGCCAGCATGACGGCGCGGTCTTTCTCCGTACGCTCGACTTCCTTGACCATCTGGTTAAAGCCCAGCGTGAGCTGACGCAGCTCGCGCGGCCCGCGTTCGGGCACGGGCGGCACGGGCTCGCCGCGGCCAAAGCGCCCCACGGCCTGCGCGAGCGCGCTCAGCGGCTGTTGCAGCATCCACGCGGCCACGAGCGCGGCGACCACAGCGGTGGCGAAAATGGTGATGACCCAAGGCAGAAACTTGTCGAGCGGCCGCATGATCCGCAGCGGCTGGCCCGGCAGCACGATCCAGCGGGCGTCCTGCGGCCCGCGCACCCAGAGCGTGGGCGGCCCGCCGGGCGGCCCGACGCGCACGTCGGTGCCAGGCGGCATGCGTTCGCGCACGTCGTCGATGAAATGGCGCAGCGGCTCGGGCATGCGGTCGGTGACCGGCGGCACGGCGGGACTCGCCGGATCGACGAGTTGCACGCGCGAAGGCAGCGGCTGGTCGGGCTCGCGCTCGACGTGCTGGCGCACCGCGTCGACGAGGAAGGTCGCTTCCTCGACGGCGTAGCGCGTTTGCATCTGATTGTGTTCGACGCGCATGAGCGTGAACCACGCGACATGCGACACCAGTAGAACGCCGATGAAGATGACCGCGAGGCGCCCGAACAGCGAATCAACCGGCTGGCGCATGGTTGCCCTGCTCTCCGTCGGGAACGAACACGTAGCCGCGCCCGCGGACGGTCTGAATGAAGCGCGGCGTGGACGGGTCGCTTTCGAGAATGCGTCGCAGACGCCATACCTGCACGTCGATGCCGCGGTCGGTGCCGTCGTACTCGGGACCGTGCAGCAATTCCAGCAGGCGCTCGCGCGTGAGCGTACGCATGGGGTGATTCACGAAAATCTTCAGCAGCGCGAACTCGCTGCCCGACAGCATGATGGGCTTGCCCTCCTGCTGCAGCGTGCGCGACTGGAAGTCGAGCGTGAAGCGGCCGAACGCGTACGGCTCGCGCTGCTCGGGCGCGGCGGCCGAAGGCACCGTGCGGCGCCGGCGCAGCACCGCCTGCACGCGCGCGAGCAGTTCGCGCGGGTTGAACGGCTTGCCGAGGTAGTCGTCCGCGCCCAGTTCGAGGCCGACGATGCGGTCCACGTCGTCCGCGCGCGCCGTCAGCATGATCACGGGGATGTCGTCGCCGGCTGCGCGCAGCTTGCGCAGCGCGGTCAGGCCGTCCACGCCCGGCATCATCAGGTCGAGCACGATCAGGTCCGGGCGCTCGCGCTCGAGCCGCCGCTCCAGCGAGCCGGCGTCGTGCAGCACCGAGACTTCCATGCCCTGGCGCGCGAGATAGTCGCGCAGGAGGTCGCGTAGTTCGAGGTCGTCGTCGACGACAAGGATTTGAGTAGCCATGGGATGAAGTGTAACGCGCGCGCACGGGCCGTTTGCTTACAGCTCTTCCAGCTGGGTTACGAGGTGTTACCGCGAAAGGCGCGTGTAATGTCGCGTAATCTCGGCGCCCCCCCGCGTAACACGCGCTGCCAGCCCGGTCGATACGCTAGGGACACCGGTTGCGAGCGCCACCACTTTCCGAAAGCGCCGCGCCAGACCGGATAAAACCCTCATGGATTTGTCAGGAGCATCACCATGTACAAGACGACTTCGCGCCTTCTCGCTATCGCCGCTGCCTCGCTCGCGCTCACCCTGGGCGCCACCGCCGCCAACGCCCAGACCCCGCCGCCCCCGGGCGGTTCCGGCATGATGCACGGCGCTCCGGGCATGCATGACGGCCCCGGCATGCACGGCGATTTCATGCTCGGCTTCAAGAAGCTGCACGACAAGCTGAACCTGAACGCCGCGCAGGAAAAGCAATGGCAGGCCGCGCTCGACACGATGAAGCAGAACGGTCAAGCCATGCGCAAGAATCATGAGCAGATGAAGCAGCAGTTCGATTCGATGAAGAACCAGCCGATCCTCGACCTGAACGCCATGCACACGGCGCACGAGCAGGTCGAGCAGCAGAACCAGCAGTTGCGCGAGCAAACCACGCAAGCGTGGCTCGCCTTCTACAACGGCCTGAACGACCAGCAGAAGACGACCGTGAGCACGGCGATCAAGGAACGCTTCGCGAAGATGGAGCAGCGCCACGAGCAGATGCGCGAGCGCTGGGAGCAGCACCACAAGGGCGGCGCTTCGGCACCGGCCGCCCAGCAGTAATCGGCACACGCGCGCGCAATTGCGCGACAAAGCGGGGCGCGACAAAGCGCCGCGGGATTCGCACCCCGCGGCGCTTTTTTTCATGGCGCGGACGGCCGCTTGCCGCCGCCCGTCAACGACTCAGGCGAGATCGAACAGCAGCACTTCGGCCGCGGCGCCGTTTGCAAGCGCGACGGCCGCCTCGGTCTCGATCATCGCGGCATCGCCGGCTTCGAGGCGTTGGCCATTCACGTCGAGCGCACCGCGCGCCACATGCAGATAGACGCGCCGCCCGGCAGGCACCGAATACTCGACGCGCTCGTCGCCGTCGACCAGAGCCGCGTAGATCGCGGCATCCGACTGCACGGTCACCGAGCCGTCGCGCCCGTCGGGCGAGGCGACGAGGCGCAGCCGCCCGCGCTTGTCGGCGTCGTCGAAGCGCTTCTCCTCGTAGCCGGGCGCCCCGCCCCGCTCACGCGGCAGCAACCAGATCTGCAGCAGGTGCGCTTGCTCTTCCTTCGAGCCGTTGAACTCGCTGTGCATCACGCCGGTGCCGGCGCTCATGCGCTGCACGTCGCCGGGGCGGATGGTCGAGCCGTTGCCCATGCTGTCGCGGTGGGCGAGCGCGCCGGACAGCACATAGGTCACGATCTCCATGTCGCGGTGGCCGTGCGCGCCGAAGCCCTGGCCGCCCGCGATGCGGTCGTCGTTGAGCACCCGCAGCGCACCGTAGTGCATGTGCGCTTCGTCGAAATAGTCGGCAAACGAAAAGCTGTGGTACGAGTCGAGCCAGCCGTGGTTGGCATGGCCGCGTTCGTCGGCGCGTCGGATAGTCAGCATGGCAATCTCCGGTCAATCATGTCGATGTCCGAAGGTAAGGGCGGCGGCCCCCTTGCACAATCCGCAGCGGCGCACCGCATCGTTTCACCAGCAACATCAATGCGCTGCGCTGCCGACGTCGCCCTGCGTCAGACCCGCACGCCCCCCGGCTTCGGGTAAAATACCGCGCTTTTCGGCCGGCGTGAGCCCTGATGGCCCCGGGGTGGACACCCCGTGGCGATTCTCCGCCCCGCCAGCGCGCGCTGCCGCAGGGGCCGGAGTGCGTCGCGCTTTCCGACCCGCATTTTTGATCACCTAGAATGGCGGCCAACGGCCACGAGCCGGTCCGCCTTGCGTCGGCCGCGCGCCCCTACCGCGCCGCGCCGCCCGTATCAGTCGTGCATGGGACGGAGTCAGTGCTAAAAAAAGCACTCGCTCCGGCTCGACAGGAGAATGATGAAGAAGTTTGCAGTGTGCGTGGCGCTCGCCCTGATCGCAGGCAGCGCCGCCGCCAAAGAGTGGAAAACCGTGCGCATCGGCGTGGACGCCAGCTATGCGCCGTTCGAATCCAAAGCGCCGAACGGACAGATCGTCGGCTTCGATGTCGACCTCACGAAAGCCCTGTGCGCGCGCATGAACGTGAAGTGCGTCTGGGTCGAGAACGACCTCGACGGCATCATCCCGGCGCTCAAGGCCCGCAAGTTCGATGCGATCGTGTCGTCGCTGACCATCACGCCGCAGCGCGCCCAGCAGATCGACTACTCCGCGAAGATGTTCGATGCGCCCGCACGCATGCTCGCGCGCACGGGCTCGCCGCTTCTGCCCACGCCGGCTTCGCTCAAGGGCAAGAACGTGGGCGTCGAGCAGGGCTCGACCCAGGAAGCGTACGCAAAGGCGCACTGGGCGCCGCAGGGCGTGAACGTGATCTCGTACCAGAATCAGGATCAGGTCTACCAGGATCTGATCGCCGGGCGCCTCGACGCCACGCTGCAAGACGAGGTCCAGGCGGATTTCGGCTTCCTGAAAACGCCGCGCGGCAAGGGCTTCGCGTGGGCGGGCCCGGAAGTGGAAGACCCGGCGACGATCGGCGACGGCACCGCGATCGGCCTGCGCAAGGACGACGCCGACCTGAAGGCGAAGTTCGACACGGCGCTTGCCGCGATTCACGCCGATGGCACGTTCGACAAGATCGCGAAGCAGTACTTCGACTTCGATATCTACAAAGGCAAGTGAACGGGAAAGCACACGCAGGTAAATAAACAACGAGACACCACCGCTCGCGCCTCGCGCCACGACACAAGAAAAGCCCCGGGGGCTCCCCGATAGACCGCCACCGGGCTTCGTATACAGTCACAGGCGCGCTCACGAGCGCAATTGCATCGGCCGCGCGCGACCAGGCTATAAACCGCGCGGCCATGAACGGATTTGAACCGCGGCAGACAGCCGCGCCTTTCGCGGTGTGAGAAACGCATCGTCAAGGACTTGCCCATGTTTCTTCAAGGCTACGGCCCGCTGATCCTCGCCGGCACCTGGCAGACCGTCAAGCTCGCCGTGCTGTCGCTCGCGCTCTCGTTCGTGCTCGGGCTGATCGGCGCGGCGGCCAAGCTCTCCAAAAACCGCGTCGCGCATGGCGCGGGCACGCTCTACACCACGCTCATTCGCGGCGTGCCCGATCTCGTGCTCATGCTGCTGCTCTTCTACAGCATCCAGATCTGGCTGAACAATCTCACCGACATGCTCGGCTGGGATCAGATCGACATCGATCCGTTCCTCGCGGGCGTGGTCGTGCTCGGCTTCATCTACGGCGCGTACTTCACCGAGACGTTCCGCGGTGCGTTCCTCGCCGTGCCGCGCGGCCAGCTCGAAGCGGGCCACGCCTACGGCATGACGGGCTGGCAGGTGTTCACGCGCATCATGTTCCCGCAGATGATGCGCTTCGCACTGCCCGGCATCGGCAACAACTGGCAGGTGCTCGTGAAGTCCACGGCGCTCGTCTCGATCATCGGCCTCGCCGACGTCGTGAAGGCTAGCCAGGACGCCGGCAAGGGCACGCTGCGTTTCTTCTTCTTCACGCTGCTCGCCGGCGCGATCTATCTCGTCATCACCACGGTCTCCAACTTCGTGCTGATGTATCTCGACAAGCGCTACTCCACCGGTGTGCGCAAGGCGGATCTCTGAATCGCGCGAGGCCAAGACCATGCAAGACTTCGTCCAACTGATCCAGCAGTACTGGCGCAACTATCTCTTCTCCGACGGCTACCATTTCAGCGGCGTGGCCATCACGCTGTGGCTGCTCGTCATCTCGATCGGACTCGGCTTCTGCCTCTCGGTGCCGCTCGCCGTGGCGCGCGTGTCGAAGAAGAAGTGGCTCGCCGGGCTCGTGTGGCTCTACACGTACATCTTCCGCGGCACGCCGCTCTACGTGCAGCTGCTGCTGTGCTACACGGGCCTCTACAGCCTCGAGATCGTGCGCAACCACGAACTCACGAGCGCGTTCTTCAGGAGCGGCATGAACTGCACGTTGCTGGCGTTCACGCTCAACACCTGCGCGTATACCACCGAAATCTTCGCGGGCGCGATCAAGGCGACGCCCTACGGCGAGATCGAGGCTGCGCGCGCGTACGGCATGTCGCAATTCACGCTGTACCGCCGCGTGATCCTGCCTTCGGCGTTGCGCCGCGCCCTGCCCTACTACAGCAACGAAGTCATTCTGATGCTGCACGCAACGACCGTGGCCTTCACGGCGACCGTGCCGGACATCCTGAAGATCGCGCGCGACGTGAACTCGGCGACGTATCAGTCGTTCGGCGCATTCGGCATCGCTGCGCTGTTGTACCTGATCATTTCTTTCACGCTCGTGTGGCTGTTCCGCCGCGCAGAGCGCCGCTGGCTCGCGTACCTGCGACCGCAAGGCAAGTGAGCCCGCCAGGGCGTGTTTAAAGGTCAATTGATGAATTCCCAGAAGCAGAAGCTGTTCGTCGACTCCATCCACAAGAAGTACGGCGACAACGAAGTCCTCAAGGGCGTGTCCCTGAAGGCCAATGCCGGCGACGTGATCAGCGTGATCGGCTCGTCCGGTTCGGGCAAAAGCACGATGCTGCGTTGCATCAACTTCCTCGAGCAGCCCAACGAAGGGCGCATCGTGGTGGATGGCGAGGAAGTCGCCACTCGCGCGGACAAGCGCACGGGCGCACTGCACCCCGCCGACGCAAAGCAACTCCAGCGCGTGCGCACCAAGCTCGCCATGGTGTTCCAGCACTTCAACCTCTGGTCGCACATGTCGGTGCTCGAGAACGTGATCGAAGCGCCCGTGCACGTGCTGGGCCTGCCGCGCAAGGAAGCCGAAGAGCGCGCGCGCACCTATCTGGAGAAGGTCGGTCTCGCGCCGCGCGTGGAGAAGCAATACCCCTCGCACCTCTCGGGCGGCCAGCAGCAGCGTGTGGCGATTGCCCGCGCGCTCGCGATGCACCCCGACGTGATGCTGTTCGACGAGCCCACTTCGGCCCTCGATCCCGAACTCGTTGGCGAAGTGCTCAAGGTCATGCAGAAGCTCGCCGAGGAAGGCCGCACGATGATCGTGGTCACACACGAAATGGGTTTCGCGCGCAACGTTTCGAACCACGTCATGTTCCTGCACAAGGGTCTCGTGGAAGAGGAAGGCCAGCCGGCCGAGGTCTTCGCCAATCCGAAGAGCGAGCGCCTGCGCCAGTTCCTTTCAGGCAGCCTCAAATAAGACGACTCGCAGGGTCGCCGCCTTTCGGCGATGTAGCAAAAGTAGTTTTACAAGGCGCTTACAGCGCCTGTTCTTTTTGGGACTTTCATCCTCCAGAAGCCGTCCGTTTAGCCTTAAAAACGGCGTTTTTCGCATTACTCCTTGCGAAATCTTCCGTCAATAGTGGCAATCCTGAACTCAGCCATTCAATTGACGTGAGTCCCTTGTCCCACAAGGGTTTCGACCTGGTTGTAGTACCTCTCTGACCACCATCCAGGAAGACCATATTGCAATTTGACGACATCCCGGGGTGCGAGCACGAATTAGTTCGCCAGCGCGGACCTTTTTTGCTAAATTAGTAACCAAAGTAGCAAAACAAAGTTCATTAAAAGTAGTTTCACTTCAAAAAGAACGGGAGATGCCAGTCAACCAGGGGACCTGCAAGACGACCCAGCCCGGGTCATGCAGCGGCACCAGCCCGTACGCCGGTCCTCGGGGTAATTCTCCCTTACGCGACGATTTCTGTTCGCAGCGCCGCCAAGCGCACGGACGTCTTTCGCAGTACTAAGGTTGACTCTTTGACAGGGTATGGAGGAGAAGATGAAGAAAGCTTTGCTCGCCGCAGCATTGATGTCGGCTGGCGTGATCGCGCATGCACAAAGCAGCGTCACGCTCTACGGCCGCCTGGACATGGGTGTGGCGTATATGAACGGCATTGGTGCCGGCAGCGGCGCAAATGGTCAAGCCACCCACGGCTCCAGCCAGGTTCAGCTCGAGAGCGGCTACTGGGGCACCAGCCTCTGGGGCATGAAGGGCGTTGAAGACATCGGTGGCGGCAACAAGGTTCTGTTCCACCTGGAAGGCAGCTTCAGCACCGCGAACGGCACGCTCGGCTCGGCCGGCTCGCTCTGGAATCGCTGGGCGACTATCGGCGTCGCGAACGACCAGTTCGGTACGCTGCTCGCTGGCCGCATGCTGTTCATCTCCAACGGCATTTGGGACTTCGACCCGTTCGGTCAGTCGAACTGGTCGTCGGCCTCGATGGTCCGTGGCCGCAACTGGCCTCAATCGAGCAACAACATTTCGTACCAGTCGCCGAACTGGTTCGGCTTTGACGTGTACGGCCAGTACGCGTTCTCGAACGCGACGAACTGGAACGGCAACAACACGACGCCGTCGGGTCGTGAAGCTGGCCTGCAACTGACCTACACGAGCTCGTTGTTCCAGATCCGCGGCCTGTATGACGAAATCCGCAATCCGAACAATGGTCAGCTGGGCGGCCTGTACAACGCGCTGGACGGCAGCACGAAGACGCCGCTCTCCACCTCGCAGGGTAACGGCAACGGCGTGTTCGCTTACTCGCGCGATTACATGGCCATGTTCAACCTGTTCCTCGGCGCGTTCAAGGTTCAGGGCGGCTACGAAGCCATCCGTTCGTCGGGCATGAATCCGGGCATCATCGGCCAGCCGACCACGCTCGACCACGAGTGGGGCGGTGTGACGTGGCAAATGACGCCGGCTGCAGCGCTGATCGCAGCGGTCTACCACGTCAACGCGAACAACGGCGGCGGCAACGCCACGCTGTACACGATCGGCGGCTCGTACAACCTGTCCAAGCGCACGCTGCTCGACATCCAGGCAGGCACGGTGCAGAACAGCAAGACGGCCAACTTCGGTCTGAACGCCAACAACTTCGGTACGGCTGCAACCACGGGCAACCCGGTTCCGGGCCACAGCCAGGTTGGCGTGTACGCAGGTATCCAGCACTCGTTCTAATTCGAAACGAGTGTAGAAAGAACAGCTACATCGACGTTTTCACGCTGCTGCGAGAGGCGCGTATCGGTGCGATGTCCGAAAGGGTATCGCACCGTTTTTTATTCTGGGGACGGGCCGCGCGAGCGGCGCCGTCCCCTTTTCTATTGGTGCATCAGGTGCTTCGAAGGCGCACGGTCTCAAACCGCCGCTTCGTTTTCCTCGCCCGTGCGGATGCGGATCACGCGCTCCACGTCGGTCACGAAAATCTTGCCGTCGCCGATCTTGCCGGTGCGCGCCGCGCCGATGATCGCGTCGATCACCTGGTCGGCCTGGTCGTTCGCGACCACCACCTCGATCTTCACCTTTGGCAGGAAATCGACCACGTATTCGGCGCCGCGGTAAAGCTCCGTGTGGCCCTTCTGGCGGCCGAAGCCCTTGACCTCGGTGACGGTCAGGCCCGTGAGGCCCACTTCGGCGAGCGCCTCGCGTACTTCGTCGAGCTTGAACGGTTTGATCACGGCAGTAATGCGTTTCATGGCGAACCTCGTCTCGTTATCGGATTTGTCGGAAATTTCGGAACATATCGGGATTCTACGCTGTGCGGCCGGGGCTCACGCCGAGGGCTTGCCCGCAGGCGCCGCGCTCGTCCCGCTCGCTTCATCGGGCACGCGCTCCAGATCGGCGAGCCAGACCACCGACTCCGAATCGCTGGGGGCACGCCAGTCGCCGCGCGGCGAGAGCGAGCCGCCCGAGCCGACCTTCGGCGCATTCGGAATGCAGGTGCGCTTGAACTGGCTCTGGCGGAAGAAGCGGTCGAGGAATATGCGCAGATTGCGCTTGATCGACGCGAGATCGTACTGATTGCGCGCGACCTTCGCGTTCTCGGGCCATGCACCCGCTTCGCGGTCACCCCACGCGTGGCGCGCGAGGAACGCGACCTTGGAAGGCGCGAAGCCAAAGCGCAGCGTGTAGTAGAGGTTGAAGTCCTGCAGCTCGTAGGGGCCGATCGTGTTCTCGGTTTTCTGCTCGGGCGCGCCATCGGACTTGCCGGGGATCAGCTCCGGGCTGATGTCGGTGGCGAGAATCGCTTCGAGCACGTCGCGGCCGCTCTCCCCGTTCTGGCCAATCTGGCCCGTTTCGGCCACCCAGCGCACGAGGTGCGTGATGAGCGTCTTCGGCACGCTCGCATTCACGTTGTAGTGCGACATGTGATCGCCCACGCCGTATGTGCACCAGCCGAGCGCAAGCTCGGAGAGATCGCCCGTGCCGATCACGATCGCGTGATTGAAGTTGGCGAGGCGGAACAGGTGATTCGTGCGCTCGCCGGCCTGCACGTTTTCGAACGTGATGTCGTAGGCTTGCTTGCCTTCCGAGTACGGATGGCCGAGGTCTTCGAGCATCTGCATGCAGCTCTGGCGAATGTCGATTTCGCGCGCCGTACAGCCCACGAGCGCCATCAGCTCGCGCGCCTGGCGCAGCGTGCGCTCGCTCGTGGCGAAACCAGGCATGGTGTACGCGAGAATGTTCGCGCGCGGCAGCCCGAGGCGATCCATCGCCTTCGCGCACACGAGCAGCGCATGCGTGGAGTCGAGCCCGCCCGAGACGCCAATCACCACCTTCTTGATGCCCGCCTGCGAAAGCCGCTGCACGAGCGCCTGCACCTGGATGTTGTAGACCTCGTTGCAACGCTCGTCGCGCCGCTTCGGGTCGGCCGGCACATAGGGGAAGCGCTCCACGCGGCGCGAGAGCGCGAGCGTGCCGCGCTGCCATGCGCCCTCGCCCGCCAGCTCGCACGAAATCACGCGAAACTTCGCGACTTCATCGGCGTGGCGGCGGATCGAATCGCCGAACGTGGTCTGGCGGATGCGCTCCTGCTGCAGTCGCGCGAGATCGACATCGGCGAAGATGAGATGCGAGTCGTCGGAGAAGCGCTCCGACTGCGCGAGCAGCTCGCCGTTTTCGCACACGAGCGCGTGGCCGTCCCAAGCCATGTCGGTGGTCGATTCGCCCTTGCCCGCCGAGGTGTACAGATACGCGGCAAGACAACGCGCCGACTGTTGCGAGACCAGTTGCTGCCGATAGCCCGCCTTGCCCACCACGACGTTCGACGCCGAAAGATTGACGAGCACCGAAGCGCCCGCGAGCGCCGCGAACGACGACGGCGGGATCGGCACCCAGACGTCCTCGCAGATTTCCACGTGAAAGCGCAGACCCGCAACCTGCGGCACCTCGAACAGCAGCGACGCGCCGAACGGCACATCCGCGCCGGCGAGGCGCACGGTGTCGGTGCTCGCGCTATCGGCGGCGCTGAACTGGCGCGGCTCGTAGAATTCGCCGTAGTTCGGCAGGAAGCTCTTGGGCACGACGCCCGCCACACGCCCGCCCGCCACGACCGCTGCGCAGTTGAAGAGCGAATGCCCCGCGCGCACCGGCAGCCCCACGATCATCACGAGCGGCAGCGCGGCCGACGCTTCGACGATCTGCGCGAGCGCGCGCTCGCAGGCGTCGAGCAACGCTTGCTGATGGAACAGGTCGTCGCAGGTATAGGCCGAAAGCCCAAGCTCGGGGAACGCGACGAGCGCCGCGCCCCGCGCCGCGGCCTCGCGCGCGAGCGCGAGCGTCTCGCTGGCGTTGAATGCGGGATCGGCCACACGGCAGCGCGGCACGCCCACGGCGACGCGCGCAAAACCGTGCGTATAGAGATTGAAGAAGCGCTCTTTCATTTCGATAACCTTGAGGCGGGCGCGCTGCGCACGAAAGCGCGCGCTCTGACGTTTGGGCTGCCTGGTGCCGCTTGAAGCCGCTTTGAAACCGCTCGATGCTGCCTGGCTGACGCCGCTGCACGAAGCGCGGCGGTCCTCACCCGCTCGGGACGTTTGCTTTACCATGACCGTTTGCCGCTGCAGGCGCTGCTGAACGACCCAAGCCGCATCCCACGCCAACGGGCACGCATGAAACAGGAACATTTCGATTATCGCACGGGCATCCTCGGCTCACCGTCCGAGGTCGACGCCGCCGAATGGAACGCGCTGCTCGCGCGTCAGGCGCAGCCTACGCCCTTTTTGCGCCACGAATTCCTCGCGGCGCTCGACGCCACGCGCTGCACCACGCCGAACGAGGGCTGGGCCGCGCAATTCGTCACGCTCACCGACGCGCGCACGGGCCGCCTCGCCGCCGCCGCGCCCGTGTACCTGAAGGGCCACTCGTACGGGGAGTACGTGTTCGACTGGGCCTGGGCCGACGCGTACAAGCGCAACGGCCTCGAGTACTACCCGAAGCTCCTGTGCGCCGTGCCGTTCACGCCCGTACAGGGCACGCGCCTGATCGCCGCCGACACGACCGCGCGCCGCCATCTGGCCGCGACGCTGCTCGCCTTTGCCGAGCAGGCCGACGTCTCGTCGCTGCACGTGCTCTTTCCGACCACCGAAGACGCCGAGGCACTGACCGACCTCGGCATGATGCAGCGCGAAGGCGTGCAATTTCACTGGCTCAACGACGGCTATCGCGACTTCGAGGACTTCCTCTCGACTCTCGAACAGAAGAAGCGCAAGAACATCCGCGCGGAACGTCGCAAGGTGCACGACGCGGGCGTGACGATGCGGCGTGTGCGCGGCGAGGACATTAGCGACACCGAGTGGCGCTTTTTCAGTCGCTGCTACCGGCAAACCTACCGCGAGCATTTCTCTTCGCCGTACCTGAATCTCGACTTCTTTCGCATGATCGGCGAGACGATGCCCGAGAATCTGCTGCTCGTGATCGCCGAGCGCGAAGGCAAGCCGATCGCGAGTTCGCTCGTGGTCTGGCAGCGCGGTGAGAATGGCCAGGGCGGCACGCTCTATGGCCGCTACTGGGGCGCGCTCGAACACGTGCCCTGCCTGCACTTCGAGACCGCGTATTATCAGCCGCTCGAATTCTGCATCGAGGAAAAGCTCGACGTGTTCGAAGGCGGCGCGCAAGGCGAACACAAGATGGCGCGCGGTTTCCTGCCCACCGCCACGCGCTCGGCACACTGGCTCGCCCATCCGGCGTTCTCCGATGCCGTCGCGCGCTTTCTCGAAAGCGAGACGAACCACATTCACGCCTACATGCACGAGCTCAATGAGCGCAATCCGTTTCGTGCGTGATTCATCCGTAAAACTCGCGCACGACGTGGCCTGAAACGCCCACGCCGATCACGATCATCGCTTCCAGAACTATGCCGTGGTTCCTCTACATGCTCGAATGCGCCGACGGCAGCGTCTACACGGGCATCGCCATCGACGTCGCCGCCCGCTTCGCCCAGCACGCGAGCGGCACCGGCGCGCGCTACACGCGCTCGCGCAAGCCGGTACAGGTGCTCGCGCAATTCGAGTTCGCCGACCGTGCACGTGCCTCGAGCGCCGAGTACTGGGTCAAGCGCCTCACACCACGCGAAAAGCGCGCGCTCGCGGCCGGCGTGCGCACGCTCGAATCGGTCCTGCCCCCGCCACCACCGCCGCCGGAAACGGCCGCGGAAGCAGCCCCGGAAACCGCAGCGCCAGAATGAGCAAACGCCTCGCGGCAAGAGCGTTTGCTCTTTTCATCGAACGCGCCGTCTAAATCCTAAAGCCGCCGCCGCCCCCGCCGTTATTGCTCACAAGACGCCGGTCCTGGCCCCCGGCGCGCGCTCTCATTTCACCTCGCAAGCCGACGGGGACCGGTGAAGCATGAAGAGACCTATTAAATCGGAGACGACCCGGCTTGGCCCCGGTTGGCACGGATGGCGGCGCACGACCGCGGTCCTGCTGCCGCTATGGCTGCTCGCTGCCGTCATGGCGTTGATCGCGGCGGTCAGCCTCGCGATCATGTCGATCCTGCTCGCCTATGTGGCGGGGGAAAGCAGCTGGTCGAAGGGCCAGAAGGACGCGGTCCACGCGCTGGAACGCTACGCGCGCACCGGCGACGAGGCGGACCACCGCGCGTTCCTCGCCGGCATTGCCGTGCCGCTCGGTGACCGCGCGGCACGGCTGGAGATGAACCGCGCGCAGCCGGACATCGCGGCGATCCGGCACGGTTTCGAGCTGGGCCGCATCGCGCCCGCCGACATGGACGGCATGACCTGGGGCTACCGCACGCTCAAGAACACGCCGTGGATGCGCCCGGCCGTCGCGTTCTGGGAGATCGGCGACCGCTACATTCTGCGTCTTGCCGATACCGGCGAACGCCTGCACGCGCTCGTGCAGGCGGGCAAACTGCACGCGCCCGAGTCCGCGAACCTCGTGCACGAGCTGCGCGAGATCGACAGCCAGCTCGCGCCCATCGAAAGCGGCTTCTCCCGCTCGCTCGACGACGCGGCGCGCGCCACGCGCTCGCTCCTCACGCTCGCGCTCGCCGCCTCCGCGATCGTGCTGCTCGGCGTGTTCTCGCAGTTCATCCGCCGCGCGCTCGCGCGCAGCGACCGCCTCGAAGCCGAAGTGCGCAAGAACGAGGAGCGCCTCACGCTAGGCTTCGAAGGCATCAACGCCGGACTCTGGGACTGGGAGGTCGGCAGCCGCCAATGCTACTTCTCGAACTGGCTCTACGAGCAGCTCGGCTACGACGTGGGCACGCGCTTCGAAAGCGACACGGGCCTCACCCAGCTCGTCCACCCGGACGACCTCACTCTCGTGCGCCACGCGCTGCGCCAACACCTTGCGCGCGCAACGACTTTCGACGTGGAGTTTCGCCTGCGCACGCTCGCGGGCAGCTACTGCTGGTGCCGCGCGCGCGGTCAGGCGGTGCGCGATGCACGCGGGCGCGCCGTGCGCATGGTCGGTTGCCTGTTCGACATTTCCGAGCTGAAGACTGCCGAAGCGAAGGCCTATACGGAACGCGAACTGGCGGAGGTCACACTGGCCTCGATCGGCGAAGCCGTGATCCGCACCGACGAGCGCGCACGTGTGACCTACTGCAACGCGGTGGCCGAACGCATGCTCGGCCGCGCGGCCGCCGAGATGCTCGCGCAACCGTTCGATGCGATCTGCGACGTGCGCAACGACGCACAGGAACCGCAGCGCTTCGCCATCCTGATGAATTCGCAAGCGACGGGCAACGCAGGCGGCGCGAGTCTGCATGTGATGCGCCCGAACGGCTCGCGTCTCGCGGTCGACTACTCGATGTCGAAGCTGCGCGACGCGCAACGCCGCGTGATCGGCACCGTCATCGTGCTCTACGACGTGAGCGCGCTGCGCGAGCATGCCGCCCGCCTCGCCTACCAGGCGACCCACGACGAGCTCACCGACATCTACAACCGCCGCGAGTTCGAGCGGCGCCTCGCCGCGTTGCTGGAAGACAGCGCGGGCGCACCGCCCGGACAGCCCGGCCACGCGGTCATGTTTCTCGACCTCGATCAGTTCAAGGTCGTCAACGACACCTGCGGCCACTCGACCGGCGACGAATTGATCCGCCAGGTCTGCCGCGTGCTCAAGAGCGAGTTGCGCGGCGAGGACATCATTGCGCGCCTCGGCGGCGACGAATTCGGCGTCGTGCTGCCCCACTGCACGGCGGCGCACGCGTCGCTGCTCGCGGAAGGCCTGCGCGCGGGCATCGCCGCGATCCGCTTCACGGGCGCCGGGCGCATCGTGCAGACGAGCGTGAGCATCGGCCTCGTCGGCGATGCGGCAGGTCTCGTTTCCGTGAAGGAGGTGATGAAAGCCGCGGACGTCGCGTGCTACATGGCGAAGAAGAAAGGCCGCAACCGCGTGCACCGTTTTCGCTATGACGACGAGGAACTCTCGCAAACCCACGCGCAGATGGCGTGGGTCTCCGACATCAAGGCGGCGCTCGAGAACGGCCAGTTCTGCCTCTTCGGCCAGAAGATCCTCTCGCTCGCGCAGTCGTCAACATCGGCATCGGGGGCCGACGACACGCACGTCGAACTGCTGTTGCGCATGCAGTCCGCCTCAGGCGCGCTCGTCGAGCCTTCCGCGTTCATCGGCGCAGCCGAGCGCTTCGACCTCATGCCGGCCATCGACCGCTGGGTGATTGCGAGCGCGTTCGCAATGATCGCCGAAGGCACACACGATTACGGCACCTGGTCGATCAACCTCTCGGGCGCCTCGCTCGGCGACGAGCAACTCGCCGACTATATCGAGGAGCAGCAGCGCATCTGGTCCATCCCGTTCGAGCGCGTATGTTTCGAGATCACCGAAACCGCCGCGATCACGAACCTGGACGAGGCGATCACTCTCATCGAACGCCTGCGCGCGCAGGGCTGCCGCTTCGCGCTCGACGACTTCGGCGCGGGCATGTCGTCGTTCAACTACCTCAAGCATCTGCACGTCGACTATCTGAAGATCGACGGCAGCTTCATACGCGGCATCGTCGACAGCCCGCTGGACCAGGCCATCGTGCGATCGATCAACCAGGTCGCACATGCCGCGGGCAAGCTGACGATCGCCGAGTGCGTGGAGGACGCCGCCATCGTGGACTGGATGATCGCGATGGGCGTGGACTACGCGCAGGGCTACGGCGTGGGCAGGCCCGCGCGGCTCGACATCCTGCGCGGGCCGGAGCTGCGCGACGTCGCCGAAGTGGGTTGATCGGGCGCCCATGAAAAAACCGCACGGCCCTGACAGGCACGTGCGGTTTTCGAGCAACCCTGAAGCGCGATTTACTTCTTGAAGTTCGCCACGCCTTCGGTGATTTCCTTGTGGGCGGCTTCGATGCCGACCCAGCCTTCGACCTTGACCCACTTGCCCTTTTCGAGCGCCTTGTAGTTCTCGAAGAAGTGCTTGATCTGGTCCTTCAGGTACTCGGGCACGTCGTCGAGCGACTTGAGGTTGGCCGTCATCGGGCAGACCTTGTCGTGCGGGACCGCGATCAGCTTCGCGTCGACGCCCGACTCGTCGGTCATCTGCAGCATGCCGAGCGCGCGCGAGCGCACGACCGAGCCGGCCAGCAGCGGGAACGGCGTGATCACGAGCACGTCGACCGGGTCGCCGTCGCCGGAGAGCGTCTGCGGAATGAAGCCGTAGTTCACGGGATAGCGCATGCCCGTGCCGACGAAACGGTCGACGACGAGCAGGCCCAGGTCCTTGTCGGCTTCGTATTTCACCGGATCGCTTTGCGCGGGAATCTCGATGATCACGTTGAAGTCTTGCGGCAGATCCTTGCCGGCGGGGACATTTGCAAAGCTCATGAGCGCTCTCTGTTGAGAAGGGGAAAAATCGACGGCTCGCGCGGAAAAACGGCGCGGAACCGAACGTCGCGGACGTTGGAGGATGGACGCCATTATAGCCAATCGGCCAGGGCGGCCGGCAGTTCGGCCCAGGGCTTTCCCGCACGCAGATGAAGTGGCTGCTGAATTCCCGCGCGTGGCGCCCGCGATTGGCGCGATAATCGATCTGCCGGCGCGGCCCTCCTTGGGGCGATCCGAGCCACGCTTCGGCGACGTTTCCCGTTTTTGCGTTTCCCTTCCGCGTTTCATCCCCGCTTCACTCCCTACTTACGAGGCGCATACATGGAAGAAGCGAAGCACTTCATCGGCGGCGAGTGGCAATCGCCCGCCAGCGGCGAGACGCTCGCCGCGATCGATCCCTCCACCGGCCAGCCCTTCGCGCAACTCGCGCGCGGCAATGCAGCCGACATCGACTCGGCCGTCACGGCCGCACGCAAAGCCTTCGAGGGCGCCTGGGGCGCACTGAGCGCCGCCGAACGCGGGCGCATGCTGTTCGCGCTCTCGGGTCTCGTCGGCCAGCACAAGGAAGAACTCGCGCAGCTCGAAGCGCGCGACACCGGCAAGCCGCTCAAGCAGGCGCGCGCCGACGCCGCCGCGCTCGCGCGCTATTTCGAGTTCTACGCCGGCGCCGCCGACAAGCTGCACGGCGAAACGCTGCCCTACCAGGCCGGCTACACGGTGCTCACGGTGCGCGAGCCGCACGGCGTGACGGGCCACATCGTGCCCTGGAATTACCCGATGCAGATCTTCGGCCGCAGCGTGGGCGCGGCGCTCGCCACCGGCAACGCGTGCGTGGTGAAGCCCGCCGAGGACGCCTGCGTGTCGCTGCTGCGCGTAGCCGAACTCGCGCGCGAAGCCGGTCTGCCCGCGGGCGCGCTCAACATCGTCACCGGGCTCGGGCATGAGGCGGGCGCGGCGCTCAGCGCGCATCCCGGTATCGACCACATCTCGTTTACGGGCTCGCCGCAAACGGGCAAGCTCGTCGCGCAGATGGCCGCCGAGCACCACGTGCCCGTCACGCTCGAACTGGGCGGCAAGTCGCCGCAAATCGTCTTCGCCGATGCCGATTTCGACGCCGCGCTGCCCGTGCTCGTCGCCGCGATCGTGCAGAACGCGGGGCAGACCTGTTCGGCGGGCAGCCGCGTGCTGATCGAGCGCAACGCCTACGAGCCGCTCATCGACCGGCTCGCCGCCTCGTTCGGCAAGTTGCGCGTGGGTCCGGCCAGTGCCGATCTCGACTGCGGCCCCCTCATCAACGAGAAGCAGCGCCAGCGTGTGCGCGCCTTTCTCGACGAAGCGACCGCGAGCCGCATCGCCACGGCGGCAAGCGGCACGCTCGAAGCCGATGCGCCCAGCGGCGGCTTCTACGAAGTCCCGACGCTCCTGCGCGACGTGCCGCCGCAAAGTCGCCTCGCCCAGGAGGAAGTGTTCGGCCCGGTGCTCGCGGCCATGCCCTTCGAGAGCGAGGAAGAAGCGCTCGCGCTCGCCAACGGCACGCCTTATGGCCTCGTCGCCGGCATCTGGACACGCGACGGCGCGCGCCAGATGCGTCTCGCCCGGCGCGTGCGCGCGGGCCAGGTGTTCGTCAACAACTACGGCGCGGGCGGCGGCGTCGAATTGCCGTTCGGCGGCACGCGGCACTCGGGACACGGGCGCGAAAAAGGCTTCGAAGCGCTCTATGGCTTCACGGTGCTCAAGACGATTGCGATCCGGCACGGCTGAACATGTCGATACTCATACATACGGAGACACCATGCGACTCAAAGGCAAGACGGCCGTCGTGACCGGCGGCGGCTCGGGCTTCGGCGAAGGGATCGCCAGGACTTACGCGCGCGAAGGCGCGAACGTCGTCATCAACGATCTGAACGGTGACGCCGCCGAGCGCGTGGCGAGCGAGATCGCGCTCGCAGGCGGCAAGGCCATCGCCGTGCAAGGCGACATCACGCGCGAAGCCGACTGGCACGCGCTGCGCGAGGCGGCCATCGAGGACTTCGGCAGCGTGCAGATCGTCGTCAACAACGCGGGCACTACGCATCGCAACAAGCCCGTGCTCGAAGTGGGCGAAGCTGAGTTCGACCGCGTATACGCGGTCAACGTGAAGGGCCTCTACTGGAGCGTGCGCGCGTTCGTGCCGCACTTTCGGGAGCGCGGCAGCGGCGCGTTCGTCAATATCGCGTCGACGGCCGGCATCCGGCCCCGGCCCGGGCTCGTCTGGTACAACGGCAGCAAGGGCGCGATGATCGTGGCCAGCAAGGCGCTGGCGGCCGAGCTGGGCCCCGACCAGATTCGCGTGAACTGCGTGAATCCCGTGATCGGCGATACGGGGCTCACGGCGGAGTTCATGGGCGTGCCCGACACGCCCGAGAACCGCCAGCGCTTCGTCGCGACCATTCCGCTCGGGCGCTTTTCCACGCCGCAGGACGTGGCCAATGCGTGTCTCTATCTCGCTTCGGATGAGGCCGCGTTCATTACCGGCACCTGCATCGAAGTGGATGGCGGGCGCTGCGTATAGTTGCGCCCGCCAGCTGGCCGATCGGTGTTTTCCCCGACAGATACGCGCCGTCGCGCCACGGCGGCGCGTATAGAATGATCGTGCTTTCGCGTCGAATACCCGCCATATCAAGGCGGCAATACAACAAACACGCCAACGAGCAAGATCGCTTAGGAGACACCATGGCCAGTCCAGCGAATCATCTGCCGCAAGCGGGAGCGGGTGCCCCGCCCTCCGCCTTCGAAGAAGCCACGTACCGCAAAGTCGCGTGGCGTCTCATTCCGCTTCTCATGCTGTGTTACGTGGTCGCGTATCTGGACCGCGTCAACGTGGGCTTCGCCAAGCTGCAGATGAGTTCGGCGCTCAATCTCTCCGATGCGGTTTATGGCTTCGGCGCAGGCATTTTCTTCATCGGCTACTTTCTGTTCGAAGTGCCAAGCAATATCATCCTGCATCGCGTGGGTGCGCGCGTGTGGATCGCGCGCATCATGGTCACGTGGGGCCTCGTCTCCATCCTGACGATGTTCGTCACCACGCCCACCATGTTCTACGTGATGCGCTTTTTGCTCGGCCTGTGCGAGGCGGGCTTCTTCCCCGGCATCATCCTCTATCTCACCTACTGGTATCCGGCGCACCGCCGCGGGCGCATGACCACGTGGTTCATGACGGCCATCGCACTGTCGGGCGTGATCGGCGGTCCGGTGTCGGGCTGGATTCTCAAGTCCTTCGACGGCGCGAACGGCTGGCAAGGCTGGCAGTGGCTGTTCCTGCTCGAAGGGCTGCCTTCGGTGATCGTCGGCGTGCTGGTGTTCTTCGTGCTCGACGACCGCATCGGAAAAGCGAAGTGGCTCACGGAAGAAGAGCGCGCGCTGCTCGAGCGCAACATCGCCGCTGAAGATGCCACCAAGGAGGACCCGCCGATCATGACCGTGCTCACGAGCGCGCGCGTGCTGGTGATGAGCCTCACCTACTTCTCGTTCGTGATGGGCCTCTACGGCGTGAGCTTCTGGCTGCCCACCATCATCAAGGCGACGGGCGTGAAAGACGCGCTCACGATCGGCCTGCTTTCGGCGATTCCGTTCGCCGCGGCCGTGGTCGGCATGGTGCTGGTGGCGAAGAGCGCCGACCGCACGCGCGAGCGCCGCTGGCACATCGCCGTGCCGGCCGCCATCGGTGCGCTCGGCCTCGTCCTTTCGGTCACCTGGGCGCACGACACGACGCTCGCCATGACGGCGCTCACCATCGCGACGATGGGCATTCTCACCACGCTGCCGCTGTTCTGGAGCCTACCCACGGCCTGGCTCGCGGGCACGGGCGCCGCGGCCGGCATCGCACTCATCAACTCGATCGGCAATCTCGCGGGCTTCCTGAGCCCGTACGCGGTGGGCTGGCTCAAAGAGGCCACCAAGGCCAACGATTCGGGCATGTACATGCTCGCGGCGTTCATGATTCTGGGCGGTTTGCTCGCGCTTGCGGCGCCGGCGAAGCTCGTGAACCGCTAAGCGCATTACAGCTTCAGCAAAAACAAACGGCCGCCTGTTTTGCAGGCGGCCGTTTTTGTTGCGGCTTCGGATTCGTCGCGAGCTGCTTTACACCACGTTCATCGACAGCGCACTTTCCCGATAGTGCGAAGCAGCCTTCTCGCCGTCGCCGAGCTGCTCGTGCAGACGCGCGAGCGCGCGATGCGAGCGGATCTTGAGCGGCTCGTTCTGCGTGGCGTCGGCGGACTTGAGCGCGGCTTCGAGGAACGACTGCGCCTTGCCCCACAGTTGCTGCTTCAGGCACAGGCGGCCCAGCGCGAACAGCAGGTCGCCGTCCTCAGGGCGCTCCTTGCGCCAAACCTCGGCCTTCTGGATGAGCGGCAGCGCGTCGCTGCCCGCCGTGTCCGGATAGCGGCGCAGCAAGCGCGCGTCCCAGTTCTGCGCGAGCGCTTCCTCCACGATCTTGCGCGCGTCGGCCTGGCGATCGAGCGCGATCAGCAGTTCGGCGGCGCAGTCGGCGAGACGCGGCGAGTGACGCTCGACGTTCGAGAGCGACTGCCACAGTTCGAGCAGCGCGTCGGCGTTGTGGCGACGGTCGCGCAGCAGATTTTCCGCCGCGAGCTGGCGCAGGCGCACGGCCACGGCCGGGTGCAACGCTTCGCGCTTTTCCAGCGTCTTCACGAGCTTGAGCACTTCGCTCCAGTTCTTGAGCTGCTGCTGCGCGCGCAGTGCGATCTGTTGCGCGTGGATGCGGCGGCCGCCCTGCGTGCGCATTTCGGTGAGCGCGGCAAGCGCACCATCGGCGTCGCGGCCGTCGGCGCGCATGTCGGCGGTCGCCATGAGGCGCGCTTCCTGGAGGTCGGGGTCGTCGACCTGGGTGAGCCATTCGTCGCGGCGCGCGTATTCATGCAGACGGTGCGCAGCCGTCGCGCCGATCAGGCCCGCGGCGCTCGTATTCTTCGCGTCGGCGAGCGAATCGCGTGCGGCTTTCTCGGCGCGCGAGAAGCGGCCCGCGTAGAGATTGCCCACGGCATCGCGCAGCGCCGAGTTCGCCTTCTCGGCGCGCATGCGCGCGCGATAGGCGGCCACGCGGCGCGGCATCGTCACGATGTTGCGCGCGAAACGCAGGATCGCGTATAGCAGCAGGAACGCCACCACGATGCCGACCACGAACAGGTTGAGCGAGACGTCCACACGATACGGCGGATAGACGAGCAGCACCTGCCCGGTGTCGAAGCGCCCGACAGTCGCGAGCGCGACGGCAATCGCGAACAGAAGCGCGAGCCAGAGGAGTCCACGGATCGCCATGCTTACCCCCGGCTCCGGTATTGCTGGATCGCCTTCAGGCTCGTGTCGAGCGTGGGCAGCGTGACGGCGGCCGAGCCGTCGTTCACTTCCTTGAGCAGCCCGCGCACCGTTTGCGTGTCTTTCGACGCACTGTCGAAGTAGCGTGCGAGCGTGGCGTCGGCGGCCGCGAGGTCGGACTTGAGCGTGTCCTGGTTGCGCGAGAGCAGCGACAGGCGCGCCGAAAGCAGACGCAGCTTCAGGTTCTCACGCACGAAATAGCCTTGATCGGGCGACACGAGCATGGCGTCCGCGTTGTCGATGCGGCGCACCTGCACGAGGCTCGCGATCTGCTTGCCCACGCCGTCGACGAAGGTGTCGATCCACACCTTCCATTTCGGCTGGTTGGTCGCCGCGGCAACCTGGGCGATATCGGCGGGCTGTGCAGCCTCCGGCTTCGTATGCGCGACGATCGCCTCGCCCGAAAGCGGCAGCGAGTCGATCTGGCCGAGCGCGGTGTCGAGCTTGATGGCGAGGCCCGTGAGGTCCGTCGACGGTGCGGCCTTGAGCTTGTCGATGTCCTGCGCGATCGCCTTGCGCACGGCGATGGCCTGCGCGTTGTCCGAGGCGGCGAGGCGCGTGTCGGCGCTTTGCAGCGCGAACAGTGCGAGCTGCGTGTTGCCCGTGAGCTGGAGCTGCTCGCTCGCGCTCGACAGCATCTGGCCGACTTCGGCGAGCGTCCAGTCGTCGCGGCTCTTCGACAGGTCGGCGTATTGCTCCGCGAGCGCCTGCTGCGAATTCTGCGCGTCGGCGATCTTGCCTTCGAGCTGGGCGATCTGCTTGTCGACCTGCTGTGCGCCCGCCACAGCCTGGTCGGCGCGCGCACGCAGCGCGGCGGTCTGCTGCTCGCTCGCCTGCTGGCGTTGAATGGCCTGCATGCCGAGGTTGTCGACCTTGCGATTGAGGAAATAGCCGCCTGCGCCCGAGCCCGCCGCGACCAGCACCAGGACGAGCCACAGCAGCGCCGAGCCTGCGCCGCGCCGCCCGTTGCCCGCGCCCGGCGGTGGCGCCAGCGGCGCGGAAGAGCCCGCGCCCGACGACGCATACGAAGGCCGCGCCGATGCGCTGCCCGAAGCCGACGCGCTGCTGGAAGCGGCCGCGCCCGTGGCGAGGGCGCCCTGGTTTGTTGTGCTGCTTGAGTTGTTCGAATCTGTCATGCGTGGGTTGGCCGGCGCTTGGGCCGGAGTGTTCTGAACCGGTTGAACAACGGAAGAAGCGAGGCTTAGCAGCGTCTCGACGATGCGTTCGTCGCCCGCGCCGGACACCGTAATCCTATCAAAACCCATTGAGCGCGCCGTCTCGGCGATCCGCGGGTGCGGCGCGACAAGCGGCGCATGACGCAGCTCGACGATCTCGCCGGCCGTGAGGTGCTCGCGCGCGAGTTCGTCGAGGTTGCGCACGCCCTCGGAGCTCGTGACGAGCCACGCGTGCGGCGCGCCTTCGAGCAGCGCGTGCACCTGCGTCCAGGCGGCAATGGGCGGCTCGGGCACGACGCGGCGGTAGGCCGCCACGGTCTCGACCTCGGCGCCCGCTTCGCGCAGACGCTCGGCGAGCCACTCGCGGCCGCCGTCGCCGCGCACGATCAGGACGCGCTTGCCCGCGAAGGCATCCACGCCGAAGGTCTTTTCGAGCGCGGCGTAAAGCGACTCGGAATCGAAGCGCGCGGGCTCTTCTTCCCCCGCGCCCGCAGGGCTCACCACGCGATGCTCGGGGGCCGCCACGCCGTGCCGCTCGAGTGCGGCCACGCTCGCCGGGCCGACCACGGCCACGGGCAGCGCGGGCGGCCAGATCGACGAGACCGAGGCATAGCATGCGAACGCGCGATCGACGGCGTTCGGCGAAACGAACACGACGAGCGCATAGCGTTCGAGCGAGCCGAGCGCGGCGCGCAGCGGCGCTTCGTCGGTCACGGGCGCAATGGCGATGAGCGGAAAGTCGAGCGTGCGCATGCCGTGCTGCGCGAGTCGCCCCGCCAGACCATCCGACTGACCGGCCGGCCGGGTCATGACGACGGTGAATGGCTTACCGTCGCCATTGCCATTGCCATTGCCATTGCCATTGCCATTGCCACCATGGCTGTTATCGCCGCTTGCCGGTGACGCGCGCTTCGCGCCGGTAGAGGCGTCGCCCGGCCCGCCCCAGTCGTCGGGCTGGTCGGGGTTGCCGTATGGTTGCCTCGGGCCGGCCATCATCTGGAGGCCGGGCCTTCGCCCGCGCCGGTAGGGTTGTGGGCGGCGCCGCCGCTGGCGGGCGCCGCATTCGGACCATCGGCGGCCTGGGCCGCGTCCGCGAGTGCGCGCACGATCTCGAGCGCGCCCTGCGCGATGAGGTCGTCGGCAACGCGGCGGCCGAGCGCCATGGCATCGTCGAGCGTGGATGCCGCGGTGGCCTCCTGCGCCGCGAGCACCCGGCTCGCGTCGGGCATGGCGATCGTGCCGCGCAGCGCAAGCTTGCCATCGTGCCACTGCGCGTAGGCCGCGAGCGGCACCGTGCAGCTGCCGCCCAGTGCGCGCGAAACCATGCGCTCGGCTTCGACGGCCTTCGCGGTGGCGTCGTCGTGCAACGGCGCGAGCCATGCGGCAATATCGGCGCGATCGGCGCGGATCTCGATGCCGAGCGCGCCCTGCCCCGCCGCCGGCAGGCTGTCCTCGGGCTCGATGAGCGCGCGGATACGCGCGCCGAGGCCAAGGCGCTTCAAGCCCGCCGCCGCGAGAATGATGGCCGCGTAATCGCCGCGGTCGAGCTTGGCGAGGCGCGTGTCGAGATTGCCGCGCAACGGCTTCACGTCGAGATGCGGATAGCGCGCGCGGATCATCGACTCGCGGCGCAGGCTCGACGTGCCCACCACGCTGCCCGCCGGCAACGCGGCGAGCGAGTCGTAGTCGTTGGAGACGAACGCGTCGCGCGGGTCCTCGCGCTCCATGATGGCCGCGAGCGTGAAGCCTTCCGGAAGCTCCATCGGCACGTCCTTGAGCGAGTGCACGGCGAGATCGGCGCGGCCCTCGGCCAGCGCCTGCTCCAGTTCCTTGACGAAAAGACCCTTGCCGCCCACCTTCGAGAGCGTGCGGTCGAGAATTTGATCGCCGCGTGTCGTCATTCCAACAATTTTCACGTCGCAGGCTGGATATAATTTGTGCAGCGCAGCTTGCACATGCTCGGCCTGCCACATCGCGAGGCGGCTCTCCCGCGAAGCGATCACCAGGGTGCGGGGCATGGGCGCGGATAACGTCTCGGAGTTCATGGCAAGTACATCGAATGACGGGATGAAAAGCAGGATCGGATAACAGGCAATGTTAGCACGCGCCCTTTTTACCGCCTCCCCGCTGGGACAGGCTGACAGGGCGCGGGCGGCGGCAAGGAAGAGACTCAGGCGTTGCAGCGGCGCTTACTGTACCCATCGTAGGCAAACTGGCGCGCGTCTGGCATGCGGCTGGCACAAACGCGGCCCGCGCGGCCGCGGCGCCGCTTCGGCTTGCGCTCGCCCTCGCGAGCGGCGCACTCTCCAGCAAGGCCTGCACCCGGCGCACCGCCATTGGCGAGCCGCGCCGCCTCTGCCCTATCCGCACGGCTCGCACAGGGTGGCACCTTCCGCCCTCTCCAGGTTGCACCCGCAGTACACGGCCCGGCACGCGCCGCGGTCATGCAGTTGGCAGTTCTCCGACTAACCTGCCCATATCCTGGCAAGCCTCAAGGAAAACATCGTGAAGTCTTCCGGCTCGGCGCGCGCAGAGCGCCGCAACACCGCATCGCAGAACGCAACTTCGAAGGCCGCATCGGCCGCGCCGTCCACGAAACCGGCGAAAACGACGAAGACCACGAAATCCGCGACGACGAGACCGGCCGCCGAGGCTGTCAAGGCGGCGAAGAAGCCGAAGGCCGAAAAAGCGACGAAGGCCACGAAGGCGGTGAAGGCTCCGAAAACGCCCGCCGGCGCTTCGCGCAATGGTCGCGCGCGCGACGACAAGGACCAGCCGCTCTTCGAAGACATCCGCTACCTGGGCCGCCTGCTCGGCGAAGTGCTGCGCGAGCAGGAAGGCGACGCGGTATTCGACGTCGTGGAATCCATTCGTCAGACCGCCGTGCGCTTTCGCCGCGAGGACGACAGCGCCGACGCGCTCGCGCTGGAAAAGCAGTTGCGCGCGCTCTCGCCCGAGCAGACCGTGAGCGTCGTGCGCGCGTTCAGCTACTTCTCGCATCTCGCGAACATCGCTGAAGATCGCCACCGCAACCGCCGCCGCCGCATTCATGACCTCGCGGGCTCGGCGCCGCAGGCGGGCACCATCGCGCATTCGCTCGAACGTCTCGCACTGGCGGGCGCGGCCGCGACGCCGGTGCTCCAGCAGTTCTTCAACGACGCGCTGATCGTCCCCGTGCTCACCGCGCACCCCACGGAAGTGCAGCGCAAGAGCACGCTCGACTCGCAGCACGACATCGCGCGCCTGCTCGCCGAGCGCGACCAGCCGCTCACGCATCGCGAGCTCGAGCACAACGAGTCGCTCCTGCGCGCGCGCGTGACCTCGCTCTGGCAAACGCGCATGCTGCGCGAGTCGCGCCTGACCGTGGGCGACGAAATCGAAAACGCGCTTTCGTATTACCACACGACCTTCCTCACCGAGATCCCGGCGCTTTACAGCGAGATCGAAACGCAGCTAAAGGAGCACGGCCTTTCGGCGCGCCTGCCCGCGTTCTTCCAGATGGGCAGCTGGATCGGCGGCGACCGCGACGGCAACCCGAACGTCACGGCCGCCACGCTCGAAGAAGCGAGCGAGCGCCAGGCGCAGGTGATCCTGCAGCATTACCTCGACGAAGTGCACCGCCTCGGCGCCGAGCTTTCGGTGTCGAACCTGCTCGCGGGCGCAAGCGAAGAACTGAAGGCGCTCGCCGAAGCCTCGCCCGACCAGTCGCCGCACCGCGTGGACGAGCCGTATCGCCGCGCGCTGATCGGCGTATATACGCGCCTCGCCGCGAGCGCGCGCGTGCGTCTGGGCGAAGGCGTGGTGGCCGTGCGCAGCGCGGGCCGCAACGCCGCGCCCGTGCGTGCCAAGCCCTATGCCGATGCCGACGAGTTCTCGCGCGACCTGCATATCCTGATGGATTCGCTCGCCGAGCATCACGGCGCGTCGCTCGCCACCACGCGGCTTGCGCCGCTCATGCGCGCCGTCGACGTGTTCGGCTTCCATCTCGCCTCGATCGATCTGCGCCAGAGTTCGGACATCCACGAAGCCGTGATTACGGAGCTGCTCGCGCGCGCCGGTGTCGAAGCCGACTACGCGGCGCTTTCCGAAGAAGACAAGCAGATCGTGCTGCTCGCGCAGCTCGCCGATCCGCGCACGCTGCGCTCGCCGTACCTCGACTATTCCGAGCTCGTGAAAAGCGAGCTGGGCGTGCTGGAGATGGCGCGCGTGACGCGCGAGAAGTTCGGCGCGCGCGCCGTGCGCAACTACATCATCTCGCACACCGAAACGGTTTCCGACCTGCTCGAAGTGATGCTGCTGCAGAAGGAAACCGGCCTCATGAGCGGACGCCTCGGCCACGCGGAAGACCCCGCGAAGGCCGCGCTGATGGTGATCCCTCTCTTCGAGACGATTCCCGACTTGCGCCACGCGCCGGGCATCATGCGCGACCTGCTCGCGCTGCCCGGCATCGACGCCATCGTCGAGCACCAGGGCAACGAGCAGGAAATCATGCTCGGCTACTCGGACAGCAACAAGGACGGCGGCTTCCTCACCTCGAACTGGGAGCTGTACCGTGCGGAACTGGCGCTCGTCGCGCTATACAAGCAGCGCGGCATCACGCTGCGTCTGTTCCACGGCCGCGGCGGCACGGTGGGCCGCGGCGGCGGCCCGACCTACAACGCGATCCTCTCGCAGCCGCCGGGCACGGTCGAAGGCCAGATCCGCCTGACCGAGCAGGGCGAAGTCATCGCGAGCAAGTTCGGCAATCCGGAGATCGGCCGCCGCAACCTCGAAACGGTGATCGCCGCGACGCTCGAAGCGACGCTGCTGCCGATGGGCGGGGCGAGCAACGCGCCCGACCAGCTGCCCGCGTTCGAGCAGACGATGCAATCGCTCTCCGACGCCGCGATGGCCGCGTATCGCTCGCTCGTCTACGAGACGCCCGGCTTCACCGACTACTTCTTCGCCTCCACGCCGATCACGGAAATCGCCGAGCTGAACATCGGCAGCCGCCCGGCCTCGCGCAAGCTGCAGGACCCGAAGAACCGCAAGATCGACGATCTGCGCGCGATTCCGTGGGGCTTCTCGTGGGGCCAGTGCCGCCTGCTGCTCACGGGCTGGTACGGCTTTGGCAGCGCGGTGGCCTCGTATCTCGACGATGCGGGCAGCGACGCCGAGCGCGCGCGCCGTCTCGCGATGTTCAAGAAGATGTACAAGACCTGGCCGTTCTTCTCGAACCTGCTCTCGAACATGGACATGACGCTCGCGAAGACCGACCTCGCGGTGGCCTCGCGCTACGCGCAACTCGTCGCGGACAAGAAGCTGCGCAAGCTCGTATTCGAGCGCATCGTGGCCGAATGGGAGCGCACGACGAAGGTGCTCGGTGAGATCACGGGCGCCCCCGGACGACTCGCCGACAACCCGCTGCTCGCGCGTTCGATCAAGAACCGCTTCCCGTATCTCGATCCGTTGAATCACTTGCAGGTGGAGCTGATCAAGCGCTATCGCGCCGGCGACCCGAGCCCGCGCGTGCGGCGCGGTATTCATCTGACGATCAACGGGATTGCGGCGGGGCTGCGCAATACGGGTTGAGCGTTCGCGCTGTGCTCCGGTGCAAACGGCGTCGTGCCCTCGCGGTCACGACGCCGTTTTTTGTTGCCTCAGGCGAACTTCAATCGCGCCGCGTCGCCTCGATCATCAGTGCATCGAGCTTGAACGACATATCGCTCTGCACATCGAAGTATTGGCGCACTTCATCGGGCGCGCGCTCCCACATCGAGCGGATCGCCGTCACGCGCTCCGGCGGCGTGCGCATGCGCGCGACCCACGAATCGAAGTCGAGCGCGATGCGCCAGCGCTCGCTCACCTTCGCGTCGAAGCCGGCGGCGTCGAGCATCGCGATCCACTCGTCGGCGCGGTAGTCGCGAATGTGCGACGCATCGCGCAACAGTTCGATCGCCTGAATATGCGTGTCGTAAAGCGGATCGTCGATGCCCGCGATGTCGATGAACTTGAGCCGGCCGCCCGGCTTGAGTACGCGGTGCACTTCGGCAAGCGCGCGCGGCACGTCGCGCCAGTGGTGCGCGCTCATGCGGCGCACGGCCCAGTTGAAGCTCGCGTCGGCGAACGGCAGCGTTTCCGCCGCGCCCTGCTGCGTGCGCACGGTCGTCAAGCCGCGCTCCTTCGCGGCGGCTTCGACCGTGGCGAGCATTTGCGGAGCGATGTCGTAGGCCACGACTTCGCGCACGTGCGGCGCCACGGCGAAGCTCGCGTGGCCCGCGCCGCAGCCCATGTCCAGCACCGTCGCATTGCCGCAGGTGGCCGCGAAGGTCGCGGCGAGGTTCTCCAGATCCGCGCCGCTCGCGTGGACCTGGCTCGTGAGGTAGGCGGCGGCGGTCGAGCCGAATGCGTCGGCGACCTGATCGTGATGCTTCATCGCATGCTCCTTTTGCGGGTTCTTATGCGGTGCTTTATGTGGGGCGCGAAGCGGCGAGCGCCGCGCGCCGAGGGGTCTGCAATCTCCGGGCTGGCTGACGTGGCGGCCCGTCGCCGCGTCAGACGCTACAATAGAGTCCGTTTTGTACCAGTACAAGTTAAGCGATTATTCTGGTATCGCTGCCACTAGCCCCACGCCCAATGAGCCTCGATACGCCCTCCCCGGCTTCACCCGCCGCCGCCGGCAAAACCCTCGACGCAACGCCCGCCCGCGCGCTGGGCGAATTCATCCGCGCCCATCGCGAGCGTCTTTCGCCCGCGGAGGTCGGCCTGCCGCCCGGCCCGCGCCGCCGCACGCCTGGCCTGCGCCGTGAGGAAGTCGCACAGCTGTGCGGCGTGAGCCCGACCTGGTACACGTGGATCGAGCAGGGCCGCCCCGTTTCGGCTTCGGCGGACGCGCTCGCGCGCATCGCCGTCGCACTGCGGCTCTCGCGCGCCGAGCGCGCCTATCTGTTCGAGCTGGCCGCGCAGCGCGACCCCGCCGAGCCCGATCCGGCCACCGCCGCGGACGCGCCCGCCACGCTGCTGCAAACGGTGAAGCTCGTGGACGCCCCCGCGTACGTGCTCGACCGCCAGTGGACCGCGCTCGCCTGGAACGCGCATGCGGCGGACCTCTTCACGGGCTGGCTCGACGGCGAGCACGACCGCAACCTGCTGCGCTTCACGTTCACCGAGCCGCTCGGGCGCGAGCTGATCGTGGACTGGGAAACGCGCGCGCGGCGCCTGGCCGCCGAGTTCCGCGCCGACTCCATCCGCCACCTCAACGACGCGCCCACGCGCGCGCTGATCGACTCGCTGATCGCCGCGAGCGACGACTTCGCGCGCTTCTGGGCCTCGCAGGACGTGTTCGAGCGCGAGGGCGGCCGGCGCGAGTTCAACCATCCGCGCCACGGCCGCATCGCCTGCGACCAGATCACCTTCAAGCCCGCGCATCGCGAAGATCTCAAGCTCGTGGTGCTGGTGCGGCTCTGAGCGGCGCGGGCCGCCTGGCGGCGTTGCGGCAGAGCGCCAATGTTAAAATCGAGTTCTTTCCCGCCGTGCTTGACGCAATGCAGCGCAATGCGCCGCGCGGCACGCCTTCTCACCGCTTGCTCGTTCACGCCCCATCACCATGACGTCCCAACTGCACAAAAAAGGCGAAGCCTGGTCGGCTCGCTTCTCCGAACCCATGTCGGAGCTGGTCAAGCGCTACACGTCGTCGGTCTTCTTCGACAAGCGCCTCGCGCTCGTCGATATCGAGGGCTCGCTCGCGCATGCATCGATGCTGGCCGCGCAGAAGATCATCTCCGCCGACGACCTCGCCGCCATCGAGGGCGGCATGGCGAAGATCAAGGGCGAGATCGAGCGCGGCGAATTCGAATGGCTGCTCGACCTCGAAGACGTGCACCTGAACATCGAAGCGCGCCTGACCGCCCTGATCGGCGATGCGGGCAAGCGCCTGCACACGGGCCGCTCGCGCAACGACCAGGTCGCGACCGACATCCGCCTGTGGCTGCGCGGCGAGATCGACCGCATCGGCGGCTTGCTCGGCGACCTGCGCGGCGCGCTGCTCGACCTCGCTGAACAGCACTCGGGCACGATCATGCCTGGCTTCACGCACCTGCAAGTGGCGCAGCCGGTCACCTTCGGCCATCACCTGCTCGCCTATGTGGAAATGTTCACGCGGGACGCCGAGCGCATGGTGGACTGCCGCAAGCGCGTGAACCGTCTGCCGCTCGGCGCGGCGGCGCTCGCGGGCACGAGCTTTTCCGTAGACCGCTTCGCCGTGGCGAAGACGCTGGGCTTCGACGGCATCTGCGCAAACTCGCTCGACGCCGTGTCCGATCGCGACTTCGCCATCGAATTCACGGCGGCGGCCGCGCTGGTGATGACGCACGTCTCGCGCTTCTCGGAAGAGCTGGTGCTGTGGATGAGCCCGCGCGTGGGCTTCATCGATCTGGCCGACCGCTTCTGCACGGGCTCGTCGATCATGCCGCAAAAGAAGAACCCGGACGTGCCGGAACTCGCGCGCGGCAAGACCGGCCGCGTGAACGGCCATCTCATGGCGCTCCTCACGCTCATGAAAGGCCAGCCGCTCGCCTACAACAAGGACAACCAGGAAGACAAGGAGCCGCTGTTCGACACGGTCGATACCGTGGCAGACACGCTGCGCATCTTCGCGGAGATGGTCGCGGGCATCACGGTCAAGGAGCAGGCGATGCGCGCGGCGGCGCTGCAGGGCTTCTCCACGGCCACGGATCTGGCCGACTACCTCGTCAAGAAGGGCCTGCCGTTCCGCGACGCGCACGAAGCCGTGGCGCACGCGGTGCGGATCTGCGTGGACCGCAACTGCGATCTGGCCGACCTCACGCTCGACGAGATGCGCCGCGAACTGCCGGCCGTGTCGAACCTGCTGGCCGAAGACGTGTTCGCAGTGCTGACGCTCGAAGGCTCGGTCTCGGCGCGCAACCACCCGGGCGGCACCGCGCCCGAGCAGGTGCGTGCGGCCATCGCGGCGGCGCGCGCGGCGCTCAAGTAAGCGCAGCGCAACGGGCGGAAAACGCTCGCAGTCTAAAGCCCAACCGGGCGCGCGACGGACAACGTCGCGCGCCCGGTTTGCTTTTGGGCGGCGCACAAGGTGACCATGCCCATGAGGACACACATGACAGCGCGCTGTACCCGCAGCAAAATGCCGGAAGTGTGCGCCCGGCAGCCGCGCGTCATGGCCTACGATCCCGCGCCATACTGACGACTTGCTCCGTCAGGTTTCGTCTTCGCCCCCAACACCTGCCCCATGATCGTCCGCCCTCACCTCCACTGGTTCCGCATGCTGCTCGCGTGGCGCGGCTCCGTGCTGCCGCAACTTCTGCCGCGCCTCTTCATCGTGCTGGTACTGTCGATCATCGCAGTGGCCGCGCACGATCACATCCTCAAGCTCACGGTCAACCTGAGCACCGTGCCGTTCTCGCTGATCGGTATTGCGCTCGCGGTGTTTCTCGGCTTTCGCAACAGCGCGAGCTACGACCGCTATTGGGAGGGCCGCAAGCTCTGGGGGCAAATGCTCAATGAGACGCGCTCGCTGGTGCGCCAGGCGCTGACGCTCCCGCGCAGCGGCGACGAAGCGGCAACACGCGAGCGGGCGAGCGAACTGGCCGGTCTGCTCGCTGCGCTGCCGCATGCGCTGCGCCATCAACTGCGCAACACCGACCCGCGCGCCGATCTCGAGTCGCGCCTGGCGCCCGCGCTGTTCGCGCGCGTGATGGCGGCGCGCTACCGCCCGGCCACGCTCCTGCTGTGCGCTTCGGAATGGGTCCAGCGCGAGACGCGCGAAGGCCGCCTCGACGGCTACGCGGTGCTCGCGTTCGAACATAATCTCAATGGCATTTCGGATGTGATCGGCGGGTGCGAGCGCATCGTCTCCACGCCGCTGCCGTTCGCCTATACGGTGATGATTCATCGCACCGTGTACTTCTTCTGCGCGATGCTGCCGTTCGGCCTCGTCGACAGCATCGGCGGTTTGACGCCGATCTTCGCCGTGTTCGTGGCCTACGCGTTCATGGCCCACGAGGCGATCGCCTCGCAGCTCGAAGACCCGTTCGGCACCGAAGACAACGACCTCGCGCTCAACCTGATGTCGACCGGCATCGAAGTCGCGTTGCACGACCTGATGGGCGAGCCGACTGCGCTGCCGGCGCGCGCGCCGGAGCAGTTCATCCTCGACTGAAGGCGCAGCCTCAGTGGTTGTTCACCGTTTCGGCGAGGCGCTTCAAGGTCGCGAGGCGCCCGCCTAGCAGATCGAGTCGCGCATGCTCGTCGATGAGCGGCGTGGTCGCGTCGCGATACGCGCGCCAGTCGCTTTGTGCGCGTGCAACCGTAGGCCGGGCGTGCTTCGGTATGCGCGCATAGAGCTGACGGTAGTAGCGATTGAGGTCATAGCTCACGTGCTCGCAGCGCGCATCGGCGCTGCAGGCGCGCACCTTCGGCGCGTCGCCGTCGTAGGTCGTCGCCTGGGTGCGCAGCGCGAGCGCGCGATCGCGCACCGGCTGCAGGCGCATGTCCGCCTCGTAGAGCTGGTAGGTGCTGCCGCTCGTGGTCGCGAATGCGGCGCCGAGCATGGTGTCCTCGGCGTCGCGCCAGGCCACCCACTTCTGCTGGCTCAGTTGCCAGCGCTTTTGCTGCGCGGCCGGCAGCTTCGCGAGCAGTTGCGCGAGCGCGTTGTCGGCGGCCTTGCGCCATGCGGTGCGCGCGTCGTCCATGCACTGGATCTGGCCAGCCGTCGACGACCGGTCCGCGCGCGCGAGACAGGTGCGCATGGCCGTATCGATCGGATCGGCCGCCGCGACCTCGGCGCGCGCCGCCGGTGCCACGGCGAACAGCACCGTGGCGGTCGAAATCACCGACAGCGTCGACACCATCGCAGCAAAATAACGCGCTAGCCGCGCCGAAGAACCATCCAACATCCCCTCCCCTCGCGCGTTCAGTCGCGCACGCAATCCACGAAATACTCGATGCGGCCGTTGATGGTCTCGCCCACGAGCCCGTGGATGTCGGTATGGAAGCCCGGGAAGCGCTCATTGAACTCGCGCGCGAACTTCAGATAATTCACGATCGTCTTGTTGAAGCGCTCGCCCGGAATCAGCAGCGGAATACCCGGCGGATACGGCGTGAGCAGGATCGACGTGACGCGGCCTTCGAGTTCGTCGACAGGCACGCGGTCGATCTCGCGGTGGGCGAGCTTCGCGAATGCATCCGACGGCTTCATCGCAGGCTCCATGCTCGAGAGGTACATCTCGGTCGTGAGGCGCGCGATATCGTTGGCACGGTAGACGCTGTGGATCTGCTGGCACAGGTCGCGCAGGCCCACGCGCTCGTACATCGGATGCTGCGCGACGAATTCGGGCAGCACGCGCCAGAGCGGCTGGTTGTTGTCGTAGTCGTCCTTGAACTGCTGGAGCTCGGTCACCATCGAGTTCCAGCGACCCTTCGTGATGCCGATCGTGAACATGATGAAGAACGAGTACAGCCCCGTCTTCTCGACGATGATGCCGTGCTCGGCCAGGTACTTCGTCACGATCGCGGCGGGAATGCCGGTCTCGCCGAATTCGCCGTCCACGTCCAGACCCGGCGTGACGATGGTCGCCTTGATCGGGTCCAGCATGTTGAAGCCTTCCGCCAGCGCGCCGAAGCCGTGCCAGTGGTCGTTCGGGCGCAGCATCCAGTCTTCGCGCGAGCCGATGCCTTCTTCGGCCAGCTCGTCCGGGCCCCAGACCTGGAAGAACCAGTCGTCGCCGTACTCGGCGTCCACCTTGCGCATGGCGCGGCGGAAGTCGAGCGCTTCGGCGATCGACTCTTCCACCAGTGCCGGGCCGCCCGGCGCTTCCATCATCGCGGCGGCCACGTCGCACGACGCGATGATCGCGTATTGCGGCGACGTGGACGTGTGCATCAGATACGCCTCGTTGAAGCGGTGGCGATCGAACGCGCTGTCTTCCGAATCCTGCACGACGATCTGCGAGGCCTGCGAGATGCCGGCGAGCAGCTTGTGCGTCGAGTGCGTCGCGAACACCAGCGCCTTGGTACGCGGACGGCCCGCGCCGATCGCGTGCATGTCCTGATAGAACTCGTGGAATTCGGCGTGCGGCAGCCAGGCTTCGTCGAAGTGCAGCGTGTCGAGCATGTCGCCGAGCAGATCCTTGATCATCTCGACGTTGTAGACCACGCCGTCGTACGTGCTCTGCGTGATCGTCAGAATGCGCGGCTTCACGTTCGGATTCTTTGCGAGCGCCTCACGGGCGAACGGATTCGCCTCGATCTTCTTGCGGATGTTTTCCGGCTTGAACTCGTCGCGCGGAATCGGGCCGATGATGCCGAAGTTGTTGCGCGTCGGCGTGAGGAACACGGGAATCGCGCCCGTCATCGTGATCGCGTGCAGGATCGATTTGTGGCAGTTGCGGTCGACCAGCACGATGTCGCCGGGCGCGACCGTTGCGTGCCAGACGATCTTGTTCGACGTGGACGTGCCGTTGGTCACGAAGAACACGTGGTCCGCGCTGAAGATGCGCGCCGCGTTGCGCTCCGAGGCCGCGACCGGGCCGGTGTGATCGAGCAGCTGGCCGAGTTCCTCGACCGCATTGCAGACGTCGGCGCGCAGCATGTTTTCGCCGAAGAACTGGTGGAACATCTGGCCGAGCGGATTCTTCAGGAAAGCGACGCCGCCCGAGTGACCCGGGCAGTGCCACGAGTACGAACCTTCGTCGGCGTACTTGACGAGTTCCTTGAAGAACGGCGGCGCGAGCGCGTCGAGATACACGCGCGCTTCGCGAATCACGTGGCGCGCGACGAACTCCGGCGTGTCCTCGAACATGTGGATGAAGCCGTGCAGCTCGCGCAGGATGTCGTTGGGCAGATGGCGCGAGGTACGCGTCTCGCCGTACAGGAAAATGGGGATGTCCGAGTTGCGCTTGCGCACCGCTTCCATGAACGCGCGCAGCGCGACGATGGCGGGCGCGTGCTCGGGCGCTTCCTCGTCCGAGCCTTCGACGTAGGGCAGCAGCTCGTCGTCGTCGATCGAGAGGATGAAGCACGCGGCGCGGCTCGACTGCTGCGCGAACGACGTGAGGTCGCCGTAGCTCGTCAGCCCGAGGACTTCCGCGCCCTCTTTCTCGATGGCTTCGGCGAGCGCGCGGATGCCGGAACCCGAGATGTTCTCGGAGCGAAAGTCTTCGTCGATGATGACGACGGGAAAACGAAACTTCATGGGCGATTCTCCAAAAGAAACGACCGCTGCATATGACGCGCAGCGGTCCCCGTATGTCGTTGAATCCGGTAGTGTTGTGCGCTGGAACTCAGGTCTTCGGCAGGGTGACGCCGTGCTGGCCTTGATACTTGCCGCCGCGATCCGCGTACGAGACCTCGCAGATCTCGTCGCTTTCGAAGAACAGCACTTGCGCCACCCCTTCGTTCGCGTAGATTTTCGCAGGCAAAGGTGTCGTATTTGAGAATTCGAGCGTGACATACCCTTCCCACTCGGGCTCGAACGGCGTGACGTTCACGATGATCCCGCAGCGCGCGTAGGTCGACTTGCCCAGACACACCGTCAGGACGTTGCGCGGAATGCGGAAATACTCGACCGTGCGCGCCAGCGCGAACGAATTGGGCGGGATGATACAGACGTCGCCCTTGAAGTCCACGAACGATTTTTCGTCGAAGTTCTTCGGATCGACGATGGTCGAATTGATGTTCGTGAAGATCTTGAATTCGTCGGCGCAGCGGATGTCGTAGCCGTAGCTCGAGGTGCCGTAGCTCACGATCTTGCGGCCGTCTTCCGACATACGGACCTGATCGCGCACGAACGGCTCGATCATCTTCTGCTCTTCGGCCATGCGCCGGATCCACTTGTCGGACTTGATTGCCATGTTCGCTACTTGACGAGAAATTCGGGTCGGGAAAGCATGCGGACGGACCCACCGGGCGCGCGCCGCGTGCGAAAGGCGCCTATTTTACGCGATGTGGATCGCCATGCCTGGAACTGCGTTTCGCGCCGGGGCCAACGCCGCGCTCACTGGGCGCGGATCAGGCCGCAGGCGAGCGCCGGGCCCGTGCCGCGCTGCGGGTACGCGTAGGGGTCGATGGCGTCCCGGTGCACGATCACCGCGCGTTGCAGGACGGAGCGCACGCCGTCGAGCGAGACGTCGGGGGCGACGATAAAGCCCGACGCCACGCCGTTCGAATCCGCATGGATATTGCCGAGGTCGCCTTCCACGCGCGCGCCGGGCTTCAGGCGCTCCGCGGCGGGCGCGAACACGGCGCCGGCGCTCGAGGCGTCGGTGGCGTTGCAGTCGCCGCGCTCGTGCACCTGCAATGCGTGATCGCTGTCGGGCTGCAGGCCCGCGAGGTTGTAGCTCACCTGCACGCCGTCCGAATGTTCGACGAACGAAACCGTGCCGCGCACCTGGCTGCCGACAGTGGGCAGCAACTGTGCGACCGCGCGCTTCTCCTGCTGCCCCATGAAGCTCGTGCAGCCCGCCAGCAGCGCGCAGCCGCAGAGCGTGACGAGGGCGATCATCCTGACGACCTGCGCATTCCCCGCTTGCCTGTCGTGTCCTTTATCCATGCGATCCTCTTGCCGGGCGGCGGCAGCCCCGTTGCTGCCGCCATACCGGACCCGATGAAGCCCACATGATACCGCGCAGGCGGCGCGGCGCGCGCCTATCTGTCCCCATGCGCGGGGCGCCGCACGAGCGCTGCGGCCGCACCGGCGCTCAGGTGTTCTGCACGACGATGGTCGGGAACTTCGAGGTCATGTCGCGGGCGCGCTCGGCGATCTGGATCGCCACGCGCCGCGCGATCGCGCGATAGGTTGCCGCCACCGGCCCCTCGGGTGCGGCCACCACGGTGGGGTTGCCCGAATCGGCCTGCTCGCGAATGGCGATGTCGAGCGGCAGGCTGCCGAGCACTTCCACGCCGTACTCCTTGGCCATGCGCTCGCCGCCGCCCGCGCCGAAAATATGCTCGGCGTGGCCGCAGTTCGAGCAGATATGCACGGCCATGTTCTCGACGATGCCGAGAATCGGAATGCCTACCTTCTCGAACATCTTGAGGCCCTTCTTCGCGTCGAGCAGCGCGATGTCCTGCGGCGTCGTGACGATCACGGCGCCCGTGACGGGCACGCGCTGCGAGAGCGTGAGCTGGATGTCGCCGGTGCCCGGCGGCATGTCGACCACGAGATAGTCGAGCTCGCGCCAGTTGGTCTGACGCAGCAGCTGCTCGAGCGCGGAAGTGGCCATCGGGCCGCGCCAGACCATCGGGTTGTCCTGCTCGATCAGAAAGCCGATCGAGTTGGCCTGCACGCCGTGGCCTTCGAGCGGATTCATCGACTGCCCGTCGGGCGATTCGGGGCGGCCTTCGATGCCGAGCATCATCGGCAGCGAAGGGCCGTAGATGTCCGCGTCGAGCACGCCGACCGAAGCGCCTTCGGCGGCGAGCGCGAGCGCGAGATTCACGGCGGTCGTGCTCTTGCCCACGCCGCCCTTGCCCGAGGCCACGGCGACGATGTTCTTCACGTTGGGCAGCAGCTTCACGCCGCGTTGCACCGTATGCGCGGTAATCTCGCTTCTGACCGCGACGCGGCTCGCCTTCACGCCCGGCACGGCGGCAAGCGCCGCTTCGACCTGCGCGCGCACCGCGTCGAACTGGCTCTTCGCCGGATAGCCGAGCACGATCTCGACGCCGACCGTATCGCCATCGACGGTCACGTTGCGCACGCCCTTGGCCACCGTGTAGGGATGCCCCGTGTTCGCGTCCGTCAAGGCCGCGAGCGCGGCGTCGACCAAAGCCCGATCTATGCTCATTGAAACTCCGTGGGGAGAATGCCGGTCTGCGTTAGCGCCGATCCGAGTGAGGACTGATCGCCTACGCGCCGGAAATCGAAAGAAATTGTTAAGCTGCATTGCGCAAAATTGCCCGAAAGGGCACGCTTCGCGGCAGCATCGATTTTGTATGCCGACCAGGCGGTCTCGAAGCCGCGACCCAGCGGCCTTTCGCCTGGCGGCGCAAACCTCAAGGCGTCATTGTAGTAGCTGCCGCCGCGCACCGTTCGAAGACCCTGTTCGCAAGCGGGGCCGCGAACGCCGCAGGCAGCGTCCGTTCCACTCAAGAAAGGAAAGCAAATGAACACAAGAATCCTGACTCGCCTGTCCGTCTTCGCCATTGCCGGCGCGCTCGTCGCCGGCTGCGCGACGCAGCAGGGCACCAATACGGCTGTCGGCACCGGTGTCGGCGCAGGCACGGGCGCGGCGATCGGCGCCATCTTCGGCGGCGGCAAGGGCGCGGCAATCGGCGCAGGCGCGGGCGCACTGGTCGGCGGCATCACCGGCTACAACTGGCAAAACATCCACAACAAGCTCTCGGGCGCCACCAAGGGCACCGGCACGAAGATCACCGAGCAGCCGGACGGCTCGCTCAAGCTCGACATCCCGAGCAATGTGACGTTCGACACCAGCAGCTACGCGATCAAGCCGTCGTTCGCGCCGGTGCTCGACCAGGTCGCGCAGACCCTCCAGCAGAACCCGGAAGTGGTTGCGCAGGTGGTCGGCCATACGGATAACACGGGCTCCGCCGCGTACAACCAGACGCTGTCGGTCAACCGCGCACAGAGCGTCGTGAACTACCTCGCGTCTCGCGGCATTCAGATGCAGCGCATGGCGGCGGAGGGACGCGGCGATACGCAACCGATCGCCGACAACAACACCGAAGCGGGCCGCGCCGCCAACCGCCGCGTGGAAATGTACCTGCGCGCGACGTCGCAGCATCAGGGCGGCTAAGCTGGCCCAACGCAGTCGCCGGGAACGCAGTGCCGGCGACTGCGCAGAAAAACAGCGACACATTGACGGGGCGGCAGTCATGCGGCCCCGTTTGCATTTGGAGTCGCTCGAACACGCGCTCGGAAACCCTTGCTGGACGGCCCTCGCAAACCTGCTTCGACGCGCTTGCAGAGAATCGAAAAATTTTTCGAACTCTCGGGAAGCCGTGCTGTCTCTCTTTACGGTACGTGTGCGGCAGTGCCGCCGCGTCACCATTCTCCTCTTGTCGTTGTTGCTCCGGGGCCAATCTTGCCCCGGTTTTTTTTTGGCCGCAATTTGTGCGTCGCAGCAACCCCGCGACTTTCGCGGCCCGCACCCCATCCAGGCATTGCGCATACGAGCGTCCACCGGCTCGCCGAACGGCGCTGCGCCTGCCCTGCTAAAATCGCGCTTTCCCCCCGCAACATCGGACTTCCCCTCACTTATGTCAGCACCCGCCACCGACCTCGCAGCAGCCGGCGCGCATGCCAATCAAAGCGGCCGCCGCCAGATTCTCGTTACGTCTGCTCTGCCGTACGCCAACGGTCAGATCCACATCGGCCACCTGGTCGAGTACATCCAGACGGACATCTGGGTTCGCGCGCTGCGAATGCATGGTCACGAGGTTTACTACGTCGGTGCCGACGACACGCACGGCACGCCCGTCATGCTGCGCGCGGAGAAGGAAGGCCTCACGCCGCAGCAGCTGATCGCGCGCGTGTGGCAGGAGCACAAGCGCGACTTCGACAGCTTCGGCGTGTCGTTCGACAATTACTACTCGACGGACTCCGAAGAGAACCGTGTGCTCTCCGAGTCGGTGTATCTGGCGCTCAAGGAAGCGGGTTTCATCGAGACGCGCGACATCGAGCAGGCCTACGACCCGGTCAAGAACATGTTCCTGCCGGACCGCTTCATCAAGGGCGAGTGCCCGAAGTGCGGCGCGAAGGACCAGTACGGCGACAGCTGCGAGGTGTGCGGCTCGACCTACGCGCCCACTGACCTGAAGAATCCGTACTCGGTGGTCTCGGGCGCGACGCCCATCCGCAAGACCTCGACGCACTACTTCTTCCGTCTCTCGGACCCGCGCTGCGAAGACTTCCTGCGCGGCTGGGTGAGCGGCCTCGCGCAACCGGAAGCGACCAACAAGATGCGCGAATGGCTGGGCGAATCGGGCGAATCGAAGCTCGCCGACTGGGACATCTCGCGCGACGCCCCCTACTTCGGCTTCGAGATTCCGGGCGCGCCCGGCAAGTACTTCTACGTGTGGCTCGATGCGCCCGTGGGCTATTACGCGAGCTTCAAGAACCTGTGCGAAAAGCGCGGCCTCGATTTCGAGGCATGGGTGAAGGCCGGCTCGAAGACGGAGCAGTATCACTTCATCGGCAAGGACATCCTGTACTTCCATACGCTGTTCTGGCCGGCGATGCTGCAGTTCTCGGGCCACCGCACGCCGACCAACGTCTTCGCACACGGCTTTTTGACCGTGGACGGCGCGAAGATGTCGAAGTCGCGCGGCACGTTCATCACGGCGGAAAGCTATGTGACCACGGGCCTGAACCCCGAGTGGCTGCGCTACTACTTCGCCGCGAAGCTCAACAGCACGATGGAAGACCTCGACCTGAACCTCGAAGACTTCCAGGCGCGCGTGAACAGCGACCTCGTCGGCAAGTACATCAACATCGCAAGCCGCGCGGCGGGCTTCCTGATCAAGCGCTTCGACGGCCGCGTGCAGGACAGCGCGATGCACCATCCGCTGCTCGAGCAACTGCGCGGCGCGATTGCGCAAATCGCTGCGCACTACGAAGCACGCGAATACAGCCGCGCGCTGCGCCAGACGATGGAACTCGCCGACGCCGTGAATGGCTACGTCGACACGGCCAAGCCGTGGGAACAGGCCAAGGATCCGGCCAACCCGGTGGCGCTGCACGAGACCTGCAGCGTGAGCCTCGAAGCGTTCCGCCTGCTTTCGCTCGCGCTGAAGCCGGTGCTGCCGACGCTCGCGGAAGGCGTCGAGCAGTTCCTCGCGATCGAGCCGCTGACCTGGGCCGATGCCGGCAAGGCGCTTTCGTCGCAACAGCCGATCAACGCGTACAAGCACCTGATGACGCGCGTCGATCCGAAGCAGATCGAAGCGCTGCTTGCCGCCAACCGCGATTCGCTGCAGGCAACCGATGCACCCGCCGCCGCGGCTGCGGATGCGAACAAGAAGTCGAAGGCTGCCAAGGAAGCGAAGAAGCCTGCCGCCGATGAAACGCCGGAAGTCATCTCCATCGACGACTTCGCGAAGATCGACCTGCGCGTGGCGCTGATCGTCGACTGCAATATCGTCGAAGGGTCGGACAAGCTGCTGCAGCTCACGCTCGACGTGGGCGAGGAAAAGACGCGAAACGTGTTCTCGGGTATCCGTTCGGCGTACAAGCCGGAGGACCTCAAGGGCAAGCTCACGGTGATGGTTGCGAACCTCGCGCCGCGCAAGATGAAGTTCGGCATGTCCGAAGGCATGGTGCTCGCGGCTTCCGCCGCCGACGAGAAGGCCGAACCGGGTCTGTACATTCTCGAACCGCATAGCGGCGCAAAGCCGGGCATGCGGGTCAGGTAATACCCACTCGCTGATGTCATACGAAACGCCCCTTGCGAGGGGCGTTTCTTTTTGCATCTGGCTTTTCGAGGCGCTAGCGGCGCAGCCGATCGAAACGCCGCGTATAGAGAATATCGGCGCCGTTGAAGGTGCCGCCGTACACCACGAGCGACCAGTAGCGCGAAAGGTTGATCGTGGCCTTCACCGCGTTCGACGCCGACTGCAGGCCCTGCTCATAGCCGATCACGAGACGCTGATTGATGGCCTTCGCGATCATGACGACCTCGGTGTCGGTCAGACCCACCTCGCTGCGCCCGATCGAAAATTCGTCGAGGCCGATGCTCTGCGCAATGCGCTTGCCTTGCGCGCTGCCGAGCAGGGCGAGCGCCGTCGTCATCGCGCTCTGCTGGCCGAGGTTGTTGCCCTGGTCGGTGCCGTGGCCGAACAGCAGCCAGGAGAGCTTTTCGTTATCGGGCACGTTGGGCTCGGAGACGAGCCGCACCGACGGCGCCTGCACGGTGCCGGTGACCTGCACGCCCGCCTCGACCTGCTGGTTGCGCCGCATGGCGAGAATGTTGATGCCCGGATTGCCCACCGGCCCGTTGAACGTGAAGAAGCCGTTTTCGATATTGAGCTTGGTGCCGAACGCCGTGTACGTGGAGCCTTCGGTCACGCGCACGTTGCCGACCGCGCGCAGCGGGACGTCCGGCGCACTGTTGACCGTAATCGTGCCCGCCAGACCCAGATCCGCGCCCTGCCCGCGGAAGCGGAAGTCGTGGCCGAGATCGATGTCGACGTTTGCACGCGGAGCAAATCGCGGCGCCGGCCTGGTCGACGCCGTTTCTTCGATGGGCGGCCTGCCGCCCACTGTCGTGCCGTCGGGACGCACGATCACGACGTCGTCGCCGAGCGACGGCGCTGGTAACTCGGGCATGTCGAAGAGCGCGTGATCGACGGTGAACTTGCCGTCGATCTGCATGCCGCCCAGATGCCCGCCGTTGGCGATGCTCGCGCTGCCGGAAAGCGACAGCTTGCGGTCGGGCGAAGCGAAAAGCTCGAGCTTGTCGGCGACGATGCTCGCGGTGAGATCGGGCTCGGCGTTGTCGAGCCGCACCTGGCCTTTTGCGCGCAGCGTGCCGCTCGTCGCGCCGTGGAACTCCACCTGCTGGAAGTCGACCAGGTTCTGCGAGAGCGCGATGCGTATCACGCCGTCCTTCAACTCCACGCCCTGGTCGACCACGGTGGCCGAGATGCCGTCGCCGACCAGCGAGCCCGTGAGATTCGGCTTCGCGACCGTGCCGCCGAGCGCAAGCTGCAGCGCGAGATGGCCGTCGAGCAGGTAAGTGGGGCCGAGCATGCCGCCCGTGTTCCGGAGCGAGGGCACGTTCGCCTTGATGGTGCCGCCGATCGGCGCCTCGTCCGCGACGGTGAGGATGCCGTCGCGCGGCATGAGCGTCGTGTAGGCGTCGATGTCGAGCACGCCCACGCGGTTCGCCTGCGCATGCGCCGTGAGCGTGAGGCGGTTGCCGCCGCTGAAGGCCGCGCGCACGTTGAGGTCGCCCACGCCGAGCGAGGCAAAGCCGCGGCCGACCTCGGTCGTAATGTCGCCCGAGCGGCGCTTGATCTGCACGTAGCCGGTGGCCGTCGCGCCGACAGCGAAGTCCCAGTCGCCGTCGAAGATCAGGTCGGTCCTGAGCGTGGACGGTACGCCCGTGAACTGCTGCCGGATTTGCATGATGCGTGCAAGCGACACGTTGGTGAGCGTGCCCGCCGAACGGATGCGGCCATGGTCGAGGTCGAACGATTTCAGGTCGAGCGACGCGCCTTCCCCCGTGATACGCGTCGCGCCGAGCGTGACCTTGCCGGGGCCCGCGCTCACGGTGAGAGGCGACTGCAGCTTCACGCCGGGCACGCCGCGGTTTTCGAGTTGCGTCACCGTGCCGTTCCAGCGCGTGCCCTCGCGCGTGTCCTGGAGGCCCCCGTTGGCCGCCGCCACGAAGTCGATCGGCTGGCCCTGGACCTTGCCCTTCGCGCTCGCGGTGAGCGTGTGCTTCGCGCGCGTGCCGTCGAGGCGCGCGGTGAGCGTCGTGATATCGACGCCCGCCACGGCGATGTCGCTCGCGTCGGTGCTGAAGGCGAGCGCGCCGTTCGCGCCGTCGCGCGCGAGCGCCCGGCCCTCGGCATGGCCGACGCGGTTATCGCCGAACACCACGTGGTCGGCCTTGTAGTCGAGCGAGACGTCGGGATGTGCGAAGGTGCCCGTCACGTCGCCGTTCGCCGCGAGCTGGCCCGCGATGCCAAAGCCGAGCCGGTCGAGCTGTGGCGCATCCACGCGAAAGCGCAAGCGGTCGCCACGCGCGCCGAAGCTGCCTTGCAGATCCACGGTATTGCCCGCGACCGAGAGGTTCGCGCGGCTTGGCAGAATCCGCGAGCCCGCCAGCTGGATGAGGCCCTCGCCCGTGAGCGGCAAGTCGTCGTAGACGCTCGGGCCGAGCTTGAACTCGGCCCGCGTCGTGAAGGTGGGCGCGAGCGTGCCGCTCGCATTGAGCGTGCCGTTCACGCGCGCTTCGATGCGCCGGGCCGCGGGACGCGTGGCGGCTCGCGGCTTCGCCTCGTGCTGGGCCGCCCCGCCCCGCTCGGTCTGCTTGGCGTTCTCCACGCGCTTTTGCTCGGCGGCCTGCTCGCCCGATTGCGCGGGATTGAGCGACGGGTTCAGCGCCGGATTGAGCGCGAGATTGCGTTGCGGGTTGAGCGCGTCGGCGGCGGGTTGGGCTGCAGGCCGCGGCCGGGCGGCTGGCGCTGGAGTTTTCGCGGCCGTGCGCGCCGGTGTTTGCGACGTGAGCGACAGCGGATCGAAATTGGTCAGCACCGCCTTGAGTTGATAGGTCGAACTGGCGTCGTGCTTGAGCGCACCCGACAGGTCGATGCGCCCCGCGCCGGAAGTCAGCCGCACATCGTTGAGCGACAGTCGCGCGGGGTCCTGCGTGATCTTGCCCTGCACGCGCAGCGCCGCCTTGGGGTCGGCGAGATCGAGCGTGACGCTTTGGACGTCGCCATTCAGCCGCACGCCGACCGGCCCCGCGAATTGCGTGGCGCGCACGCTCGACTGGATCGCGTTGAGGTCGAGCCCGGCCACCTTCAGATCGAAACGCCCGTCGCGCCCGCTGATCGTGCCGCCGCCGGTGATCGTCGCGTTCTTCACGAGACGCACGGCAAGCCTCGGGATGCGCTGCGTCTTCGCGTCGAGCACGACGTCGGCGTGGGCGTCGATGAGCGGCAGCAGCTTTTCGTCGATGGCGCCCGGCTTCGCGTTCACGATCGAGACCGCGCCCGCCACCGTGAAGCCCGCCACATTGCTGCGCGCGCGCGCCGCATCGGGCATCGCCCCGCCCGCAGGCGCCGATGCCGGCGCGGGCACGGAAGCCGGCGTCACGCCCGACACCGCAGCCGCGCCCGAAGCCACCGCTGCGAGCGCCGCCGGCACGCCCGCCGCGCCGCCCGGCACCGGCTGCAACTGCGCACGCACCGCGAGGTCGGCGAACGGCGCGCCTGGCGCAAACGCCTGCGGATTGACATGATCGAACGCGAGCGTGACGCGCTGCAGCGGCACGGCAGCGAACGGCGTGGCCTCCACATGCGCGCGGCCGGTGAGCTTCATGCCGCTCGCCTCGACATCGGCCGTGAGCGCCTCGAGCGAGCCGGCGAGGTTTGCGCTCACCTGCACGTCTTCGCCGTTCACCTTGCCGGAGTAGCCCAGGTCGCCCGTGAGCGCGAACGGCCGCACGCCGTCGAGCTTCGCCTCGGCGCTCACTGCGCCAAAGGGCGTGTCGAGATGCTCGATGGCGGCCTCGTGATGGCGGCCGTCGCTGCGGCCGTGGAACTGGAAGTGCGAGAACTCGTTGGTCGAGGTGCCTTCGTGCACCGTGAGCTTGTCCACCTGCAGGTCGCGGATCTCGAGCCCGAGCGGCAGCTGCAGGTTTTCCGGCAGCTTCATGGGCGAGGAAGGCTCGTGCGACGGCACGACGCGCATCTCGATGTCGCCGGCATGCAGGTAGTCCACCACGAAGCGCCACGGTTGCTGGCCGAAGCCCTGCAGCTCCCATTGGCCGCCGATGCGGTCGACCTTGAGCGTGGTGCCGTCCGTGCCGCGCCAGCTCACGTTGGAAAAGCGCACACCGCTCGCGAGCGTGCCGCCTTCGAACCGGCCCGCGAGCTTGCCGTCGAGCAGCCTGACCGCCGCGCGCCACGCGTAGGCCGTGCCGCGCTCGGTGGTCAGCACGCCATAGAGCAAGCCGGCGACGAGCCCGACGAGCAGCACCGGCACGACGATCGCCCAGGCAAGCGCCTTCCAGAGCCGCGGCCCGCGGCGGCGCGGCGGCGCACCGTCGCCGCCCGCGCCGCCGTCGCCGCCATGTCCTCCATGGCCGCCGGCTTCGCTGCGCGCTTCATCTTCCGGGCTGCGGCCAGCTTCTTCCGGCGGCACCGCGAACGTGGCCGGCAGCCATGCCACCGCAGCAAAACGGCGCGCGCTCATGCGGCCCCCTCGCCGTGCGGCGCAGGAGGCGTTGCGAAGCGGAGCAGCGAGCACGTCATCATCAGAAGGCGATCCCGAGTGTCAGATAAGGCCGCACGCTGTGAGTGCGAAACCCATAGGCGAGATCGAGGTTGACCGGCCCGACGGGGCTGCGCCAGCGCGCGCCGATACCCGCGCCCGGATCGAACTGCTTTTCGCCCCAGGTGTCGGTCGCGGTGCCGACGTCGAAGAACGCCGCGCCGCCCCAGTCGTGGCTGAACCAGTGTTGGTACTCGGCCGAGCCGGTGACGAGATACTTGGTCGGCAGGATCGAGCCCGACTGGTCGTTACCGATGCTCTGGAACGAGTAGCCGCGTACCGAGTTCGAGCCGCCCGCACGGAACAGCAGCGACGCGGGGATGCCGCTCGACGGGCCGCCCGTGAACACGCCGCCCAGTTCCGCGCGGAACACCATGATGTCGCTGTGGCCGATCGGCAGGTATTGCTGGCCGCGCATGTAGGCGCGAAAGAAGCTTTGCTCGGCGCCCGCGTTCTTGAGCGCGAGGCCCGCCTCCACGCGGATGATGTTGCCCGAGCGCGGAAAGAGCGGGTCGTCGACGTTGCGGCGGGTCCAGCCCCAGGTCGGCACGAGCGCATAGGCCCGCGAGGACGGCCCCACGTTCTGCGTAAGTCGGTCGTCGTAGAACATCAGCGCGTACGCATAGTCGATGTTCTGCGAGGTGCGCGTGCGCTGCACCCCGACGCGCGCGCTATAGATGTTGGTGTCCGAGACGTCGGTGGTGGTGTAAGACGCGACGAGGCTGTTGGTCCAGGCGCGCGGGCCCGGCGGCATCGAAAGCTGGACCTGACCGAACTTCTGGATCTGGTCGAGCCGCCCCTGTACCTGGAACGGCCACGCCGCCCCGAACGTGTTCAGGTAGGTGTAGGAGCCCTGGACATGCGCGCCGGTATCGGTCGAATAACCCACGCCGCCGCGGAAGTTGTTGTACGGGAACTCGCTCACCTTCACGTGCACGGGCGTCTCGAGCGGCTTTTGCGTGTTCGCGTCGACGTCGATCGCCACGCTCGCGTAGTACGGCGTGTTCTGCACCTGGCGCTGCAGTTCGGCCACGCGCTTCAGGTCGTAGATTTCGCCCGGCGAAAGCGGATTCACGTTGTCGATGATGTAGCCCGGATAGCGCCGCGGCCCCGAAACATCGAGCTTGCCCAGCGTAAAGGTCGGCCCGCTGTCGAACGTTACGGAAAGTTGCGCGTCGTGCCTGAGCGGATCGACCCGCGCCTCCGAAAACGTAATCTTCGCGCCAAGGTAGCGGCGCGCCTGCAGCGCCTTGAGCGAGCCGTTCTTGGCGTCGTCCCAGCCCGACTGCGTAAAGGCGTCGCCTTCGTGCAGCGAGAACGCGAAGCGCGCGGTGTTCTCCTGCGCCGGGTCTTCCGTGAGGACCGGACCGCGAAAGACGAGTTTCACCGACGAAATCGTGGTGCGCGGCCCCGGATCGACGCTCACCCGCACGTGCCGCCTGCCGTCGATCGTGCGCACATCGGTGCGCACGACCGGCGTGAAATAGCCCGCCGTCGAGGCGAGGTCGCGCACCTGTTGCGGCGTCGCGGTCACGAGAAACTCGAACTGGTCCTCGTTCACGTCGGCGCGCGTGGCAAAGCGCGCAATGTCGAGGTGCGCCTCGAGCAGCTTGCGCAGATCGCGCGGGGTGGCCTGGATATCGACGTCGTAGTAGGTGCGCGGGCGCATCCACGGCAGGAAGGTGGTCAGGATGTCGGCCCGGGCGGGCGGTGCCACAGCGGAGCACACGGCGAGGCACACGATCAGGCACGCGGCGAGCCGTGGCCGCGCCGCCCGCGAGGGGCGCCGCCGTGCGCTCAATGCTTCGATCACCCATCCCGCCAAACGCCACCTCCTGCCGTCGTAGAACTGGTTGCCACCGGTTGCACCGCTCGCGCGCAGGGCGGCACGGGAAGCGGCAACGGGCGCAAACGCGTTATTTCACCACATCGGCGCGTCAAAACCCCAGGAGGAGGTGCAAAGCGTGCCACAACGGCGGGCGCGGCCGGACCTATGGCGCGCGCGGGGCGGCCGAGGGGATGGCCAACGCGTTCCGCCCGGGCGGATGTTCCGCGGCGTTGGCTTGCGGTAAAATTGCCGCCGACAGAATTAGCGGCGCGGCGCAATCAGGCGCCCCGCCTTACTGGACGGACGTCAGCCATGTATCAATCGGACATCACGCAGTTCATCAACCAGCTCAAGCAGCAAAAGCCGCAGCTCGAAGAACAGCAACGCAAGGGCCGCGCGCTCCTGTGGGACAAGCAGCCGATCGACCTCGACGAGCGCGAGCGCCAGCAGGCTTCGCGCGTGAAGCAGACGTCTTACGTCTACTACCAGAACTTCTGATGGCCGAGGCCGACGGGGCCGGCGCGCCGCCAGCGGGCGAGCACGCGGCCAGTCACGCGGGCCACGCTGCCGGGCAAACGCCCGGTGAGGCGCTGACCACACCCGCAACCGACTCGACGCCCGACACGGTCGACGGCGTCGCGTTCGCACGCCTTTACGGCGAGCCGCTCTTCAAGCTCCCGCAGGACCTCTACATCCCGCCGGACGCGCTCGAAGTCTTCCTCGAGACCTTCGAAGGTCCGCTCGACCTGCTGCTGTACCTCATCCGCAAGCAGAACTTCAACGTCCTCGACATCCCGATGGCGGAGGTCACGACCCAGTACCTCGGCTATGTCGAGCAACTGCGCAAGACCAACCTCGAACTCGCGGCCGAATATCTGTTGATGGCGGCCATGCTCATCGAGATCAAGTCGCGCATGCTGCTGCCGGTCAAGAAGGCCGACACCGGCGAGGAAGCCGAGGACCCGCGCGCCGAACTCGTGCGCCGCCTGCTCGAATACGAGCAGATGAAGCTCGCCGCCCAGCGCCTGGACCAGTTGCCGCAGCTCGGGCGCGACTTCCTGCGCGCCGAGGTCTACATCGAGCAGAGCATCACGCCGCGCTTCCCCGACGTGGACAGCAACGACCTGCGCGCCGCGTGGGCCGACGTCATCAAGCGCGCGAAGCTCGTCCAGCATCACAAGATCTCGCGCGAGGAGCTCTCGGTGCGCGAGCACATGAGCATCATCCTGCGCCGGCTCCAGGGCGAGCGCTTCATGGAATTTTCCGAGCTGTTCGACACTACGCGCGGCGTGCCCGTCGTGGTCGTGAACTTCATCGCCATGCTGGAGCTGTCGCGCGAATCGCTCATCGAGATCACCCAGCCCGAACCGTTCGCGCCGATTTACGTGCGGCTCGCGTATTTGCCCGCCTGATCCCCGGCCGGGCCTTGCCCGGGTCCGCGCGCAGCGAAGGCAGTAAATAGGACCGCATCGCGCGGGAACCTCCAAAGGGCCGCACAGCGGAACGTCAGGACAAGCCCCTACCCGAGGCGGGTGCGCCGCATTCACAAATCCACTACAATCGCCCGCGCCTGCCCGGTCTCGTCCCATATACGGGGCACCGCGCCACTCGCGCGGACCGGGCGCGCAACGTCCGCTCGCGGCCCTTCGTCCGGGTCTCTGGCTTGCGGCCGTGCAACCCAAGTCTTGCCCCCGCGCGAGGCATAAAGCATCCGACCATGAAAGTCATCAGCTCGATTCAGGAATTGCGCGACCAGTTGCGCGGCCAAAACCGCACGGCGTTCGTGCCGACCATGGGCAACCTGCACGAAGGCCATCTCTCGCTGATGCGCCTCGCACGCCAGCACGGCGACCCGGTCGTGGCGAGTATCTTCGTCAACCGGCTGCAGTTCGGCCCGAACGAGGACTTCGACAAGTATCCGCGCACGCTTCAGGACGACATCGAGAAGCTGCAGAAGGAAAACGTCTACGTGCTGTTCGCGCCCACCGAGCGCGACATGTATCCGCAGCCGCAGGAGTACCGCGTGCGCCCGCCGCACGATCTCGGCGACATTCTGGAAGGCGAGTTCCGCCCCGGTTTCTTCGAAGGCGTGTGCACGGTCGTCATGAAGCTGATGTCGTGCGTGCAGCCGCGCGTGGCCGTGTTCGGCAAGAAGGACTACCAGCAGCTCATGATCGTGCGCGCGATGTGCAACCAGTTCGCGCTGCCGACCGAAGTGATCGCCGCCGAAACCGTGCGCGACACCGACGGCCTCGCGCTCAGCTCGCGCAACCGCTACCTTACGGAAGCCGAGCGCGCCGAGGCGCCGCAACTGGCGGGCGTGCTGCGCGCGATCCGCGAGTCGGTGCTGTCGGGCCGCCGCGACTTCCAGCAGCTCGAACTCGACGCCATGGCGACGCTCGCCGCGCGCGGCTGGAAGCCCGACTACATCGCGATCCGCAAGCGCGCGAACCTGCTGCCGCCCTCACCGGGCGTGGCCGGCGACGCCGAGTCGCCGCTCGTCGTGCTGGCCGCCGCGAAGCTCGGCGCGACGCGCCTGATCGACAACCTCGAAATCTGAGGGCCGCGGGCGGCCGCGCCGTCCCGCTTTCACCCGATCCCCCCAGATTCCGCTTACCCGCGGCGGGCCGCGCGCCCGCTCGCCTGAGGAGACCCTCCATGCAACGCCATATGCTCAAGTCGAAGATCCACCGCGTCGCGGTCACGCACTGCGAGCTGCACTACGAAGGCTCGTGCGCCATCGACGAAAACCTGCTCGAGGCGGCGAACATCGTCGAAAACGAGCGCATCGACATCTGGAACATCAACAATGGCGAGCGCTTCACGACCTACGCGATCAAGGGCGAGCGCGGCAGCGGCATGATCTCGCTGAACGGCTCGGCCGCGCGCCGCGCGCAACTAGGCGACCTCGTGATCATCGCGGCCTTCGCGAACGTGGAAGAGGAAGAGCTCAAGGCCGGCTGGAAACCGGACCTCGTGTTCGTGGACGAGAACAACCGCATCAAGGGCAGCCGCGACCACGTGCCCACGCAGGCCTGGAGCTAAACCGCGGGGCTGGCGGGCGCGGCTCATCGGGCCCGCGCCGCCGCGCTTGCCCGCCTTCTGGCGCGCTTATTTGCCGTCGGCCCAGCCGATGATCGACTGCCACTGGTCGAGGTCCTTCTCGACCCGGCTCTTCGCGACGTCCCACAGCGTGAGGCCGTGCGCGGCGAGCTGCACGTAGTTCTGCGTGTCGCGCAGATAGCCCAGCACCGGTAGTTCGAGGCCCTCGACGAAGCGCTGCAGCTGCTCGGCCGAGCGCGTGCGCGCATCCACCCGCATGCCCACCACGCCCACCTGGATCGCCCCCTTGCGCACGGACTTTTCCTTGGCGAGGCGGTTCAGGAAGTCCTGGGTGGCAAGAATGTCGAACATCGAGGGCTGCAGCGGCACGATCACCTTGTCCGCCAGCTCGATGATCGCCTGGAGCCGGTTGCCGTGCAGGCCGGCGGGCGTGTCGATGACTGCGTGCTCGAGTCCCTTGGGCGGCTTGGCCGGGTTGTCCAGATCGACCTGCCAGCTTTCGATCGCCGGCAGCGTCGCGGGCCGCAGATCGAGCCATGCGTGCGAGGACTGCTGCCGGTCGAGGTCCGCGAGCGCCACCCACTCGCCTTGTGCGGCGAAATAGCCGGCCAGATTGGTGGACAGCGTGCTCTTTCCCACGCCGCCCTTGGGATTCGCCACCACGATTACCGTCATGAATGCTCCCGTCAGGATGGCTGGCGCAAGGCCAGCCGGATTGCCGTGATTTTGCGTGATGCGTGTTTCGATACCTTGCGAGGCGACTTGCGGACGAGCCGGCGCCCCGAATCAACCGTCCGATATTATCGGCAAATTGCGCGCCGCCGAAGCCCCCCACGAGCGCGCACCCGCAATGTTCATATCAAATCAAGGAGACTGAGCGACCATGAGCACGCTACGCCACGACATCACGATCGAATCCCTGCTCGAGAGGCAGCGCGGCCGCCTGCCCGATTTGCTGGGCTTTCGGCCGCTGGTCCTCGAGCAAGGCCTGCTGCACGCCGAACTCGACGTGCGCAGCGACCTGCTCGCCCCCAATGGCTTCCTGCACGCCGCCACGGTGATCGGTCTCGCCGACACGGCCTGCGGCTACGCCTGCCTCGCGCACCTGCCGCCCAACGCGAAAAACTTCACGACCATCGAGATCAAGAGCAATCATCTCGGCACCGCGCGCGAAGGCACGATCTCGGCCGTGGCCAAGGGCGTGCACCTCGGGCGCAGCACCCAGGTCTGGGACGCCACCGTGAGCGGCCCGGACGGCAAGACCATCGCGCTGTTCCGCTGTACGCAGATGGTGCTTTACTGAGCCGGGCAGCCGCGCTTTTAGCTGCGCTGTCAGCGGATTACGCCGAACACCTTCTCCAGATCGAGGCTCGCCGCGAGCGTGTCCGCCAGCCGCTCAAGCGACGCCTCGCGCAACGCCGGATAGTCCACCGCGCGCGCCTGCGCGAGCCCGGCCCAGCGCAAGAGCGCCGCGCACGCTTGCGGCGTGTCGAGGAGGCCGTGCACGTAGGTCGCGAGAATCTGGCCGTCCGCCGAGCGCGCACCATCGGGGCGCGTCGCCCCATCGTCTCCCTCAGCGAGCCACAGCGCGGGCGACGCTAGCGCCCGCCCGCGCGTCTCGCCCATATGAATTTCGTAGCCCGCCACGCGCGCCGGGCCCGCGTCCGCATGCCCGTTAGCGCCTTCCAGCGCGAGCGCGCCCGTCACGTTCTTCAAGGTCTTTTCGCGCGTGAGCACGGTCTCGTAGTCGAGCCAGCCGAAACCCTCGACCGCGCCCGGCTCGCCCTCCACGCCGTGCGGATCGGCAATCGCGCGCCCGAGCATCTGCATGCCGCCGCAAATACCGATCACGCGGCCGCCATAGCGCAGATGCCGCGCGAGCGCCGTCTCCCAGCCCTGGGCGCGCAGCCACGCGAGGTCGTCGCGCACGTTCTTCGAGCCCGGCAGGATCACGAGATCGGCGGCGGGCGGCGCTTCGCCCGTGCGCACATAGGTGAAATCGACCTGCGGATGGGCGCGCAGCGCGTCGAAGTCGGTGTGGTTGCTGATGTGCGGCAGCGCCGGCACCACCACGCGCAGCGTCTCGCCGGCGGCCTGCGCGCCGCTGTGGACCGCGCCGGGCAGCATGTCCTCGGCGTCGAGCGTGAGGCCGTGCAGATACGGCACGACGCCCAGCACCGGCTTGCCCGTCTGCTGCTCGAGCCAGGCGAGGCCCGGTTCCAGCAGCGTGCGGTCGCCGCGAAAACGGTTGATGACGAAACCTTTGACGCGCGCGCGCTCGCTCTGGGAAAGACAGGCCAGCGTGCCGATCAGATGCGCGAATACGCCGCCCCGGTCGATGTCGGCCACGAGCACGACCGGGCAATCGACCGCCTCGGCGAAACCCATGTTGGCGATGTCGTTGGCGCGCAGGTTGACTTCGGCGGGGCTGCCCGCGCCCTCCACGAACACCGTGTCGTAGCGCGCGCGCAGACGCGCGTAGGACGCCAGCACGGCCTCGCGCGCGAGCGGCTTGTAGTCCTGGTACGCGCGCGCGTTGAGATTCATGCGCGCCTTGCCGTGGATGATGACCTGCGAGCCGAGGTCGCTATTGGGCTTGAGCAGCACCGGATTGAGGTCGGTGTGCGCCTCGATGCCGGCGGCGACAGCCTGCAGCGCCTGGGCGCGGCCGATCTCGCCGCCATCCACGGTCACGGCGCTGTTGAGCGCCATGTTCTGCGGTTTGAACGGCGCGACGCGTACACCCGCGCGGCGCGCGAGGCGGCACAGGCCGGCGACGAGCGTGCTCTTGCCGGCATCGGAGGTCGTGCCCTGGATCATCAGCGTGCCGGTGGGTACGCGGGGCATGGCGGGTAGCGTGGCGGTCATGAAGCGCATGGGGGGCAGCGAAGGCGAACGCGCATTATCCCATCGCGCCGCCGCCCGATGCAGGACCAGGGCGCAGGACCACGGCGCGACATTGACCGATGGGACAACAGCGAGCCTGGGTGCAGCCGTTACAATCACGCGATGAATTCGCGCGATCTCACCTTCATCGTCGGCGGCGCGCGCTCGGGCAAGAGCGCGCACGCCGAACGCCTCGCTGCCGCGAGCGGTCTGCCCGTCACCTATATCGCCACCGCGCGCGTGACGGACGATACCGAGTTCGCCGAGCGCATCGGCCACCATCGCGCGCGGCGGCCCGCGCACTGGGCGCTCGCCGAGGCGCCGCTCGATCTCGCGGGCGCACTTGACGCAGCCGCGGGGCCCGGCCAGTGCGTGCTGATCGACTGCCTCACGCTGTGGCTCGCGAATCTGCTTTGCCCCGCCGACTCCGAAGCGCCGCTGCCCGACTGGCGCGAGCGCCTCGACGCCTTCGCCGCCGCCTGCGAGCGCGCACAAGGCACGGTGCTCGTGGTGAGCAACGAGATCGGCATGGGCGTCGTGCCGATGGGCGCTGCCACGCGCCTTTACGTGGACGAACTCGGCCGCCTCAATCAGCGCATCGCGGCGCTCGCCGACCACGCCACGCTTGTCGCCGCGGGCCTGCCTCTCGTGCTCAAAGCGCCGCGCGGGACCTCATGATGCTCTCGCTACCCGTCACCGCCGCGCTCGCTGTGGCCGGCGTCGCCGTGGACCGCTGGCTCGGCGAACCGCGCCGTGCACACCCGCTCGTCGCCTTCGGCAAATACGCGAACCAGATCGAAGCGCGCCTGAACACGGGCCGCCGCGGCCGTCCGCTCGGCCTCGTCGCATGGCTCGCCGCCGTTGCGCCGCCCGTCGTAGTCGCCGCGCTGCTGTGTGCGCTGCTGCCCTGGCCGCTCGCCTGGGCGCTGCACGTCGCGCTACTTTGGTTCGCACTCGGCGCGCGCAGTCTTACCGAGCACATCGCGCCGATCGGGGCCGCTTTGGCCCGGCGCGACCTCGCCGCCGCGCGCGAATTGACCGGCCGCATCGTCTCGCGCGACACAGCAGGGGCGGACGCCACCGCGCTCTCGCGCGCGGCCGTCGAATCGGCGCTCGAAAACGGCAACGACGCGATCTTCGGCGCGCTGTTCTGGTTCGCGATCGCGGGCGGCCCGGGCGCCCTCGCGTTTCGTCTCGCCAACACGCTCGATGCCATGTGGGGCTATCGCACCCCGCGCTTCCTGCGCTTCGGCTGGGCAGCCGCGCGCATCGACGACGTGCTCAACTGGATTCCCGCGCGCCTCACGGCCGCGAGCTACGCGCTGCTCGGCGACACGCGCACAGCGCTGCGCTGTTGGCGCGAACAAGCGCATCGCTGGGAGAGCCCGAACGCGGGTCCCGTCATGGCCTCCGGCGCGGGCAGCCTGAACGTGCTGCTGGGCGGCGCGGCCGTGTATCACGGCATGCTGGAGGAGCGCCCGGCGCTGGGCGCGGGCTCGCCGCCGCGCGCGCAGCACGTGGATGCGGCCTTGCGGCTCGTCGAGCGCACGACCATTCTGTGGCTCGCGGCGCTGCTCGCCCTGGCCTTCGTGAGCGTGGCGACCCATGTCTGAACACCCAGCCGCACTCGTCGCGCACGGCGGCAATCTGCACGAAGCCGCGCAGCGTTTCGGCATCGCCTGGGACGCGTGGATCGACCTCTCCACCGGCGTCAATCCGCACGGCTACCCTGTGCCGCCGGTGCCGTCCGCGGCATGGCGGCGCCTGCCCGACGACGGCGACGGCTTCGCTGCGAGCGCCACGCACTACTACGGCGCGCCCGACGCCCGCCACGTGTTGGCGGTGGCGGGCAGCCAGGCCGCGATCCGCGCGCTGCCCGCGTTGTTGCCGCGCGCGCGTGTAGCAATCGCTCCGCTCACTTACGGGGAGTACGCACCGGCATTCGCGCGCGCGGGCCATGAGATCGTGCCGCTCGATGTCATGCAGGACACGCTGCCCGATACCGTCACGCATGCCGTCGTGGTGAATCCGAACAATCCGACGGCTACGCATCTTGCTGCCGACCGCCTGCTGCGTTGGCATGCGCAACTCGCGGCGCGCGGCGGCACGCTGATCGTCGACGAAGCTTTTGCCGATGCGTTCGGCCATGAGCGATCCGAAACGCTTGCGCACGCAACCCGCCGTGAAGGACTCGTCGTGCTGCGCTCGCCGGGCAAGTTCTTCGGGCTCGCGGGCGCGCGCTGCGGATTCGCGCTCGGCGCGCCTGCCCTGCTGGCCGCGTTGCGCGCGCATCTGGGCGCGTGGACGGTGAGCGGGCCGGCGCGCCACGCGGTCACCCATGCGTTCGAAGACAGCGCGTGGCAGAACGAAATGCGCATTCGGCTCGCCGCCGAAAGCGCGCGCCTCGTCGCGCTGCTGCGCGCTCACGGCTTCACGCCGCACGCCACGCCGCTGTTCGCGTGGCTCGCGGACCCGCGCGCGCCGGCGCTGCAGGACGCCCTCGCGCGCCACGCCGTATGGACGCGCCGCTTCGACGCACCGGCCAGCCTGCGCTTTGGCGTGCCCGCGTCAGAAAGCGAATGGCAGCGCTTCGAAAGCGCACTCGGACAAGCCATGCGGGCGATCGGCTGATGCGCACAGTCGTCATTGCGTTGGCGCTGCTGGCCGCGACGCTCCTGCCGTGCGCCGCGAATGCGACCGTCACCGCCATCGACGACGCGGGCAACACCGTCACCCTCCCCGCGCCAGCGCAGCGCGTAGTGAGCCTCGCGCCCCACGTGACCGAACTGCTCTACGCCGCAGGCGGCGGCGCGAAAGTGGTCGGCGCCGTGGCCTACAGCGACTACCCGCCCGAAGCGCAAAAAGTGCCGCGCGTGGGCGACAATCGCGCGCTCGACCTCGAGCGCATCGCCGCGCTCAAGCCCGACCTCATCGTGGTCTGGCGTCACGGCAACGCTCAGCAACAGCTCGATCGTCTGCGCGCGCTGCACATCCCCCTCTTTTTCAGCGAGCCACACAAGCTCGACGATGTCGCGACCTCGCTCACGCGCCTCGGTGTGCTGCTCGGCACCGAAGACGCTGCGCAGGCCGCCGCGAATGCTTACCGCCGCGACATCGCGCAGCTGCACGCGCGCTATGCGCAGCGCGCATCCGTGAGCGTGTTCTACGAAGTCTGGGATCAGCCGCTGATGACCATCAACGGCTCGCACATGATCAGCGACGTGATCGCGCTCTGCGGCGGCCGCAACGTGTTCGCGGCCCTCGAACCGCTCGTGCCGACGGTATCGACGGAAGCCGTCCTCGCGGCCAATCCCGATGCGATCGTCACCGCGTCGCAAGGCGCGACGTCGCCGGACCGCCCGCTGCCGGGCCTCGAGCGCTGGCGCGCCTGGCCGGCGCTAGCCGCCGTCGCGCGCGGCAATCTCTTCGCCATCGACGGCGATCTGCTCACGCGCCCCGCGCCGCGCATCGCCCAGGGCGCGGCGCAGATGTGCGAGGATCTCGACCTCGCCCGCTCGCGCAACGCCGCCGCGCATTGATTCGCTATCCTCAGCGACTTACCAGGCGTTCCAGCGCGCGAGCAGCCACAGGGCGCTCGACGAGTCGTAACGCAAATGCACAATGGCGCCCATCTCCAGCGGCCAGCGCACGCAACGCGCGAGCGGCATGCCGAGCGCGCGCGCCGTGAGGGTGCGGATCACGCCCGCATGCGTAACGGCCCAAACAGTGCACTTCTCGCGCGCGTCGAGCGTATCGAACCAGCTGCTCACGCGCGCATCGAACTGCGCGACGCTCTCGCCGCCATGCTCGCGCGCGTGCTCGAAATTCGCGGCCCATGCGTCGATCTGCGCGCGTTCGATTGCGTCCCAGCGCTGCATCTCCCACGCGCCGAAATCCATCTCTGCGAGGCGTGCTTCGGCTTGCGGCGTATGGCCGCGCAGACGGCCGAGCGCCGCCGCCACGCTCGCGCAGCGCGTGAGCGGGCTAGTTTCGATACGCTGCGGTTCGCGCACGCCGAGCGCCGCGATCCGCTCAGCGAGCGACGCGGCCTGCTGCGTCGCGTCGCCCGCGAGCGGCACATCGCTCGCGCCGTAGCACACGCCCGCATCCACCGCCACGGCGGGATGGCGGATCAGAACGAGATCCATGCGAGTCCCACGAGGTAGATGGCGATCTCGAACACCTGCTGCGCGAAGCCGAGACAATCGCCCGTATAGCCGCCGATGCGGCGCACGAAGTAACGCCCCAGTGCATAGCGCAGCACGGCGAGCACGCCGAGCGTCGCGACGCCCGCGCGCCAGTCGGGTGCGCCGGACCACACCGGCCAGAACAGCCACGGCAAGCCGAACACGCACGCGCACAGCCACGCGGGCATGCTCATGCGCTGCGCGACGGGCTTGGCCTTGCCCTCGGCACGCACATACTCGAGCGAGACGAGATAGCTGATCGCGCACGCGCGGCTCGCGGCGTGGCCGGCGATCATCAGCATCGCGGCGCGTGCCGGCGGCAGCGCCGCGAGCGTCTGCCACTTGAGCGCGAGGGCCACCACGAGGCCGATCGCGCCAAATGCGCCGATGCGCGAATCGTGCATGATGCGCAGCACGTCCTCGCGGGCGTACGCGCCGCCGAATGCGTCGAGGCAGTCGGCGAGACCGTCTTCGTGGAAGGCGCCCGTCGCGAGGAGCGTGACCGCCATCGACAGCAGCACGGCCACGTTCGCCGGAAACACGCGCAACGCGGCGAGATAGACGAGCGCCCCAAGCGCGCCGATCAACGCGCCGACGAACGGAAAGTAACGCGCCGCCGCGTTGAGCCAGGCGGGCTCGAAGCCCACCCAGCGCGGCACCGGCACGCGCGTGAAATAGCCGAGCGCCGTGAAGAAGTAACGCAGCTCCGCAAGCGGATTCATCGCGCGGCGCTCAGGCGTGGCGATCACTGCGATTGTCGACGCCGGCCGACTCGAAGCTCGCCATGTCGTTGAGGAACGCCACCGCCGCGCGCAGCAGCGGCACCGCCAGCGCCGCGCCCGTGCCCTCGCCCAGACGCAGGTCGAGCGTAAGCAGTTCGCGCGCGCCGAAGTGATCGAGCATGCGACGGTGCCCCGCTTCGTTCGATGCGTGCGCAAACACGCAGTAGTCGCGCACGTTCGGCGCGAGCGAGTCGGCCACGAGCAGCGCCGAGGTGGCGATGAAGCCGTCGACGAGAATCGCCATGCGCGAGCGCGCCGCTTCGAGATATGCGCCCGCCATCATCGCGATTTCGAAGCCGCCGAACGCGGCGAGCACGTCGAGCGGCTCGCGCGCATCGGCGTGATGCGCGAGCGCCGCCGCGAGCACATTGCGCTTTTTCGCGAGGCCCGCATTGTCGAGGCCCGTGCCGCGCCCGACGCATTCATCGATCGGCACGCCGCACAACCGGCTCATCAGGCACGCGGCCGACGACGTGTTCGCAATGCCCATTTCGCCAAAGCCGATCACGTTCGTGCCGAGCGCCGCGTGATGACGCACGCGCTCGGCGCCCGCCGCAAGCGCGGCGAGGGCTTCGTCGCGCGTCATGGCGCGCTCGTGCGCAAAGTTGCGCGTGCCGGCCGCGATGGGCACATCGACGAGTGTCGGCGACGGCGGCAGCGGCGACGCCACGCCCGCGTTGACGACTTCGAGCGTGAGTCCCGCCACGCTGCTGAACACGTTGATCGCCGCGCCCCCTGCCACGAAGTTCGCGACCATCTGCGCGGTCACGGCCTGCGGGTACGGGCTCACGCCTTCGGCGGCGATGCCGTGGTCGCCTGCGAAGACGATCATCACGGGACGCTCGACGCTCGGGCGCGTCGTGCCCTGGATCATGCCGAGCTGGCGCGCCAGGGTTTCGAGGCGGCCGAGACTGCCGGGCGGTTTGGTCTTCGTGTCGATGAGGCGTTGCAGTTCGTCGCGCAACGAGAGGTCGAGCGGTTCGACGGCGAGCAGTTCGGTAAGCGATGACGTCATGGTGTATTTCGTTTCAAAGTGATGCGGGCGACAGCGGCGCACTAGTGCACGCCGTTCGATCCCGGCGAATGCGGTGATGAAGATGTCGGTACGAGTGCGGGTACAAGCGCCTCGTGCGCGCCCTCGCGTATCAGCACGAGCGGATGTCCGAATGCGGCGCTCGCGCGTTCCGGCGTGAGCACATCGCGCACGGGGCCCGCGTGAAAACCGCCGCGGCCGTCGAGCAGGAGCGCGTGCGTCGCGAAGCGCCGCGCAAGATTGAGATCGTGGCACGAAAACAGCACGGCGCGCGCCTCACTGCGCACCCAGTGCGAGAGCGCTTCGAGACACGCAATCTGATGATGCAGGTCCAGATGGGCGAGCGGCTCGTCGAGCAGCAGGAGCGGCGCGCCCTGACACAGCGCGGCGGCAAGCGCGACGCGCTGGCGCTCGCCGCCAGAGAGCGACAGCACATCGCGCGCCGCGAACGCTTCGAGGCCGAGCGTGGCGAGCGCGGCGTGCGCGGCGGCGCGATCGGCATCGGCTTCCCAACCCCAGCCGGAAAGATGCGGGTAGCGATTGAGCAGCACGGTGTCGATCACGCTCGCGCTGAAGGCGTCGCGCTGGTCCTGCGGCATCAGCGCGCGACGCTGCGCGAGGCGCACCGGCGGCCACTGTGCGAGCGCGATGCCCTCGACTTCGACACGTCCCGCCGAGGGCTCGCCCAGGCCCGCGAGCGCGCCGATCAGTGTAGTCTTGCCCGCGCCATTTGCGCCCGCCACACACCAGATTTCGCCGGCGGCAAACTTTTGCGTGAGCGATTCCACGAGCGTGCGCGCGCCCGCGCGCAACGTGAGCGCGTGGACCGCGAGCAGGGGGGGATGCGTATCGCTCATCGTCCGCGCCTCGCGAGCAGCATCCACAGGAATACCGGCACGCCCGCGAGCGCGGTCACGACGCCCACCGGCAACTGCGCGGGCGCCGCCACCGTACGCGCGACGAGGTCCGCGCCCATCACGGCCACGCCGCCCGCGAGCGCGGCGGCCGGCACGAGCATGCGCTGGTCGTTGCCGAACGCGAGGCGCAGCATGTGGGGCACGACGAGCCCGACGAAGCCGATGGTGCCGCCCGTCGTCACCGCAGCGGCCGCCGCGAGCGACGCGGCAAGATAAATGCCCACGCGCAGACGCAGCACCGGCACACCGAGCGCCTGCGCGGCAGCGTCGCCGCGCAGCAGCACGTTGAGCATCGGCGCGGCGGGCACGATGCACGCAAGGACCACGCCAAGCGTTGCGAGCGCGGGCCATGGCATGCCCGCGCCATTGAGGTCGCCCGTGAGCCAGAACAGCATGCCGCGCAGGCGCGTGTCGGGCGCGAGCGTGAGCAGCAGTGTGATCAATGCGCCCCAGCCTGCCGCCGTCACCGCGCCCGTCAGGAGCAGCCGCGGCGAGCTGTCTTGTGGCTCGCCGCGCCACAACTCGCGGCGCGCGAGGCCGAGCACCAGCAGGATCGAAACGAACGCGCCCGCACACGCGCTCGCCTGCACGCCCCACCACGCCACACCAGCGATCATCGCCACGAGTGCGAATGCGGCAGCGCCGCCAGACACACCGAGCACGTAGGGCTCCGCAAGCGGATTGCGCAGCAGCACCTGCAGCAGCGCGCCCGCCAGCGCGAGCAAGCCGCCGCATGCAAACCCCGCCAACGCGCGCGGCAAGCGCAGCGTACGCACGATTTCGATCGCCATGTCCGGCGCGCCGTACACGTCGTGCGTGGGAGCGAGCGCCGCCAGCGCCTGCGCAAACGTCACGCTCACGCTGCCGGTTGCGAGCGATGCAGCGAACACCACGAGCGCCACGGCTGCGAGCGCGGCCCAGATCATGCATGCACGGCGCGCGCTCATCGAGCGGCGCGGCAGCGCGTGTATCGGCGGCACGGGCGGCACAGCATGGGACTCATCGCGGCTCATGGAACGCATCGGGGAACTCGGCAGCGGATTTCAATCAAGCTCACACAAAAAGACAGCAGGGGCATACGCAGGCCACGACAGAGCGCAGTATTTTGGTCGCCAGGGATTCTGCATGACGTGGCATAAGCCGTTCGCGAAAGCACTGGCAAAAGACCATGAATCCGTGATGTTATAACGCGCAGACCACGATCGAGACGATGCGCTGCGCGCGCGGCCTTGGCAAATTACGTTCCCGCCCAGCGTATGCAGCACACGTAGCGAGGGTTTCGGGCCTGATTCCGGTAAGAAGCCGGGTTGTTACGTCTGGAAACGACACAATTATCAAAATACGCGTTAATCCGCGCTAGAATGCCTGTCTTTAGAGGACGCAGCACATGCTCAACGAACTCGAAACACTCTCACAAAACATCGGGCGGCTGATCGAGATTAATCAGCGCCAACACGAAGCACGCCTCGCACTCGAAGAGCAACTCGCGCAGCTGCGTGCGCAATGCGACGAAACACGCACCGAACTCGAACAGGTCCGCGAAGAGCGCGCCGCGCTGCAGGCAGAGCGCGATGCACTCTCGGCCAAGATCGACGATGCGCAGGTGCGTCTGAACGCGATCCTCGAAAAGCTGCCACGCGCACGCGCAGGTAACGAGCGCGACAACCAGCTCGATCTGCTCGAGCCGTCGCAGAGCACCGACGACGACAGCAACGCGGCCCGCCACGGAGAAAATGCATGACCACCAAGCAGATCGAAGCGACGATACTCGGCCAAACCTATCGCCTCGTCTGTTCGCCGGAAACGGAACAGGCACTGCTCGAAGCCGTGGCGCGCGTGGACGCCGAGATGTCGAAGATCCGCAATCACAGCAACGTGCGCGGCACCGATCGCATCGCCGTCATGGCGGCGCTCTCGCTCGCCTCGGAACTGCTGCGCCTGCAAACCAGCGTGCGTCACGGGGAAGCATTCCCAGCCGAAGAAATCCGTCGTACAATGCGCCAAATGAACGAACAACTCGGCGCTGTCATTCATCAGTACGGTGTGCAATAAGCGCTGATGTACACCGCGGTTGTAAGCCGCAGTATTACGCAGCAACGTGCGGTATGATGTTGTTCAAAGGTAGCGTTGATTTGTTTAGAAACGCGCGTTTCTAAACACGCTGCCAACCAGTTTAGTCAGCTTCCCTGCCTGGTTCGCCAAGGTCATATATTCCTTGAACCAATGCCATGTGCACGGTTGCGGAAATTTGTAGCACGGGCGTGCGCGTCACACAGTCTGATGTACCCGAAGTGCTGCTAACTGCGACCAATTCTGAACCCTCGGTTCAGGATGCCGGCCTAGCGGCTATGGCGGGGACCTATTCAAACGGCATCGGACCACAGTCCGATGCCGTTTTCCTTTGTGCGGCGTGCATTGGCGACTTTCGCGGCATGCACGCTCGCCCCTCCCCCCTTTCGACGTGAACTTCGACTCATGCGCTACTGGCTGATGAAGTCCGAACCCGACGAAGCAAGCATCGACGACCTCGCAAACGCGCCGCAGCGCACGCTGCCCTGGACCGGCGTACGAAACTACCAGGCGCGCAATTTCATGCGCGACACCATGCAGCAAGGCGACGGCGTGCTGTTCTACCACTCGAGCTGCCCCGAGCCCGGCATCGCAGGCATCGCGCAGGTGTCGTCCACGGCCTACCCCGATCCCACGCAGTTCGATCCGAAAAGCCCTTACTACGACGCGAAATCGACGCACGAGAATCCGCGCTGGATGCTCGTCGACGTCGTATTCAAGAAGAAGTGCCCGCTGATTTCTCTCGCCGCCTTGCGCGAGCACGAGGAACTCGCGGACATGCGCGTGCTCGCCAAGGGCAACCGCCTCTCGATCACGCCGGTCACCACGGCCGAGTGGAACTTCATCACGAAACATCTGATGTGATGCGGTTCGGCCTCGATGGCCGGCACGCATACAGCATTCGTGCGCGACTTCAAGCACAATCGCGCACAGTCGCGCGTCACAACAGATGCCTCGCGCGCGACGCCAGTTCTGCAAGGAGCCTCAATGAACCGAAAAACCGTCGTCACGCTCGCAGCCGCATTGGCTGCCGCCCTCCCCCTCGCCATGACGCTCGCACCGGGCGCCGCGTTCGCACAGAGCGACGCGCGCTTGCAGCAGCCCTCGGGCGTGCTTTCGCTGTCCGCGCAGGCGAGCGCCGAAGTGCCTCAGGACGTCGTCAACATTACGCTGTTCTACGAACAGGAAGCGAACGATCCCGCCTCGCTCACCGCGACGCTCAATCAGCGCGCCGACTCCGCGCTTCAACGGGCCAGAGGCGTCGCGGGCGTGACCGCGCATTCCGGCCAGTTCTCGATCTTCCCTTCGACGGATCGCGACGGGCGCATCTCCGCCTGGCGCGGCCGCACGGAAGTCGTACTCGAGTCGCATGATTTCGCGGCGGCATCGAAGCTCGCCGGCGATCTCTCGTCGATCATGCAGGTGGGCAACGTGCAATTCTCGCTGTCGCCCGAAGCGCAGCGCGCCGCCGAGCAAAAACTTTCGGGCCAGGCGATCGCCTCGTTCCGCGACCAGGCCCTCTCGGCCACGCGCGCGTTCGGCTATAGCAGCTACTCGATTCGCGACGTGAACGTGGGGCACTCGGGCGTGATGCCGCGCCCCATGATGATGATGAGCGCACGCGCGGCTTCGGCTGACGCGAAGATGTCGTCGCCCGTGCCGCTCGAAGGCGGCACGTCCACGGTGACGGTCAACGTTTCCGGCTCGGTGCAGATGAAGTAAGGCGCGCCATACGAGCCACGCAAGCACGCAAGTAAAAAGGCCACGGTGAAAACCGTGGCCTTTTTCATGGGCTAAAACGCGAGGTGCGTTCGCGCGCGTGTCAGCTCTTCGCGCCCGCTACCTGCGCGCGGTCGTTGCCGTCCTTGCCACGTTTGGCGCGGCGATACGCCCACGCCATCAGGCCGATACCCACGATGATCATCGGCAGCGAGAGCCACTGGCCCATCGAGAGGCCGAGCGCAAGCAGGCCGAGGAAGTCATCGGGTTCGCGTGCGAACTCGACCGTGAAGCGCGCGAGACCATAGCCGATCAGGAACATCGCCGAAATCGCGCCGACGGGGCGCGGCTTGCGCGCGAACAGAATCAGCACGATGAAGAGCGCAATGCCTTCCAGCGCGATTTCATACAGTTCCGAAGGATGGCGCGGCAGCAGATGGTACTGCGCGAACACTTCGTTCAGGTGCCACTGCGCGGCCAGTTGCGGATGCGCGGCGAGCCACGCGGCGTCGTCGTTTGCGGCGCCGGGAAACAGCATGGCCCACGGCGAATCGGGCGAGGTCACTCGGCCCCACAGCTCGCCGTTGATGAAGTTGCCGAGACGGCCAAAGGCGAGCCCCGTGGGCACCATCGGCGCGACGAAGTCCGTGACCTGCAGCCAGGTGCGCCCGCGTTGCCACGCGAACAGGACCATCGCGAACGTCACGCCGAGGAAGCCGCCGTGAAACGACATGCCGCCTTCCCACACCTTGAAGATATCGAGCGGATGCGCGAAATACCAGCTCGCCTTGTAGAACAGCACGTAGCCCAGGCGCCCGCCCAGGATCGTGCCGAGCACGCCGTAGAACAGCATGTCGTCGATGTCTTTCGCGGTCCAGCCTTGCGCCGCCACGTACGGCAGACGCAGACGAAGACGGCCGATCACGATCGCCAGAATGAAGCCGACGAGATACATGAGGCCGTACCAGCGCACGGCGAGCGGCCCCAGATGAATGGCGACGGGGTCGAAGTTCGGGTGGATGAGCATCGTGGATGAAGTCTTGTCGGCGATATCGAATGAAATCGGGTTTGTAAGCAGTCGCGCGCCGCTCACACGAGCGGGCAAAGCGCGTTGGACGTTTGCAAGGCGGCGAGGTTCGCCGCCCGCGCGTCACGGCGTGACATTATCGCCGACGCGAGGGGGCGCAAACGAAAATGCACGTTTGGCGATGCGCGGCGAGTGTCACGGTGACAGATGACGCGCGCGGCACACCCAGCTTCAGACTAGCCCTCGCGCGCCGGGCCACCCGCCGTCGCCGCGTGCGCGCGCACGATCTCGATGAACGCCGCGAGCACCGGGCTCACCTCGGCCGAGCGCCAGACGAGGCCCGTTTCGATGGCCGGCACCGCCCCGGCGAGCGGCCGGTACACGACGCCCGTGCGCCGCAGATGGCGCAGCGACTGCGGCACGAGCGCCACGCCCATGCCGGCCGAGACGAGGCTCACGATCGTCTGCATCTGGATCGCTTCCTGGCCGATCAGGGGCGCGAGGCCGGCTGCGCCGTAGCAGTCCATGATGGTGTCGTAGAAGCCGGGGGCCAGATGGCGCGGGAAGACGACGAGCGGCACATCGGCGAGATCGCGCAGGCTCACGGGCTCGTCGTGCCAGTCGTCGGCTGAAGGGCCGCCAAGGCGCACCGAAAGCGCCGAGGGCATGGCGACCACGAGCGGCTCGCGCGCGAGCCGCTGGTAAGCAAGCTGAGCCGCGTGGCGCGGCGGCACGGGTGCAATGACGAGGCCGGCGTCGATGCGCCCCGCCACCAGTTCTTCCACCTGCACGTCGCTCGTGGCTTCGGCGAGCTGCAGGCGCACGCGCGGATAGCGCGCGCCGAACTCGCGCAGCAGAAGCGGCAGCAAGCCGTAGTCGGCGGTCGAAACGAAGGCCAGCGCGAGCACGCCCGCCTCGCCGCGTGCGAGGCTCTGCGCGAGCGGCCGCAACGCTTCCGCGCTCGCCAGCAGGCGCCTGACCTCCGGCAGCAGATCGGCGCCCACGGCCGTCAATTCGACCGAACGACGCGTGCGCGCGAACAGCTCCACCCCCAGCGTCTCCTCGAGCGCGCGAATGGCCTGCGAGAGCGGCGGCTGCGTCATCGACAGGCGCGCCGCAGCGCGGCCGAAATGCTGCTCCTCGGCCACGGCGACGAAATAGCGAAGCTGGCGCAGATCGGGGATAGTCGGATTCATCGGCGGCGGTCTCGCGCTGTTGTCATGTTGATATGTTTTTCGACTCAATAGACCACGAATAATATATTGGACAGCGTTCTCGCGAAATCGCATGCTTCGATAGACGTGCCGGCGCGCCCCCAAAACAGAACCCACTCCCGGCATCCGAGACAAATTCCACCGGAGGTCCCCATGCCCTATAACCGTCGTTCGAAGCACATCACGCAAGGCGTCGCCCGTTCGCCCAACCGTTCGATGTATTACGCGCTCGGCTACGAGAAAGCCGACTTCGACAAGCCGATGATCGGCGTCGCCAATGGCCATTCGACCATCACGCCGTGCAACGCCGGCCTGCAGCGCCTGACCGACGCGGCCGTCGACGCCGTCAAGCGCGCCGACGCGAACCCGCAGACCTTTGGCACGCCCACGATCTCGGACGGCATGTCGATGGGCACCGAGGGCATGAAATACTCGCTCGTCTCGCGCGAAGTCATCGCGGACTGCATCGAGACCTGCGTGCAAGGCCAGTGGATGGACGGCGTAGTCGTGATCGGCGGCTGCGACAAGAACATGCCCGGCGGCATGATCGCGCTCGCGCGCATCAACGTGCCCGGCATTTACGTGTATGGCGGCACGATCCGCCCGGGCAACTGGAAGGGTAAGGCGCTCACCATCGTCTCGGCGTTCGAGGCCGTGGGCGAGTTCACCGCGGGGCGCATGACCGAAGAAGATTTCGAAGGCGTCGAGAAAAACGCCTGCCCGTCCACCGGTTCGTGCGGCGGCATGTACACCGCGAACACGATGAGCTCGTCGTTCGAGGCGCTCGGCATGTCGCTCATGTATTCGTCGACGATGGCCAACCCCGACGAGGAGAAAGTCGACTCGGCGGCGCAATCGGCGCGCGTGCTGGTCGAGGCCGTCAAGCAGGACCTCAAGCCGCGCGACATCATCACGAAGAAGTCGATCGAGAACGCCGTGGCGCTGATCATGGCGACGGGCGGCTCGACCAACGCCGTGCTGCACTACCTCGCCATCGCGCATGCCGCGGAAATCGAATGGACCATCGACGACTTCGAGCGTATGCGCAAGAAGGTGCCGGTGATCTGCGACCTGAAGCCTTCGGGGCAATACGTCGCCACCGACCTGCACGAGGCCGGCGGCATTCCGCAGGTGCTCAAGATCCTGCTCGATGCGGGCCTCCTGCATGGCGACTGCATCACCATCACGGGCAAAACCATCGCGGAAGAACTCAAGGACGTGCCGTCCGCGCCGCGCGCGGACCAGAAGGTGATCTTCCCCATCAGCCAGGCGTTGTACAAGGAAGGCCATCTGGCGATCCTCAAGGGCAACCTCGCGACGCACGGCGCGGTCGCCAAGATCACCGGTCTGAAGAATCCGGTGATTACGGGCCCCGCGCGCGTGTTCGACGACGAGCAGAGCGCGATGGAAGCCATCCTCGCAGACAAGATCAAGGCCGGCGACGTCGTCGTGCTGCGCTACCTCGGCCCGAAGGGCGGCCCCGGCATGCCGGAAATGCTCGCGCCGACTTCGGCGATCATCGGCAAGGGGCTTGGGGAGTCGGTTGGGCTCATCACCGATGGGCGCTTCTCGGGCGGCACCTGGGGCATGGTAGTGGGTCACGTCGCGCCGGAAGCGTTCGAAGGCGGCACGATCGCGCTCGTGCAGGAAGGCGACTCGATTACCATCGACGCTCACACGCTCCTGCTGCAACTGAACGTGGACGACGCCGAACTCGCGCGCCGGCGCGCGGCCTGGAAGCAGCCCGCGCCGCGTTACACGCGCGGCGTGATGGCGAAGTACGCGGCGCTCGCGCGCCCGGCGAACCAGGGCGCGGTGACGGGCTAGGCGGAGCCTGGCGTCATTCGAATCTCGACCTGCAGTCAAACAAAGGGCGCACGTCCAGGACGTGCGCCCTTTGCTTTTATAATGCGACGACACAGCCGGCGCATACGCGGGCGGAGACCAGTATGAAACGGAAGTCGCAAGCGAAGAACAAGATAGCGACGCTCGCCGCCGCGCTCGCCATCGGCCTTGCCGGCGTACTCGGGTCGGCCCCGGCCCGCGCGCAGCATGGCCCCACCGGCCTCGCGCTCGCCCAGCAGCAGAACTGCATGAGCTGCCACTCGGTGACCCGCAATTTCATGGGTCCCGCCCTGCGCGATGTCGCCGCGAAGTACGCGGGCAAGCCCGATGCGCAGACCTATCTCACCCACAAGATTCTGGAAGGCGGCAGCGGCGTGTGGGGCACCGTGCCGATGCCGGCCAACACGCAGTTGAACCCCGCACAGGCGGCGCAACTCGCGAGCTGGATCCTCACGCTCAAGTGAAGCGGACGATGTGACGGCGGGGCCACGAAGTGGCCGCTCGCCGCCGCGCGCCCAACTGAATCAGGCCGAAGGCGGTCGCCCCGCGCGCGCCGCCAGTTCTTCGCGCACGGCGGCCTTCACCCAGTTCGTGAGTTCCGTTTCGAGCGCAAGACCGATTTCACGCGACACCTGACCCACGAGCCAGTTCGTATGTTCCTGCATCGCGGCGCTGCAGCGCGCCTCGATCACGGCACGGCCTTCGCCGGTGAGCCAGGTCAGGCAACGGCCGCGCAGCCGCTCGACGAGCGCGTCGGCGTCGTGCGCGAACAGGCCCTCCTCGCGCTCGGCCACGGCGGCCTGGACGGCAGCGGCCGTCGCGCTCTTCGCCTCTTCGACGTTGTGCGCGCGCAGCGGATTGCCGCTCACCATCACCTCGTTCAAGAGCGGAATCGCAGCATCTTCCGAGTCGTGCATGCCGGACATGTTTACCTCCATCGATCGGGGCAGTCGGCCTTGCGCCGGTACGCCTCGCGCGTCCGGCCTCAGCCGCCCTGCTTGTAGTTGTTGAGCGCGTAACCGCGGTCGCGGTAGAAACGATAGCGCTCACGGCCCGACGCGAGTTCGTCGGGCGCATCGCCAACCACTTCGAGCAGGCGCTCGAAGCGTGCGAACTGCGGCGGGACCTCGGCGCCGAGATTGAGCAGCACACGATGATGCGGTGCGCGCTCGAGATCCGTTGCCAGCACGATGGGCGATTCGCCCGCTTGAGGGCTCTCGGCCATGCAGTGCGGCACGAAGTCGAGCGGCGAAAAGGTCCACAACATTTCGTCGAACGCGCGCAGGCGCGCGGGGTCGGCCAGCACGACCGCCTGCTGGCCCGCCTGATACGCCTTGCGCACGAGGCGGCACGCATACAGCAGCGAGTCGCCGACGTTCGTGTGGAAATCGATGCGCGTCATGCCCACACCACTCTACACACCGTCAGGTGGGCAGCAATCTCCATTCCTGCCCTCATTGCCCGGCACGATCGATCAGGAACTGGGCGAGCAGCGGCACCGGACGGCCCGTTGCCCCCTTGGCCGCGCCGCTCTTCCACGCCGTGCCGGCGATGTCGAGGTGCGCCCACGGGTAGTTTTCGGTGAAACGCGAGAGGAAGCACGCCGCCGTCACGCTGCCCGCCGGACGCCCGCCGATGTTGGCGAGGTCGGCGAAGTTCGACTTGAGCTGGTCCTGGTACTCGTCGTCGAGCGGCAGGCGCCAGGCCGGATCGTTCGCTTCGCGCGAGGCGTCGAGCAGCTCGCCCGCGAGCGCGTCGTCCTTCGAGAAGAGGCCGCTGTTGTGATGGCCGAGCGCGATGATGCAGGCGCCCGTAAGCGTGGCGATGTCGACCACGGCGGCCGGCTTGAAGCGCTCGGCATAGGTGAGCGCATCGCACAGGATCAGGCGGCCTTCGGCGTCGGTGTTGAGCACTTCGACCGTGAGGCCCGCCATCGTCGTGACGATGTCGCCCGGCTTCGTGGCGTTGCCGGCGGGCATGTTCTCGCAGGTCGGGATGATGCCGATCACGTTGAGCTTGAGCCCCATTTCGGCGACCGCGCGGATCGTGCCGAGCACCGAGCCCGCGCCGCACATGTCGTACTTCATCTCGTCCATGCCCTCGCCGGGCTTGAGCGAAATGCCGCCCGTGTCGAACGTGATGCCTTTGCCGACCAGCACGATGGGCGCGGCCTTGGCGCTGGCGCCCTGATAGTGCAGCACGATGAACTGCGGCGGCTCGACCGAGCCCTTTGTTACCGAAAGAAACGAACCCATCTTGAGCGTCTCAATCTGGCGCTGGCCGAGCACCTCGACCTTGAGCTTCCAGTCGCGCGCGAGCTTCTTGGCCGTGGCGGCGAGATAGGTCGGCGTGCAGACGTTGCCCGGCAGATTGCCGAGGTCGCGGGTGAGGTCCATGCCGTTGGCGAGCGCGACGGACTGCTTCGCCGCAAGCTTCGCGGCCTTCTCTTCGGCGGCGTCGATGCTGAAGACCACGCGCTTGAGGGCCCGCTGCGAGACGTCGGGCTTGCTCTTCATCTGCGTGAAGCGATAGGTCTCGTTGCGCAGCGCGAGAATGGCGGTGCGCACGCCCCAGTCGCCCGTGCGCTCCTTCACCGGCAATTGCGCGAGCGTGAAGGTGACCTGCGCGATCTTCGTGCCGAGGATCGCGCGCCAGGCGGCCTTGACCGCGTCGCCGTAAGCCTTCTGGCCGAACGCGTCCTGCTTGCCGAGACCCACGAGCAGCACGCGCGAGGCGCCGATGCCGCTCACTTCCGGCAGGAACAGCGTGGAGCCGGCCTTGCCGTCGATGTCGCCGGCCTTGACGACGCGCGCGATTGCGCCGCCAATGGCGCTGTCGATGGCGAACGCCGCGCCCGAGAGGGTTTGCGCCTCGAACACGCCGACCACGACACAATCCGACTTGCCGGTCAGGAAGGGGCCGTCCCCGCCTTTGCTCCAGTCACAGGCTTTTATGCTAAAGTCCATCGCGCTTGTCCTCGGATAAAATCAGGGCTTAGGATGAAAGCCGCAATTATCCGCTATTTTTCCCGCGGCGGCTCCTGGGCGGTTGCGCGAGCTGCGCGCCTCCCGGCAAGGTCCGCCTGCCCTGCCCATCAAGAATGATCTTCGAACGTTCCCTGCAGCGCGAACTCGCGTACACGGCCGGCGCCGTGTTCATGGTTCTGCTCACGATCATGCTGACGACGATGATGATCCGCATCGTCGGCTTCGCCGCGTCCGGTCAGATCGACCCACGCGACGTGCTGGTGCTGATCGGACTCACCGTGATCGGCTACATGGCCGTCATGCTCATCGTCACGCTGTTCGTGTCGATCCTGTTCGTCCTCACGCGCTGGTACAAGGATTCCGAAATGGTCGTGTGGCTCTCCTCCGGGGTGAGCCTCACGCGCCTGATCAAACCGGTCGCCACCTTTGCCGCGCCGATCATCCTGCTCATCGTGTTCTTCGCGTTCATCGGCTGGCCGTGGTCGAATGCGCAAAGCAAGCTGATTCGCGCGCGCTTCCAGCAGCGCGATGAAGTGTCGCTGCTCGCGCCCGGCCAGTTCCGCGAATCGCCCACCACGCACCGCGTGTTCTTCATCGAGAGCATGAGCCCCGACCAGGGCCGCGTGGAGAACGTGTTCGTCACGAGCACGGAAAACGGCAAGGTGAGCGTCATCGTCTCGAAGACGGGCCACACCGAGACCATGAAGGGCGGCGACCGTTTCGTCGTGCTCGAAAACGGCCGCCGCTACGACGGCGAGCCCGGCCACCCGGACTTTCGCATCAGCGAATTTCAGCGTTACGGCGTGAAGATCACGAGCCAGCCGCTCGTGAACACACCCTCGGCGAGCACCACGTCCACGCCGGGCCTTCTGCGCCACCCGACCAACGACAACCTGGGCGAACTCGCCTGGCGCGCCGGCCTGCCGCTCATCGCGATCAACCTGATGCTGCTCGGCATTCCGCTCGCCTACCAGAACCCGCGCCGCAGCCGCACGATCAATCTCGTGATGGCGGTGCTGATCTACCTCACCTATTCGAACCTGCTCAACGTCGTGCAGTCGCAGATCGAGCAAGGCAAGATGCCCTTCGGCGTCGGTCTCGTCCTGCTGCACGCCGTGGTGCTCGCGCTCGTCGTGTTCATCTTCTGGATACGCGTGCGCAACCGGCCGCTCTTTACACGTGCGATGTTCCGGCGCGCCTCTCCTGGCAACTGAGAGGGAAACTGACCGATGCGCATCTACGAAAAATACTTCGCTCGCCAGGTCTACCTGACGTTCATCTTCATCCTGTTCGCCTTCTCCGGCCTGTTCTTCTTCTTCGACCTCATCAACGAGCTGAACTCGGTCGGCCACGGCAACTACAAATTCCAGTACGCGGTGCTGCGCGTGGCGCTCCAGGCGCCCTCGCGGCTCTACGAGATCATCCCCGTCGCGGCGCTCATTGCCGCGATCTACGTGTTCGCGCAAATGGCCGCGAACTCCGAATACACGATCTTTCGTGTGTCGGGTCTCGCCACCAACCAGGCGCTGCGCTCGCTGCTCAAGATCGGCGTGCCGCTCGTGCTGCTCACCTACCTGATCGGCGAAGTGGTCGGCCCTTACACCGACCAGCTCTCCGAGCGCGTGCGTCTCGAGGCGTTGGGCTCGGCCGTGTCGAGCAACTTCCAGTCGGGTGTGTGGGTGAAGGACACGCTCTCCGCACGCGCCGACGGCGAACAGGTCACGCGTTTCGTGAACGTCGGCGAACTGCTGCCCGATGCGACCATCACGAACGTGCGCATCTACGAATTCGACTCGCAGTTCCGGCTCTCGAACGTGCGCCTCGCGAAGAGCGGCACGTTCCAGCCGCCGGGCCACTGGCTGCTCAAGGACGTGACCGATACGCAACTGATCGGCGTGCCGCCGCCGCAGAACCAGCCGGTCGACGCGCTCAATCCGGTCTATCGCGCCGAGCAGACTTCGGCGCCCGAATACTCGCTGCGCTCGGAGCTCACGCCGAACATTCTCTCGGTGCTGCTCGTTTCGCCCGACCGCATGTCGATGTTCAACCTGTTCCGCTACATCCAGCATCTGACCGAGAACCATCAGGACGCGCAGCGCTACCAGATCGCGTTCTGGCGCAAGCTGCTCTACCCGTTCGCCGTGTTCGTGATGCTCGTACTCTCGCTGCCGTTCGCGTATCTGCATACGCGCGCCGGCGTGGTGGGCATGAAGGTGTTCGGCGGGATCATGCTCGGCATGAGCTTCCAGCTCGTCAACACGCTGTTCTCGCACGTGGGTACACTGAACACCTGGCCCGCGCCGCTCACGGCAGCGACACCGGGGCTCATCTATCTCGCGGTCGGGCTGATCGGGCTCAAATGGGTCGACCGGCATTGATGCCGGTAGCGTTCAGCCGATAGTTCGGCCGCTAATTCGCACAGGCTCGCAAGCATGGGCACGCACGGCATGATTCTCTTCGGCCACGGCGCGCGCGACGCGCGCTGGCAGGAGCCGTTCCAGCGGCTCGCCGCGAAGCTTTCCGCCACGCGCGGCGATGCGGGTCCGGTCGGCCTCGCCTTTCTCGAACTCATGACGCCGAGCCTGCCGGATGCGATCGCCGGCCAGGTCGCGGCAGGCTGTGACACGATCACGGTCGTGCCCGTGTTCTTTGGTCAGGGCGGCCACGTGCGCCGCGATCTGCCCGCGCTGATCGCGCAATGTCAGAGCGAGCATCCGGATGTGCGCCTGCGTTGTGCCGGCGCCGTCGGCGAGGACGATGCGGTGCTCGATGCGATCGTGCGGTACTGCATCGAAAACGACCGCGACTAGAACCGCTCACGCATAAAAAAACGGGCTCGCTTTTCAGCGAGCCCGTTTTGCTTTGCTGCCCTCTTTCGCGTGGCGCTTAAGCCGCTGCGCGACGGCCTCGATGGTCGTCCTGCGCTTCGTCCTCGCGTTGCCCCTGCCCCGAACGTTCGGCGAACGCATCGCCGATCATGAGCAGGCTCGGCTGCGCCGGGTCGAGCCAGTCCTGCGCCTCGCCCGCTGCGAGGCTCGCCAGCGTCAGCGTCAGCGTGCGCTCACGCGCCGTGCTGCAGGCTTCGACGATCGCCACCGGCGTGGCGCCCGCGCGGCCCGCCTCGATCAGCTGGCGCGCGATCTCGGGCGCGCTGTCGCGGCCCATGTAGAACACGAGCGAATCGGCGGTGACCTGCTCGCGAATCTCCTCGCTGCCCGCCGCGCGCGAATACGTGGCAAGCGCCACGCTGCGCGCCACACCGCGCAGCGTGAGCGAGCGTTGCAGCGTCGCCGCGCTCGCCAGCGCCGCCGTAATGCCCGGCACGACTTCGAACGCGATGCCGGCCGCTTCGAGCGCGCGCATTTCTTCGTCGGCGCGGCCGAACAGCATCGGATCGCCGCCCTTCAGGCGCACGACCACGGCGTGCTCGCGCGCCGCATCGACGAGTTGCTTGTTGATGAAGTGCTGCGCCGTGGAGCGCTGCCCGCAGCGCTTGCCGACCGCGATGAACTTCGCGGTCGGCGGCGCGTACTCGAGCATGGCCGGCTCGACGAGCGCGTCGTGCAGCACGACGTCGGCGCTCGCGAGCAGGCGTGCGCCGCGCACCGTGATGAGGTCCGCTGCGCCCGGTCCCGCGCCGATCAGATATACCTTGCCCATATGCTTCCAATCCATTGTTGCGGCCGCGCGCGGCCGCAATCTCGCGCAGCGCCTTACGCCGAGAACGCGCGGATCATGCCCGCGGCCACCGTGTGATGCGTCGCTTCGTCGATCAGCACGAATGCGCCGGTGCCAAGATTCGCATCATACAGGTCGCAGACGAGCGGCTTCTGCAGCGAGAGCGCCACGCGGCCGATATCGTTCATCGCGAGTTCGTGGCGGTCGGTCGCGTGCGACAGCGTATGCACGTCGAGCACCTGCTTGACCGCGCCGATCTTCGCGAACACCGTGCTCGTGGTCTGTTTGAGCAGGTACTTGCGCTGCGGCGAAAGCGGCTCGTCGTCGAACCAGCACAGGTCCGCTTCGAGCTTCTTCGCGGGTTGCGCGGCATCGGCCGCCGGCACGAAGGTGTCGCCGCGCGAAACGTCCACGTCTTCCGCGAGACGGATCGTGACGGTCTGGCCCGCGAATGCGCGATCCACCTGCGCCGTGCCGCCCGGTACCGGCGCGATGATTTCGGCCACCGTTGCGCTGCGGCCCGCCGGCAGCACCGAGATGGCGTCGCCGAGCTTCACTTCGCCCGCTTCGACACGGCCCATGTAGCCGCGGAAGTCGTCGGCGCTGGAACCGTCCTGGCGCGCGACCCACTGCACCGGGAAGCGCAGCGCTTCGCCCGTGGCCTGCGCGAGCGGCAGTTGTTCGAGCACGTCGAGGAGCGGCTCGCCCGCGTACCACGGCATACGCTCGCTCGCGGCGACGATGTTGTCGCCCTTGAGCGCCGACACCGGCACGAAACGCACGTCGGACAGGCCGAGCTGGCGCGCCAGCACGACATAGGCTTCGCGAATCAGATTGAACGTCGCTTCGCTGTAGTCGACGAGATCCATCTTGTTGATCGCGACGATCACGTGCTGCAGGCCCAGCAGCTTGACGATGGCGCTGTGGCGCTTGGTTTGCGGCAGCAGTTGCGTCACGCCGTTCTCGACCGTCACGCGCGTCGGGTCGATCAGGATGATCGCGGCGTGCGCCGTCGAAGCGCCCGTGACCATGTTGCGCGTGTACTGCTCGTGGCCCGGCGTGTCGGCGATGATGAACTTGCGCTTGGCCGTCGCGAAGTAGCGGTATGCCACGTCGATCGTGATGCCCTGCTCGCGCTCGGCCTCGAGGCCGTCGGTGAGCAGCGACAGGTCGATCTCGTCGCCCACCGTGCGCTTGTTCTTCGCACGCGACAGCGCCGAGAGCTGATCGCTCAGAACAGCCTTGCTGTCGTACAACAGGCGGCCGATCAGCGTGCTCTTGCCGTCGTCCACGCTGCCCGCCGTGATGAAGCGCAGCACGCCGAGGTCTTCAGGTTGATGCGTCGTAACCATGTCTATTCTTTCCTCTGCGTGCTCTTTAGAAATAACCTTGCTTCTTGCGCTGTTCCATCGCGGCTTCCGACGCCTGGTCGTCCATGCGCGTCGCACCGCGTTCCGTGATCTCGGTCACGGCCGTTTCGGCGATGATCTTCTCGACGTTGTCGGCATCGCTCGCCACCGGGCACGTGCAGCTGATGTCGCCCACGGTGCGAAAACGCACCTGCGCCATTTCGCTGACCTCGCCTTCCTTCATCGGCGTGAGCGGCGTGACCGGCACGAGCAGGCCGTTGCGGCGCACGATCTCGCGCTGGTGCGCATAGTAGATCGACGGCAGTTCGAGCTTCTCGCGCTCGATGTATTGCCACACGTCGAGTTCGGTCCAGTTCGAGATGGGGAACACGCGCAGGTGCTCGCCCTTGTGCAGACGCGCGTTGTACAGGCTCCAGAGTTCCGGGCGCTGCGCCTTCGGGTCCCACTGGCCGAATTCGTCGCGGAACGAGAAGATACGCTCCTTCGCGCGCGCCTTCTCTTCGTCGCGGCGCGCACCGCCGATCATCGCCGTGTAGCCATATTCTTCGATGGTTTCCAGCAGCGTGACCGCTTGCGCGGCGTTGCGCGAATCGGTTTCGCGGCGCAGGCGCACGGTGCCCTTCTTGATCGAATCTTCGACGTGACCGACCACGAGTTCCGCGCCGATTTCGGCTGCGCGGCGATCGCGGAAGTCGATCACTTCTTCGTAGTTGTGGCCCGTGTCGATGTGTACGAGCGGAAACGGCAGCGCGGTCTTGCGGTTCGCGCCGAGGCCGAACGCCTTCAATGCGAGCGCCAGCACGACGACCGAGTCCTTGCCGCCCGAGAACAGCAGCGCAGGCTTGCTGCATTCGGCGACGAGTTCACGCAGGATGTGGATCGACTCGGCTTCGAGCCAGTCGAGATGGTCCATGCGGTTCGCCGTGACCTGGAGCGGTGCGTTCACTGCTGAGTCGAGCGTGGTGCTCATGTTCGGATCCTTCCTTTGTTCGCACCCCTTTTGCTGGGCGCGCGGTACTCGGTATTCGACGTTCGCGCCGTCGTTTCGACAGCGCGACAAAATTCAATCTTAGTTCGCCTGGCCGATGGACGACACTTCGACGACCGGAATGGCCGACACGGACGTGATGTGCAAGCCACATTCCTTCGTGTCGCGCGATTCCCACCACCAGCGGCCCGCGCGGCTGTCTTCGCCGGGACGGATCGCACGGGTGCAGGGCTCGCAGCCGATGCTCGGATAGCCGCGGGCGTGCAGCGGGTTCACGGGCACGTCATTGGCGCGCAGGTAGGCCCAGACATCGGCTTCGGTCCAGTCCGCAAGCGGATTGAACTTGTCGATGTTGCGCGCTTCGTCGCGTTCTTCCTCGTGCAGCTCCGCACGCGTGACCGACTGCTCACGGCGCTGGCCCGTGACCCAGGCGGAAATGCCCGACAGCGCACGGTTCAGCGGTTCGACCTTGCGGATTTCGCAGCAGCGCTTGCGCAGATCGACGCTCTCGTAGAACGCATTCAGGCCGTGCTGGGCGACGTATTCGTCGACGGCATCCTGTTGCGGATGGAACTGCTCGATCTCGTAGCCGTAGCGCTCGCGCACCACGTCGATCATGCCGAGCGTTTCGGCGTGCAGGCGGCCCGTGTTCAGGGAGAAGACGCCGATTTTCACGCCGCGCGAAAGAATCGCGTGCGTGAGCAGCATGTCTTCGGCTGCGAGGCTGCTGGCCAGCTTCACGTCGGCGTGACGCGCCGCAATCGAATCGAGCAGCGCGTCGAGGCGCCCGATCTTCGCCTGCAGCTCAGCCGTGATTTCGTTCGCGACGGTGCTCATGCTGCCGAACCTTGTCGCGCTTGTTGGGCCAGACGGCGGCGGAACAGCGGCGACGGTTCGTCGAAGGCGCCCTGGTATTGCACCGTGAACTCGGTGAACGCCTTGAGCGCGTCGTGGATGTCCTTGTCGGCGCGCACGGCGAACGCATCGAAGCCGCAGCGCTCGTGAAAACGCAACTGGTCGCGCAGCACGTCGCCAATCGCGCGCAGTTCGCCCTCGTAGCCATAGCGCTCGCGCAGCAGACGGCCAATCGAGAAGCCGCGGCCATCGCGGAACACGGGGAAGTCCACGCCGATCAGCGCGAGCTTGTCGAAGTCGGCGGCGATATCGGCCGGTTCGCTGTCCGGCGCGAGCCACACGCCGAGTTCATCCTTGCCGCGCGAAGCGACCAGTGCATCGCGCTGCGCTTGCCAGTAAGTGAGCGGCACCAGCACCTTGCCCGCGGGCAGCGCGGCAACCTCGGGCAATGCGCCGTCTTCGGCCGCACGCACGACTTGCCAGTTGTCTTCAACGATCTCGCGTTTTTTGATGATCAATGCCATTGCTCGAATCTCGTAGTCTCGTTGCGTGCTTCAGTTGCGTCCATTAAGCGTGGGCCGGCTGGCGCGATGCGTACACGCGCTCCTTGAACGGCGCGAGGCCGATGCGGTCGTACGTATCGATGAAACGCTCGTCGTCGATGCGATGCTCGACGAACGTGTCGATCACCTTCTGCACCACGTCGGGCATCTCTTCCGCCGAGAACGACGGGCCGATCACGCGGCCAAGGCGCGCGCCGTTGGCGCCGTTGCCCTGCTCGCCGCCGAGCGTGACCTGATACCACTCCGAACCATCCTTGTCGACGCCCAGCACGCCGATGTTGCCGACGTGGTGGTGACCGCATGCGTTGATGCAGCCCGAGATGTTCAGCGACAGGTCGCCCAGGTCGTAGACGAAGTCGAGGTTGTCGAAGCGCTCCTGGATCGCCAGCGCGATGGGAATCGACTTCGCATTGGCGAGCGAGCAGAAGTCGCCGCCCGGGCACGCGATGATGTCGGTCAACAGGCCGATGTTCGCGGTCGCGAAACCTTGCGCCTTGGCCTTTTCCCACAGCGCGAACAGATCGCGCTTCTTGACGTCGGCGAGGATCAGGTTCTGCTCGTGCGAAACGCGGATCTGGCCGAACGAGTATTCGTCGGCCCAACCGGCCACGGCTTCCATCTGCACGTCGGTGGCATCGCCCGGCGCGATGTTGCGCGGCTTGAGCGAGAGCGTGACCGACGCGTAGCCCGGCACGCGGTGCGGGCGCACGTTGCGCTCGACCCAGCGCGAGAAGGCGCGATTTTCCAGCAGATGCTTCTCGTACGACGTATCCGTGTCGGCGATCTTTTCATACGCCGGCGGCACGAAATACTGCGAGACGCGATCGAGTTCTTCCTGCGTGAGCGTCGAGGGGCCGTCCTTCAGGTGCTGCCACTCTTCTTCGACCTGCTCGGCGAACTTCGCCGGCGAGAGCGCCTTCACGAGGATCTTGATGCGCGCCTTGTACATGTTGTCGCGGCGGCCATAGCGGTTGTACACGCGCAGCACGGCTTCGCAGTAGGTCAGCAGGTGCTGCCACGGCAGGTCGCGCTTGATGATGCTGCCGACGATCGGCGTGCGGCCAAGACCGCCGCCCGCCAGGATGCTCGCGACGATTTCGCCCTGCTCGTTACGGTCGAGGTAGACGCCCAGATCGTGGATCTGCACGGCGGCGCGGTCTTCCTTCGAGCCCGACACGGCGATCTTGAACTTGCGCGGCAGCCACGCGAATTCGGGGTGGAACGTCGACCATTGGCGCAGGATTTCGGCCCACGGGCGCGGATCGACGATCTCGTCGGGGGCGACGCCCGCGAACTGGTCGGCGGTGATGTTGCGGATGCAATTGCCCGACGTCTGGATGCCGTGCATCTGCACCGACGCCAGCTTGCGCAGGATTTCCGGCGTTTCTTCGAGCTTGATCCAGTTGTACTGGATGTTCGAACGCGTCGAGAAGTGGCCGTAGCCGCGGTCGTGCTCGCGCGCGATCGTGCCGAGCATGCGGAGCTGGTCGCTGCGCAGATTGCCGTACGGAATCGCGATGCGGTGCATGTAGGCGTGGCGCTGATAGTACAGGCCGTTTTGCAGGCGCAGCGGACGGAACTCTTCTTCGCTCAATTCGCCCGACAGACGGCGGCGGACCTGGTCGCTGTATTGCGCGACGCGTTCGTCGACGATGGTCTGGTCGTACTGATCGTATTGGTACATTCGGGGACCCCAGGGTTGGTTCAATCGCGGCGTTCCGGTTACGCCGCGCTCCGACTTCTCGACTTCGCTCTTTCCACTCTGTCCTGCCTCTGGCGAGGCGGCCGCGCCTTCGATCGCGCCGGTCATTTGCTAATGACCAAAACAGATATCCATATTGGAAAAGTTGGAGGAATGGTAATAAACTCGCCTTATATTTCAAACGACTCAAAAATCAGGTCGATATGCAAACAGGTTATAAGGATTATCTATGAACCTGCACCAGTTCCGCTTCGTCCGCGAGGCCGTACGCCAGAACTTCAACCTCACGGAAGCGGCCAAGGCACTGTATACAAGCCAGCCGGGCGTCTCGAAGGCGATCATCGAGCTGGAGGACGAGCTTGGGGTCGAAATCTTTACGCGCCACGGCAAGCGCGTGCGCTCGCTCACGGAGCCGGGCCGGATCATCCTCGCCTCGGTGGAGCGCATTCTGCAGGAAGTGGAGAGCCTCAAGCGCGTGGGCAAGGACTACGCGGCGCAGGACCAGGGCAACCTCACCATCGCCGCCACCCACACGCAGGCGCGCTACTCGCTGCCTGCCGCCATCGCCGAATTCAAGCGGCGCTTTCCGAAGGTGCACCTGTCGATCCTGCAAGGCAGCCCGACCCAGGTCGCGGAAATGGTGCTCCATGACCAGGCGGATCTGTGCATCGCGACCGAGGCCATCTCCGGCTACAAGGAACTGGTGTCGCTGCCCTGCTTCACGTGGCATCACGTGGCGGTGATGCTGCCAGACCACCCGCTGCTCGAGCGCAAGCCGCTTTCGCTCGACGATCTGGCCCAATATCCGCTGATCACCTACGACAATGCGTTCGCCGGGCGTACCAAGATCAACGACGCGTTCCGCCTGCGTGCGCTCTCGCCCGACATCGTGCTGGAAGCCATCGACGCCGACGTGATCAAGACCTACGTGGAACTGGGCCTTGGCGTCGGGATCATGGCCGACATCGCCTTCAACGCCGAACGCGACCGACATCTGCGCGCGGTGCCCGTGGGACACCTGTTCGGGAGCAACGTCACGCGCGTCGCGCTCAAGCAGGGCGCTTACCTGCGCAGCTATGTGTATACGCTCGTCGAACTGCTGTCGCCGAGCCTGAATCGCAAGCTCATCGAGCAGGCGCTCAAGGGCGAGCACGAGACTTACGAGCTGTAGCGTCGGGCGGCCGCGACCTCGGCCGCGCAGGAAGAAAAATCAGACAAAATCCGCATTACAACAACATCACTTCTCGCCTGGAGACTCAACGGATGAAGCTGTACCCGCTTTTGCGCCCGCTCGCCGCGGCTTGCGCCCTTGCCGCCGCCACGTTCGCTCCGGCTGCCCACGCCGACATCAAGGTCGGCATCGACCTCTCGAGCACGGGACCCGCTGCCGCCATCGGCATCACGAGCAAGAACGCCATGCTGATGTGGCCCGACACGATCGCGGGCCAGAAGGCCGACTACATCGTGCTCGACGACGGCTCGGACCCAGGCGCGGCCGTACGCAACATCCACAAGCTCATCAACGAAGATCACGTGGACGTGATTGTCGGGCCGAATATCACGCCGGCGGCGCTCGCGGCGCTCGACCCGGTGGCGGAAAGCAAGACGCCGATGATCACGCTGGTCGGCTCGGGCTCGGTGGTCGAGCCGCAGCAGGGCGCGCGCGTGTGGGCCTTCAAGATGGCGCAGACCGATGCCGCCATGGCCGACGTCATGACGCGCTACATGGCCGCGCATGGCGTGAAAAGCGTGGGCTTCATCGGTTTCGCGGACAGCTACGGCGACAGCTGGCTCAACGAATTCACGAAGTACGCGAAGGAACGCAACATCCAGATCGTGGCGACCGAGCGCTACAACCGTACCGACGCCAGCGTGACCGGCCAGATTCTCAAGCTGATGGCGGCCAGGCCGGACGCCATGCTGATCGCGGGCGCAGGCACGCCGACCGTGCTGCCGCAACGCACGTTGATCGAGCGCGGCTACAAGGGGCCGATCTACCAGACGCACGGCATCGCCACGCCTGAATTCATCAAGCTGGGCGGCAAGGACGTGGAAGGCACCCTGTTCCCGACCCAGCCCGTCGTGGTGGCGCGCACACTGCCGGCCGACCAGCCGGCGCAAAAGGCAGCGCTCGCCTTCGTCGACGCCTACGAGGCAAAGTACGGCCCGGGCACGGTCACGCAATTCGCAGGCGACGCGGCAGGCGTGTACCCGCGCCTGCAAGACGCGGTCGCGCGCGCCCTCAAGACCGCTCAGCCGGGCACCGAAGCGTTCCGTGTGGCGTTGCGCGGCGAGCTGGAGCACGCGCACGAAGTGGTCGTGCCCAACGGCATGGTGAACACGAGCCCGACGGACCACGTGGGCCTCGACCAGCGCGCGAGCGTGATGGGCACGGTCCGCGGGGGCAAGTTCGTGTATCTCGGGCAATAAGCCGAAGCGCTATGGCCGCGAGAGACGGCAAACCGCGACGCGAATGCGCGGCCGCCTGTCGCCGCTCATCCGAACCGTTCAAGGCAGCAGGCAAACGCGCTGATGGCGAAGAACCGTCAAGCCATCATCTCTCAGGATTCGCCTTGTATGCGCGGCGCGCTGTCTATCGAAACTTGTCGGCAACGCCAGGCAAGCCCTGTCCGGCGATTCAATCAACGAGCGGTTTACGCGGGCGATCCTGTGCGAAAATGCGGTCGTACGCCTGTTGTGCTAACATGACGTACATCTGAAGGAGAAATTCTCATGAGCACGACTACCCGTTCCGCCCGCCTGGGTTTGCGAGCCACGCCGCAGCAGGAGGCAGTACTGCGCCGCGCAGCCGAGATCGCGCACAAATCAATGACCGATTTCATTCTCGACAGTGCCTGCCAGGTTGCCGAACGAACCCTGCTCGACCAGCGTTTATTCCTCGTGACTGAAAGCCAATCGCAAGCGCTGCTCGACATGCTTGATCGGCCGGCTCAGGACAACGCGGGCTTGAAGGAGTTGTTCTCTCGAACGGCGCCTTGGGAAAACTGATGCCGCTGTCTCCGCCGCAAGCACTAGCCGCAAGCCATGTATTGGAAGACTTCGATTGTGGCAAGCCGGGCCTGAATGACTGGCTCCTGCGCCACGCACGCCAGGCTCAGGCGAGCGGTTCGGCCAAGACCTTCGTCGTCGCCGACGGTCAACGTCTCGCAGGGTTCTACAGCCTGGCTGTAGGGCAAATTGACACCCTGGAGGCGCCTGACCGGGTACGCAAAGGGATGGGAGCATATCCCGTTCCCGTTGTAATCCTGGCTCGGCTTGCGGTAACGATGCAGGACCATGGGCGTGGAATCGGGATCGGCATGCTACAAGACGCAATCCGGCGTACCGTTGCCATCTCCGAACAAGCCGGGGTTCGCGCGCTGCTGACACACCCGATCGATGCGGATGCAGAGCGCTTCTATCTGCGTTTCGGATTTGAAGCTTCGCCGGCGCAAGAAAAGCAATTGCTTCTGTTGCTCAAAGATGCTCGGCAATTGCTCATGCCCGCAGTATCAGGCAAACAGAAGTCGAGATAACCTCGCCATTAACTACTAACGTCTCGCTACAGCCCGCGTAACACGACTGCCCAGGCGCAAGCCTTGCCGGACAAACCTTCCGAACCAAACTCAACGCAGTCGCTCGGCACACCGAAAGGATTCTGTCGTCGGCACCGCCGAAACAGCGTAGCTGAGCGCTGCGGTAAGCGACGCTGCGTGGCTGTCTTTCGCTCGTCGGCAAGTCGTCCATCGGGCGACTCTGCAACCCGTAGCTGCTTTGCATCCGGCGCGTCGAGTATCGGCCCTCCGGCCTACTCGATCCGGACTACGCCGCGGCAATTCGCAATCAGGAAGCCGCTCCCCCATCGTTCGTCAACGCTTTCAACGCCCGCTCCGGAGACACCGGTCCCTTGTAAAGCGGGCTACATGGCGTGCACGCCAGTTTTAGCGACAAATCGATGAGTTCGGTCGGTTTGTCGTGGGCGCGGTAGGCTTCGGCGAGACGCGCGAACTCCGTCATGATGCCGACAACGCTGCGATTTTGTGTCTTCGTGTATTTGACGACCTGCATTTCGCTCACTTCCGAGTCGATAAACGAACGCGGCACTCCGTGCGGGGCCAAAATTTGCGCCAGAGCCGCAGGGAACCTGGCCGTCAGGGTGGCCGCCGGAGCCAAAGGCATCAGCACCGGCAATAGCGTTTGCTCATTCACCAGCATCGCGACCTGAGGCCGCCATGGCAAAACAGTTGCGTACCAATTGCCGAGCTTCGTCGTGCTGGTTCCAGCCTCGACCATGTCGGGTTTCAGGCGTTTGAGCAGCTTGTGAGTGCAGTAGAGATAGAGCATAGAAAGGTGAGCAATCTCGTACCAGGAGAAGATGTACGCCGAGCTAACGGCGCGCGATCGTGGCGGGCAGGCAATTTTCCCGGAGCCGCTTTCCGCCGGAATAAAACGACGTCCGCCGCTGGAGTCGTCAGTCCATTCATCCAGATTTCCATGACCACGCGACGCGCCATTCACGCGCGGGAGATGCTGCGCCAGGCGCCGCCCGCCGCGCTGCTTGCCAACACGGCCTCGATGAAGCGCAGCCCCTCCACGCCGTCGTCGACCGTCGTCAATAGCCGGCTTGCGCTCGGCGCCGGCTCGCCGGCCTCGCGCGCCATGATCTGCGCGGCGGCGTCGCGATAGAGCTGCGCGAACGCCTCCAGATACCCTTCCGGATGCCCCGGCGGCACGCGCGTCGCGTGCCGTGCGGCGGCCCCGGTCACCCGGCCGCGCGTGAGCCGCTGCGCCTCGCCGCCCTGCGGCGTGAACCACAGCAGGTTGGGCTCCTCCTGATCGAACGCGAGGCTTGCCTTCGTGCCATATACGCGCAGCCGCAACGCGTTCTCCGCGCCGCTCGCCACCTGGCTCGCCCACAGCATGCCGCGCGCGCCGTTGGCGTAGCGCAGCATGGCCTGCACGTGATCGTCCACGCGGCGGCCCGGCACGAAGGTGTGCACTTCGGCCGCAAGCGCTTCCGGCACGAGCGCACTCACGAAGGCCGCCAGCTGATAGGCATGCGTGCCGATGTCACCCAGACACCCCGCCGGCCCCGCGAGCGCGGGATCCGTGCGCCACGCCGCCTGACGGTTCGCACCACCGCGCTCGGCCGGATTGGCGAGCCAGTCCTGCGCGTACTCGACCTGCACGATGCGCACCTCGCCAATCTCGCCCGCCTCGACCATCTCGCGCGCATGCCGCACGAGCGGATAGCCCGAATAGGTATGCGTGAGCGCGAACACGAGATTCGCGTCGCGCGCGTGTTGCGCGAGCGCTTCGGCCTCGGCGAGCGAGACCGCGAGCGGCTTGTCGCATATCACGTGTATGTCCGCCTCCATGAATGCATGCGCCACCGGCGCGTGCAAATGGTTAGGCGTGACGATGGCCACCGCGTCGATGCCATCCTCGCGCGCGCCCTCCACGCCCGCCATCTCGCGCCAGTCGGCGTAGCTGCGCGCGAGGCCGAGCGCCTCGGCGCTCGACTGTGCGCGCGCCGCATCGGACGAGAGTGCGCCCGCGACGAGTTCGAAAGTGTCGTCGAGACGCGCGGCGATGCGATGCACGGCGCCGATGAACGCCCCCTCGCCGCCGCCGACCATCCCGAGCCTGAGTCTTCGATTCATTGCCTGTCTCCTGCGAGAATCGCGTTCAGAGGCCCAGCACGCCCTTCACCTGCGCGGCATCGACGCCGCTGCCCGCGAAGTCGTCGAACGCACGTTCGGCCACGCGGATGAGGTGCCGCTTGATGAAGTCCGCGCCTTCGCGTGCGCCATCGTGCGGATGCTTGAGCGCGCACTCCCATTCCAGCACCGCCCAGCCCGGATAGTCGTACTGCGTGAGCTTCGAGAAGATCGCCCCGAAGTCGATCTGCCCGTCGCCGAGCGAGCGAAAGCGCCCAGCGCGTTCCACCCAGCCGCTATAGCCGCCGTACACACCTTGTTTGCCCGTTGGGCGGAATTCGGCGTCCTTCACGTGAAAGGCCTTGATACGCGCGTGATAGAGGTCGATGAACGCGAGGTAATCGAGCTGCTGCAGCACGAAGTGGCTCGGGTCGTAGAGGATGTTCGCGCGCGGATGATCGCCCACTGCCGCAAGAAAGCGCTCGAACGTCACGCCATCGTGCAGATCCTCGCCCGGATGCAGTTCGTAGCAGACGTCCACGCCCGCTGCTTCGAACGCGTCGAGAATCGGCCGCCAGCGGCGCGCGAGCTCGTCGAAGGCGGCTTCGACGAGCCCCGCCGGCCGCTGCGGCCACGGGTAGAAGTACGGCCACGCGAGCGCGCCCGAAAACGTCACGTGCGCGGCAAGCCCCAGATTCTTCGACGCGCGCGCGGCCAGCATCAACTGCTCGATGGCCCACGCCGTGCGCGCTTCGCGATCGCCGCGCACCTGCGGCGGCGCGAAGCCGTCGAACAGCGTGTCGTAGGCGGGATGCACGGCCACGAGCTGTCCTTGCAGATGCGTAGACAGCTCGGTGATCGTCACGCCCGCGTCGTCGGCCTGCTGGCGCAGGTCGTCGCAGTACGCCACGCTCGAGGCGGCCTGCGCGAGATCGACGAGGCGCGCATCGGTGGGTACCTGGATGCCCTTGTAGCCGAGCTGGGCTGCCCAGCCGGCCATGTGCGCGAAGCTGTCGAACGGCGCGTCGTCGCCGAGAAACTGCGCGAGGAAAATCGCCGGGCCTTTGATCGTCTTCATCGCAAGCCCCGTCCTCAGAACGGCGAATCAGGGAAGTAGAACTGCTTCGCGTTCTCCTTGGTGATCAGCACCGAGGGAATGATCGTCGTGGGCGGCAGCGACTTGCCCTGCAAACGCGCTTCGGCCGTGAGCTTGATCGCGTCGTAGATGAACTTCGGCGAATACGACACATCGGCCTTGATGAGCGGATCGCCGTCCATCACGCGCTTGACCATCTCCTTCGATCCCGCGCCGCCGAACACGATCTTGATGTCGTTGCGCTTGGCCTGGTCGATCGCCTTGAGCACGCCCACGGCCATGTCGTCGTCGGCGGCCCAGACGGCGTCGATGTGCTTGAAGCGCGTGAGGTAGTCCTGCATCGTCTTGAACGCGTCGTCCCGGTTCCAGTTCGCGTATTTCGCGTCAAGAATCTTGATGCCTGGATAGTTCTTCAGCACGTTCGTGAACGCCGTCCAGCGCTCGTTGTCGAGCGTGGTGGGAATGCCGCGCAGCGCGACGATGTCGCCCTTGCCGCCCAGCTGCTTCGCGAGATATTCGGCGGGAATCTTGCCGAACGCCGTGTTGTCGCCGGCCACATAGGCATTCTGCGCGCTCGTGTCGGTCAAGCCGCGATCGACCACCGTCACGTACACGCCCTGCTTCTTCACCTGCGCAACCGGCTGCGTGAGCGAAGCCGATTCGTACGGGAAGATCACGAGCGCGTTGATCTTGTTGACGGTCACGAGGTCCTGCAGCTGGTTCGCCTGATCGGGCGCGTTCGCCGCCGTCTTGACGATGACCTTGAGGTCCGGATGGGCCTTTTCGAGGTCCTTCTTCGCCTCGTTCGCCCACCAGACGATGCCGCCCGTGAAGCCATGGTCGGCCGTGGGAATCGCCACGCCCAGCGTGACCTTGTCGTCGGCGCGCGCCGCGCCCGCACCGAACGTCGCCGCTACGCCGAGCGCCAGCGCGCCCGCACACATCGTTCGAATCATCTTCTTCATGATGCCGTCTCCTATCGTGCGCTCCCGCGCCCGTTCTTGCGTTGAGTTTTCGCTGCCTCCTTCGACTTCCCCACCGCCCTGCCAGATCTGCTTCGACATCCTTACCGTCTGCCGCGCTGCAGGAACGCTACGGCAATGATCGCCACGCCCTGCACCGCCGCATTCAGATACACGCTGATGATGCTCGTGAGATTGAGAATATTGGCGATGACCGAGAGCAACACCGCGCCGACCACGGTGCCCGCCACGCGCCCTTCGCCGCCCTTGAGCGCCGTGCCGCCCACCACCACCGCGGCGATCGCCTCCAGTTCCCACAACAAGCCCGTAGTCGGCGTGGCGGAGCCCAGACGCGGTACATAGAGCACCGTCGCCACACCCACGCACACGCCCAGCAGCACGTAGGTTGCGCACTTCACGCGATCGACGCGGATCGCCGCATAGCGCGCGACCTGCTCGTTCGAGCCGATCGCCTGCACGTGCCGCCCGAACGCCGTGCGGTTGAGAATGAGCGCACCGCCCGCCGCCGTGAGCGCGAACACCCACACGGGCACCGGAATGCCAAAGAGGCTCGCGTAATAGACCGGCCCGTAGAGATCGACGAGATTGTTCTGCAGCGTGAGCGCGCCGCCATCGGCAAGCCATGTCAGCACCGAGCGGAAGATGCCCAGCGTGCCGAGCGTGACGATGAAAGGCTCGATGCGTCCGCGCGTGATCAGCAAGCCATGCGCGAGCCCAAACGCCGCGCCGAGCACGAGCGCGATCGCAATACCGATCGCGACGATGGCCAGGGGTGCAAACGCGTGTTCGCTCGCCGCCAGCGTGTTCATCACCCAGATCATCACGCCCGCGATCAGCGCGGCCATCGAGCCGACCGACAGGTCGATGCCGCCCGAAATGATCACGAACGTCATGCCCACGGAAATGATGCCGATGAACGAGGTGCGCGTGAGCACGTTGAGCAGGTTGCCGGCGGTGGCGAAATCGCGGTTGAGCAGCGTGCCGAGCACACAAAGCAGGATCAGGCCGATGAGCGGCCCGACGCCCGCGAGCCGGTGCACGAATCGCGCCGCGGCCGAGCGCGCGCCACGGCCTTCGGACGTAGCGTCAGTGGGTGCCGGTTGCATGAGCGATCAGCTCCTCTTCGTTCAGATGTTCGTGCCCGAGCGTGGCGACGAGCCGGCCCGCGCGCATCACGGCCACGCGATGCGCGAGCCCGATCAGCTCGACCAGTTCGGACGAGATCACCACGACCGCGCGCCCCGAGGCCGCAAGCCGCTGGATCAGGAAATAGATGTCGCGCTTCGCGCCCACGTCCACGCCGCGCGTGGGCTCGTCGAGCACGATCACGCGCGGGTCGGGCTGCAGGAACTTGGCGAGCGCGAGCTTCTGCTGGTTGCCGCCCGAGAGCATGCGCGCGCGGCTGTCGAGGTCGCCCGTGCGGATGCCGAAGTCGCGCACCGCTTTCTCCAGCGCGCGGCGGGCCGCCTTCAGATCGAGCAGCGGATGGCCGTAGCGCTCGAGTGTCATGAGCGTGAGGTTGTCCTGCAGCGTGAGGTTCATGTGCAGGCCGCGGCCCTTGCGGTCTTCGCTCAGGTACGTGAGGCCGTGGCGCATCGCGTCGCGCGGGTGGCGCAGCGTGACCGGGCGGCCGTCGATCTCTATCTCGCCCGCGTGCTTGTGGCGCAAGCCCACGATCGCCTCGAACGCCTCGCTACGTCCCGCGCCCACGAGTCCCGCGAAGCCGAGAATCTCGCCCGCGCGCACCTCGAAGCCCACATCTTCGACCCAGCCCGGCACGCTCAGATGCGTCACGCGCAGCGCCACGGGGGCAAGCTCGGGCGCCGCGCCTTTCTCCGGAAACATGTCGGAGACGTCACGGCCCACCATGAGGTTCGCCATCTGCTGGCGCGCGAGCGCTGCGGTCGCGCTCGCGGCCACGAAGCGGCCGTCGCGCATCACGACCACGTCGTCGGTGATGCTCTCCACCTCGTCGAGCTTGTGTGAGATGTAGACGAGCGTCGTGCCAGATGCGCGCAGCTTCGTCATGAGCGCGAAAAGGCGCGCGGTTTCGGCGAGCGTGAGCGTGGCCGTGGGCTCGTCCATGATCAGGAGGCGCGCGTGCCGCGAGAGCGCCTTGGCGATCTCCACGAGCTGTTTTTCGGCGACGATCAGATCGCGCACCTTCACGTCCGGGTCGCGCGCAAGCCCCACCTGCGCGAGCAGTTCGCGCGCTTCGCGGCGCATGGCAGCGTCGTCGACGAGCCAGCCTTTGCGCTTTTCGTGCCCGAGGAAGATGTTCTGCGCGATCGTCAGGTGCTCGGCCAGGTTGAACTCCTGGTGGATCAGCACGATGCCGGCGGCTTCGGCCTCGCGCGAGCCGTCGAAGCGGCGCGCCACGCCATCCACCAGCATCTCGCCCGCGCTCGCCGCTTCGTAGCCCGCGAGGATCTTCATGAGCGTCGATTTGCCCGCGCCGTTCTCGCCCAGGAGCCCGTGAATGCGCCCCGGTGCGAGCTCGAAGCTCACGCCGTGCAGCACGCGCACGGGACCGAAGTCCTTGCGGATGTCGTTGAACTTCACGGCGACGCTCATGCGCGTGCGCTCCTCCAGTGGCTTTGTCGGCTGTGTTGAGGTTGGCGGCTCGCGCCGTTCGCCTGTCGACCAGAGTTAGCGCTTCAGCGCTTACTCGGGTCCCATGCAAGGCTCGCTCCGCTGGTCTCCCCTGCTATGTGTTCGTTTGCGTTATTTCGACTTCACCCGCTCTCGCGCACCACCAGCCGATGCGGCAGCAGCACGCCCGGCACGCTCGCGCGCGGGTCCGCGAAACGCCGCAGCAACAGACGCGCGGCCGTCTCGCCCAGTTCCCGCATGGGCTGCGCGATCGTCGTGAGCGGCGGGTCGATCTGCGCGGCGAGCGCGATATCGTCGAAGCCGATCACGGCGACGTCGTGCGGCACGCGCCGTCCCGCGCCGCGCAGGCCGTTGACCACGCCCACCGCGAGCGTGTCCGACACCGCGAAAATGGCGTCCGGGGCTTCGCCGGCCGGCAACTGCATGAGCGCGGCGGCGGCCTGTGCGCCCGCGTCGTAGTCGAGACAGTTCACGTTCACGCGCCACGCGTCGCGCATCGCGATGCCTGCTTCGCCGAGCGCATCGCGCCAGCCGTCGCGGCGCTGCTGCGCGTAGAGATAGTGCTCGTCTGAGTTGATGAGCGCGACACGTCGCCGCCCCCGCGCGATCAGATGCCGCACGGCGTCGTGCGCGGCCCGGTAGTTGTCGATGCCGACATACGGCACGCCCACGTCCGGATCGAACTCGCAGCAGGCCACCCACGGCAGCGCCGTCGATTCGGCGGCCAGCGCATGTTGCACGGTCGCCGGGTCGAGGCAGATCGCCCCGTCCGCGCGATGGCGGCGCAGGAGGTCGAAGTAGCTGCGCTCGCGGCCGGCGTCCGCGCCCGTGTCGCACAGCAGCAGGAAAAACCCGTGCTGGCGCGCGACGCTGTCGATGCCGCGCACGATCTCCGCGTAAAACGGGTTGCCGAAGTCGGGCACCATCGTCAGAAGCAGGCGGCTTTCGGCCGTGCGCAGGTTGCGCGCGAGTTCGTTGACGCGATAGCCGCTCGTTTCGATCTCGGCGAGCACGCGCTCGCGCGTGGCGGCGCGCACGTTCGCATGACCGTTGAGCACGCGCGAAACCGTCGCGACCGAGACCCCCGCGCGCTGCGCCACCGCCGCGATCGAGCCGCCGCGCGCGGCGGTGTCGGCGCGGGCATCTTCGGACGGCTGCGGCCGCAGTTGCGACGTTCTGGACGAGCGAGCGGACATGGGCGAAGGCGATCGTGACGGGTTCGGAAACCTGCGGCGGCCGCGGCGTGAGCGGTCTGGGCGCGCCAAAATGTAATCGATTACATTTTTGGTACGAGAACCGCAAAACCGCAAGGCTCACGAAGCCAGGACAAACACCGATCCGTCAATCCCGCCGGAACCCCTTCGGGCTGCCGGCGGCGCGGCCGGGCCAGCAGCCGGTTTGCTACAATTCTCCGATTGCCCGACACCCTTTTTGCCGGGCTTGGACCGAACCGATCCCGACCACAACGCCGAGTCACCATGAACATCGAACAAGCGCGTTTCAACATGATCGAACAGCAGATTCGCCCCTGGGAAGTGCTCGACCAGGACGTGCTGAACCTGCTCTCGATCGTCAAGCGTGAGCATTTCGTCCCCGAGGCCTATACCGCCCTCGCGTTCGCCGACCTCGAAGTGCCGCTGCCGAACGGCCAGCACATGATGGCGCCGCGCGTCGAAGCGCGCGTGCTGCAGGAACTCGCGGTGAAGAAACATGAGAGCGTGCTCGAAATCGGCGCGGGCTCCGGCTACATGGCGGCGCTGCTCGCGCACCGGGCGCAGAAGGTGCTGAGCGTGGAGATCGACACCGAACTCGCCGAATTCGCGCGCGCGAACTTCGTCAAGAACGGCGTGCTCAACGCCGAAGTCGTGGTCGGCGACGGCGCACGCGGCTGGGCCGCGAACGCGCCGTACGACGTGATCTGCGTCTCGGGCGGCCTGCCGGTCGTGCCGCAGGAACTGCTCGAGCAGCTCAAGGTGGGCGGGCGACTGGCCGCTTTCGTGGGCGGGGCACCCGTCATGGAAGCGCAGATCATCACGCGCATCGACGAAAAGCAGTTCCGTATTGCCGGCGTGTTCGAAACCTATGTCGAGCCGCTACAGAACGCCGTGCATCCGCCGCGCTTCAAGTTCTAAGGCGCTGCCAACCTGCCGCATCGCCGGGTTCCGTGCACGGCAGCCCGGCTTACTTACCCGATTGAGTGTTCCATGCAGAATCTGACCGCCCCCGCCCTCGCCGAATGGCTTGCCGACACCTCGCGCGAGACTCCCGTACTGCTCGACGTGCGCGAGCCGTGGGAAATCGAAACGGCAAAGATCGCCGGCAGCCTGTCGATCCCCATGCGCGAGATCCCTGCGCGAAGCGAGGAGCTGGACGACGAGGCGCAGATCGTCTGCATTTGCCACCACGGCGCGCGCAGCGCCCAGGTGGCGATGTTCCTCGAGTCGCGCGGCTACACGAAGGTGTTCAACCTGCAAGGCGGCATCGACGCCTGGTCGCGTCAGGTCGACCCCAAGGTGCCGACGTACTAAGCAGGCGCACGCCAGCGTAAGGAAGGGGCGCGGCTCAGGCCGCGCCCTTTGTCATTTCTGGACCATTCACCTCGGTCCACTGCGTGCAGCCACCGGCACGCCCCTCATGCACAACGATGCAGCGTGCCCCGACGCGCCATCCGTCCCGCTTCATGCACACGCGCACTGAGACGATGCAGCGCGCCCGAACATGCATCTCGCTGCACCACAATCGCCCGCCCGTTGCGTCACCGCCGATGCGCCCCGCATCGCCGCGCGCCTTATGGGGCAAGCCTGGCGCTTGACCTTCACGCTGGCACAACGCTTGCAGAAGGGTATGCGCAAGACAGGCCACACACACCGGGCGGCGCGCAAGACGACAAAACGACCCCGCGCCACGGCCCACGACTCACTCACGGACAAGAGGCACAAAAATGAAACGTCGCAGTCTGTTGAAACTCGGGACGATGTCGGGCGCACTCGCGGCCGCGGGGCGCATGCCGTTCGCGCACGCGGACACCGGCAGCGGGCCGATCAAGGTCGGCATCCTGCACTCGCTCTCGGGCACGATGGCCATTTCGGAGACCTCACTGAAAGACACCGCGTTGATGACGATTGCCGACATCAACAAGAACGGCGGCGTGATGGGGCGTCAGATCCAGCCCGTGGTCGTCGATCCGGCCTCGAACTGGCCGCTCTTCGCCGAGAAAGCGCGCCAGCTCCTCACGCAGGACAAGGTGGCCTGCGTGTTCGGCTGCTGGACCTCGGTGTCGCGCAAGTCGGTGCTGCCCGTGTTCGAGGAGCTCAACGGCCTGCTCTACTACCCCGTGCAGTACGAAGGGGAAGAAATGTCGCGCAATGTGTTCTATACGGGCGCGGCGCCCAACCAGCAGGCCATCCCGGCGGTGGAATACCTGATGAGCGCCGAAGGCGGCGGCGCGAAGCGCTTTTTCCTGCTCGGCACCGATTATGTGTATCCGCGCACGACCAACAAGATCCTGCGCGCCTTCCTGCACTCGAAGGGCGTGAAAGACAGCGATATTCAGGAGGTCTACACGCCGTTCGGTCATAGCGACTATCAAACCATCGTCGCGAACATCAAGACGTTCTCGCAAGGCGGCAAGACTACTGTCGTGTCGACCATCAACGGCGACTCGAACGTGCCGTTCTACAAGGAACTCGGCAACCAGGGCATCAAGGCGACCGACGTACCCGTGGTCGCGTTCTCCGTGGGCGAGGAAGAGTTGCGCGGCATCGACACGAAGCCGCTCGTGGGACACCTCGCGGCGTGGAATTACTTCATGTCGGTGAAAGGCCCGAACAACACGAAGTTCAAGGAGCAGTTCGAAGCCTGGGTGCAGGCGAACAACCTGCCCGGCGGCAGCAAACGCGTGACCAACGACCCGATGGAAGCGACCTTCGTCGGCATCCACATGTGGAAGCAGGCCGTGGAAAAGGCGAAGAGCACCGACGTCGACAAGGTGCGCGTGGCCATGATCGGCCAGACCGTGGCAGCGCCCTCGGGCTTCACGCTGACGATGGACGGCAACCACCACCTGCACAAGCCGGTGATGATCGGCGAGATTCGCGGTGACGGCCAGTTCAACGTCGTCTGGAAGACGAAGACCGCCGTGCGCGCGCAGCCGTGGAGCCCGTTCATCGCCGGCAACGAAGGCAAGCCGGATGTGGTCACCTCGAACGCGCTGCCCGCCTTCCTGCGCCGCTCGCGCGTGGCCTGACGTTGTCTTCGCGAGCGCCGCGCCGCACCGTGGCGCGCGCTTGCGTGCTCTGTCTACGGGCCGCGGCGTAACTTCAGGCTGTTGCGCTGTGGCCCGCACCAAAAAAGAAAGCACCATGGCTCTCTCACTCCCGAGGTACGCGCAAGCGGGCCTGCGCCACGCGCTCGCCGCGGCTGCGCTCTTCACGGCGCTATGCACTTGCGCGCACGCGCTCGATGCGGCCGACGTCGCGCCGCTCGGCGGCGACGACTTCGACGCGAAATCCGCGGCCATCGACAAGCTCATCGCCACGCACGACGCCGCTTCGCTTGCGCTCCTGAAAGCGCTCGCCGACGACAACGTCACGGCAACCGATGCGGGCGAAGTGCTCGTGCAAGATGGCGACAATGCACGCGACGCAGCCACTGGGCAACCTGTCGCCGCGAACATCGCTTCGAGCGCGCAGCCCATCACGCTGAACAACCTCTTGCGCTCGAAGGTCGCGGGCGCGGTCTCGGGCCTGCAACTCGCCTCGCCCGATCTGGAAACGCGGCGCGCCGCCATCGCCGGCCTGCTGAAGAACCCCGACCCGGCCATGAAGCCGATGATCGACGCCGCGCGCGCGAAGGAAACCGACCCGGCACTCAAGCGCCGTCTCGACACGCTCTGGGCGATGACCGCGCTTCACGATCCGATTGCAGCCACGCGTCTCGAAGCGGCGAAGCTCGTCGCCGCGCGCCGCGACGTCGACATGTACGAACTGCTGCGCCCGCTCGTCGCGAAGAACGCGAGCGGTGCGTACAGCGAGCCCGATGCCGATGTGCGATCAGCAGCGCAACAGGGCATCGATGCGCTCGACGCCATCCAGCGCCGCAGCGAGATCGCCGGCACGCTGTTCGCGGGCCTCTCGCTCGGCAGCGTGCTGCTGCTCGCGGCGCTCGGCCTCGCCATCACCTATGGACTCATCGGCGTCATCAACATGGCGCACGGCGAGTTCCTGATGATCGGCGCGTACGCAACCTACGTCGTCCAAACGCTCGTGCAGCGCTATGCGCCGGGCGCGTTCGACTGGTATCCGCTCTTCGCGATTCCCGCTTCGTTCGTTGCTGCCGCGCTCGTAGGCGCGGTGATCGAGCGGCTCGTGATCCGTCACCTCTACGGCCGCCCGCTCGAGACGCTGCTTACGACGTTCGGCATCAGCCTCATCCTCATTCAGGCCACGCGCATGATCTTCGGCGCGCAGAACGTGCAGGTCGAAAACCCCTCGTGGATGAGCGGCGGCGTGAGCGTCATGCCGAACCTCATCCTGCCGTACAACCGCCTCGCGATCCTCGCGTTCTCGCTGATCGTGGTGGGCATTGCGTGGACCGTGCTCACGAAGACGCGTCTTGGCCTGTTCGTGCGCGCCGTCACGCAAAACCGCCGCATGGCGGCCTGCGTGGGCGTGCGCACCGCGCGCGTGGATGCGTGGGCTTTCGCGTTCGGCGCGGGCGTGGCGGGCCTTGGCGGCTGCGCGCTCTCGCAGATCGGCAACGTCGGTCCCGATCTCGGCCAGAGCTACATCATCGATTCGTTCATGGCGGTGGTATTGGGCGGCGTCGGGCAGATTGCGGGCACCGTGATCGGCGGCTTCGGTCTCGGGCTCGTCTCCAAGGCCATCGAGCCGTTCTGGGGCGCCGTGCTCGCGAAGATCGCCGTGCTCGTGCTGATCGTGCTCTTCATCCAGAAGCGTCCGCAGGGGCTGTTCGCCCTCAAGGGCCGCAGCGCGGAGGCATGACATGACGAGCGTCACTTCCTCTTCCGCGCGTCACACGCTGGGCGCCTCGCGAACTTCGGCAGACGGCGCCGAAACGTTCGCTCTCGGCTTGCCCGCGCGGCCGGCCCTGCTCTCGCCGCGCGCCTGGCTCGCGCTCATCGTGCTGATCCTCGTGATCGGCGTGGGCGTCCCGCTTTGCGCGCTGGTGCTGCCGCAAGCGAGCGCGCTGCATCTTTCCGCGTATGCGATGACGCTCGTCGGCAAGCTCATGTGCTATGCGATCGCTGCACTTGCGCTCGATCTCGTGTGGGGTTACTGCGGCATTCTAAGCCTCGGGCACGGCCTCTTCTTCGCGTTGGGCGGCTACGCCATCGGCATGTACCTCATGCGCGAAATCGGTCACGACGGCAAGTACGGCAGCGACCTGCCCGACTTCATGGTGTTTCTCGACTGGCATGCGCTGCCGTGGTACTGGCAAGGCACAGAGCATCTCTGGTATGCACTCCTGCTCGTCGTGCTCGTGCCGGCCGTGGTCGCCTGGGTGTCCGGCTTCTTCACGTTCCGCTCGCGCGTGAAAGGCGTGTACCTCTCGATCATCACGCAGGCCATGACGTTCGCCGCGATGCTGCTCTTCTACCGCAACGAAACCGGCTTCGGCGGCAACAACGGCTTCACGGACTTCAAGCGCATCGCGGGCATGCCGATCACGCATCCGGGCACGCGCACCGTGCTGTTCCTGCTGACGTTCGCCGTGCTCGTGCTCGCATTTCTCGGCGCGCGGGCCATCGTCACCTCGAAGCTCGGGCGTGTCGTGACCGCCGTGCGCGACGGCGAAACGCGCCTCATGTTTCTCGGCTACAGCCCGCTGGGCTACAAGCTCTTCGTGTGGACCGTCTCGGCCGTCCTGTGCGGCATTGCGGGCGCGCTCTACGTGCCGCAGGTCGGCATCATCAACCCGAGCGAGATGTCGCCTGGCAACTCGATCGAAATGGCGATCTGGGTAGCCGTGGGCGGACGCGGCACGCTCATCGGACCGATCATCGGCGCGTTCGCCGTGAACGGCGCGAAGAGCTTTTTCACCGCGCATTTCGCCGAGTACTGGCTGTTCTTCCTCGGCCTGATGTTCGTGCTCGTGCCGCTGTTGCTGCCCAACGGCATCATGGGACTCATCGAACTCATCCGGAACCGGATCACCACGCGGAGCGAACGCCCATGAACGGACATAGCGTGATCAGCGACCCGCTCAACCACAACCCCTTCGACGACGCCCTCAAGTACGACGAACTCGCCCTCTCCGGCGTGGCGGAACTGGGGCACGTGGTCGAACCCGGCGCGATCGACATCTCGCACGGCACGATCCTGTATCTCGAAGACGTGACCGTGAGCTTCGACGGCTTTCGCGCGCTCAACAAGCTTTCGCTCGTGATCGACGCGGGCGAGCTGCGCTGCGTGATCGGCCCGAACGGCGCGGGCAAGACCACGATGATGGACGTCATCACCGGCAAGACCGAGCCAGATTCCGGCAAGGTGTTCCTCGGGCAGACGCTGGACCTCACGCGCATGAACGAGCCGGCGATCGCGCGCGCGGGCATTGGCCGCAAGTTCCAGAAGCCCACGGTGTTCGAGCAGCATCCCGTGTGGGAGAACCTCGAACTCGCGATGAAGGCCGACAAGGGCTGGTTCGCCACGCTGCGCGCGCGCCTTGGCCGCGAGGCGCAGGCGAAGATCGAGGAAACGCTCGAAGTGATCCGGCTGGAGAGCGACGCCCGACGCCTCGCGGGCGAGCTCTCACACGGCCAGAAGCAGCGGCTCGAAATCGGCATGCTGCTCATGCAAAGGCCGCAGCTGTTGCTGCTCGACGAGCCCGCCGCCGGCATGACCGACGACGAAACCATGGAACTCGCGACGCTCCTCAACCGCCTGCGCGGGAGCTGCTCGATGATGGTGGTCGAGCACGACATGGAGTTCGTCGCGGCGCTCGCGGGGGAAACCGGGCGCGTCACGGTGATGGCCGAAGGCAGCGTGCTCGCGCACGGCACGCTCGACGACGTAAAGCGCGACGAAGCGGTCATCGAATCGTATCTGGGCCGCTAGGGCCGTTTTGAATAGATCAGCCATGCTAACCATCGAATCGCTGAATCAGTACTATGGCGGCAGCCACATCCTGCGCAACGTCTCGATGACGGTGCCCGAGGGTGAACTCACCGTGCTGCTCGGCCGCAACGGCGTGGGCAAGACGACACTGCTGCGCTGCCTGATGGGCGTCGTGCCGACGAAGAACGGTTCGATCGCGTGGCGCGGCGAAGCGCTCATGAAGCTGCCCACGCATGCGCGGGTGGCGCAGGGCCTCGCTTACGTGCCGCAAGGGCGCGATATCTTTCCGCGCCTGAGCGTCGAAGAGAATCTGCTGGTGGGCGCGGCGAGCAAGAAGCGCATGCCGTCGAGCGTGCCCGCGCATATCTACGAACTCTTTCCCGTGCTCAAGGACATGAAGGCGCGGCGCGGCGGCGACCTCTCGGGCGGCCAGCAGCAGCAGCTCGCCATCGGCCGCGCGCTGATGAGCGATCCGCAGTTGCTCATTCTCGACGAGCCTACCGAAGGCATCCAGCCTTCGATCATTCAGGACATCGGCCGCACGTTGCGGCGCCTCGTCGAAGAGATGCACATGACGGTGCTGCTGGTCGAGCAGTACTACGACTTCGCGAAGGCCATCGCGGACCGCTACTGGGTGATGAGCCGGGGCGAAATCGTGGCGGGGGGCGCCGGCGCGAGCATGGATGCGGATGGGGTGCGGGACTTGATCGCGGTTTAAACGTCGATTCGGCGTGGATGGCGCGTGCTATTCTCCACGCCATTCCCCGCTTTTCCCCTCGCCACGCATGTCGCTCCACGTCGATCACGCTGCACTCGCCAACACCACGTTTCGCAGCACTGCACACCAGGAATGGGCCGCGAAACTCGAGCTCGGCTTCGAGCGCCAGGGCGCGCGCACGGCGCTCACGCATCGCCTGCACGCGGGGCCGTTGCGCGTGCAACGGCCGCTCTACCCCGAAGGCGACGCGATCTGTCACGCGGTGATCGTGCATCCGCCAGCAGGCATCGCGGGCGGCGACCGGCTCGACATCGACGTGAACGTGGGCGAAGGGGCTCACGCCGTGCTCACGACGCCTGGCGCCACCAAGTGGTACAAGTCGAACGGCCGCGTGGCGCGCCAGCGCATCAACGTGCGCGTGAGCGCGGGCGCGAAGCTCGATTGGCTGCCGCAGAACAACCTCGTATTCGACCACGCGCACGCCGAACTCGAATTCGCGCTCACGCTCGGCGCGGGGGCCACGGCCATCGGCTGGGACGCCACGCAACTGGGCCGCCAGGCCGCGGGCGAGCGCTGGTCGGCGGGCATGGTGCGAGCGCTCACGCGCGTAACGCGCACTGCACCGGAAGGCAAAGGCGACGATCAGCTGCTCTGGCTCGAACGCGCACTGATCGACGCCAACGACCCGCTGCGCGACGCGCCGCAAGGCCTCGCTGGCTACCCCGCTTTTGGCGTGCTGTGGGCGATCGGCCCCGCGTGCAACGAGGCGCTCGCGCAAGACCTCGCCGCCATCCTCCCTTTCGACGAGACGCTGCGCTCGGGCGCGACCTGCATCGCGCCGGGCGTAGTGCTCGTGCGCGTGCTCGGGCGTTCGATGGAACCGCTGCAGAACACGCTCACGCAGTGCTGGACGGCGCTGCGGCCGTTCGTGCATGGTGTGAAGGCCGCGCCGCTGCGCTTGTGGACGACCTGAGCGCACGTCATACGCACCGCTGCGGTGCGCATCGGCGCTTCCACGCACGATAACGCAGCGCAGCAACGCCAACGCGGTGCAAGAACGCATCGAAATCGGTGCATTCACGCTGCCCCCTTCATTGGCACACACCTTGCTGTGAGCTTGCATCGATTCGTGCGCGCCGCGCGCGAGGCCGCAAGCTGCGCGTAACCTCGCTCCCGTAAGCTGGGTCGACAGACTTGCCCCAACCGACCCAATACGATGACGCGATGAAGCTCACGCCACGCGAGAAAGACAAGCTCCTGATCTTCACCGCTGCGCTGCTCGCCGAAAGGCGCCGCGCGCGCGGCCTCAAGCTCAACTACCCGGAAGCCGTAGCCTTCATCAGCGCCGCGCTCATGGAAGCGGCCCGTGACGGCAAGACCGTCGCCGAGGTCATGCATTACGGCACCACGCTCCTCACACGCGAGGACGTGATGGAGGGCGTGCCCGAGATGATCCCCGACATCCAGGTCGAAGCGACCTTCCCCGACGGCACCAAGCTCGTCACCGTCCACCATCCGATCCCCTGAGCCGGGAGGAGCCAGCCATGATCCCCGGCGAAATGCTGATCGACGACGGCGAAATCGAACTCAACGCAGGCCGCGAAACCATCACTGTGAAGGTGGCCAACACGGGCGACCGCCCCGTGCAGATCGGCTCGCACTTCCACTTCTACGAGGTCAACGCCGCACTCTCGTTCGACCGCGAAGCCGCGCGCGGCTTTCGCCTGAACATTGCAGCGGGCACGGCCGTGCGCTTCGAGCCAGGACAGGAGCGCACCGTGGAACTCGTGGCCCTTGCGGGCGAGCGCGCCGTGTACGGCTTCAACGGCCAGGTAATGGGCCCGCTCTGAGCGCGGCCGGCGAATTCTGGCGATTTCATCAGGAATCCGACATGACATTGAAGATCGGCCGCCGCGCGTATGCGGAGATGTTCGGCCCCACCACCGGCGACCGCGTGCGTCTTGCCGATACCGAACTCATCATCGAGATCGAGCGCGACTACACCGTCTACGGCGACGAAGTGAAGTTCGGCGGCGGCAAGGTGATCCGCGACGGCATGGGCCAGTCGCAGCAGGTGCACGCGCAAGTCGCGGACACCGTCGTCACGAACGCCGTGATCGTCGATCACTGGGGCATCGTGAAGGCCGACATCGGCATCAAGGACGGCCGCATCTGGAAGATCGGCAAGGCGGGCAACCCCGACGTGCAGCCGGGCGTGACGATTCCCATCGGCGCCGCGACCGAAGTGATCGCGGGCGAAGGCCAGATCGTCACGGCGGGCGGCATCGACACGCATATCCACTTCATCAGCCCGCAGCAGATCGACGAAGCGCTCGCCTCGGGCGTGACGACCATGCTGGGCGGCGGGACCGGCCCCGCCACGGGCACCAACGCCACCACCTGCACGCCGGGCCCGTGGCATATGGAGCGCATGCTGCAGGCCGCGGACGGCTGGCCGATCAATCTCGGCTTTCTCGGCAAGGGCAATGTGAGCCTGCCGAAACCCGCTGAAGAACAGATCGCCGCGGGCGCGATCGGCCTGAAACTGCACGAGGACTGGGGCTCGACGCCCGCCGCCATCGACAACTGCCTGAGCGTCGCGGACGCAACGGACACGCAGGTGGCCATTCACACCGACACGCTCAACGAGTCGGGCTTCGTGGAAGCGACCGTGGCCGCCTTCAAGGGCCGCACGATTCACACGTACCACACCGAAGGCGCGGGCGGCGGCCACGCGCCCGACATCATCAAGGTGTGCGGCGAAGCAAACGTGCTGCCCTCCTCGACGAACCCCACGCGCCCGTACACGATCAACACGCTCGACGAGCATCTCGACATGCTGATGGTGTGCCATCACCTCGACCCGTCGATTGCCGAGGATATTGCGTTTGCCGAGTCGCGCATCCGCCGCGAGACCATCGCCGCCGAGGACATCCTCCATGATCTCGGCGCACTATCGATGCTTTCTTCGGATTCCCAGGCGATGGGCCGCGTGGGCGAAGTGATCATCCGCACGTGGCAGACCGCGCACAAGATGAAGGTCCAGCGCGGCGCCCTGCCCGGAGACAGCGCGCGCCACGACAACTTCCGCGTGAAGCGCTATGTGGCGAAATACACGATCAATCCCGCGCTCACGCATGGCATCGCGCACGAAGTGGGATCGCTCGAACCGGGCAAATGGGCCGACCTCGTGTTCTGGGAACCGGCGTTCTTCGGCATCAAGCCTTCGCTGATTCTCAAGGGCGGCATGATCGCGCTCGCACAGATGGGCGACCCGAACGCCTCGATTCCGACGCCCCAGCCCGTGCATTACCGTGAGATGTTTGCCACGCGCGGGCGGGCGCTTGCACAAACGTCGCTCACCTTCGTTTCGCAGCTCTCGCTCGACAAGCGCATGCCCGAGCGCTACGGCCTGCAAAAGCGCGTGGTGGCGGTCCGCAACTGCCGCAGCGTGACGAAGGCCGACATGATTCACAATGCCTGGCAGCCGACGATCAGCGTCGATCCAGAAACGTACCAGGTCGTCGCAGACGGCCAGTTGCTCACCTGCGAGCCCGCCACGGTGCTGCCGATGGCACAGCGTTACTTCCTGTTCTAAAGTTTAGTCATGCGCACCATCGATAAACGACTCAATGCGAAGCTCGCGCCCGTTCTTGTGAAGCGGGCGCCCACGCTCACGCTGCCCTACGACGCGCGTTGCAAGAGCCGCCTGGCGGCCACGCTCGACACGGGCGAGGAAGTCGGCGTGGTGCTGCCTCGCGGCACGGTGCTGCGCGATGGCGACCTGCTTGTGGCCGACGACGGCGGCCTCGTGCGCGTGATCGCGGCGGCCGAGAGCGTGTTGCGTGTACGCGCGCCCGACCGCCTCACGCTCACGCGCGCCGCATATCACCTGGGCAATCGCCATACGCCGGTGGAAGTGGGGGCGGACGAACTCAAGCTCGAAGCGGACCCCGTGCTCGAAGACATGCTCAAGCGCCTGGGCGCGCAGGTGCAGCGCGTGGAGCTACCGTTCCAGCCGGAATCGGGCGCATACGGCGGCGGCCACCGCCACGGCCACGACGAAACCTTCGCCGACGACTACGCGCTCGCGCAGCGTGTGTACGACGAGCACCATGGGCATGCGCACTCGCACGACCATACACACGGTCATTCGCACAATCACGCTCATGGCGACGATCACGCGCATGACCACGATTGCGGACACGATCACGGTCACTGCGACGGCCACGCGCACAACCACAGCCATGAACATCGCTGAGCTCACCGCCCTGCTGCATCTCGCGTCGCCGGCGCTGCCCATCGGCGCGTTCAGCTACTCGCAGGGACTCGAAGCCGCAATCGATGCGCAGCTCGTCACGAACGCCGACGACGCCTCGCACTGGATAGCCGGCGGCCTCGCGAACGTGCTCGCCTGCGGCGAGCTACCTTTTGTGGCGCATCAGATGGAACGCTGGCGCATGCACGACGAGCACGCGTTGATCGTTGCGAACGAGGAATTCGTCGCGAGCCGCGAATCGGCGGAATTGCGGCGCGAGACCGCGCAAATGGGCTGGTCGCTGCGCCAGCTCTGCGCGCAGCTCGAATGGGGCGACGCCGACCGGCGCGCGACGCTCGAGCGCATGACCCCCATTGCGCAGCCCACGGCCTTCGCGTTCGCCGCGTGGGCCCACGCGGCCGCGCCAGACGCCGCCCTCGCCGCCTATGCATTCAGCTGGATCGAGAACCAGACCGCCGCCGCACTCAAGGCGGTGCCGCTCGGCCAGCTCGCGGGGCAGCGCATCATCGTTGCGCTGCGGCCCGCCATCGAAAAAGCCGTGGCGCGCGCGCTCGCGACGCCCCCCGAAGCGCTCAATACCTTTGCGCCACAGCTTGGCGTTCTTTCTGCACGCCACGAATCGCAGTATTCGCGGCTTTTCCGCTCCTGAAACACACACGAACCATGAATTCGCACGCACCCAGCAAACGAACCAAGAAGCTGCCGCCGCTGCGCGTCGGCGTGGGCGGACCGGTCGGCTCCGGCAAGACGACCTTGCTCGAAATGCTGTGCAAGGCCATGCGCGAGCGCTACGACCTCGTCGCCATCACCAACGACATCTACACGAAGGAAGACCAGCGCCTCTTGACCGTCGCGGGCGCCCTGCCCGCCGAGCGCATCATGGGCGTGGAAACGGGCGGCTGCCCGCACACCGCGATCCGCGAAGACGCGTCGATCAACCTCGAAGCCGTCGACCAGATGCTCACGCGCTTTCCCGATGCGGACATCGTCTTCATCGAATCGGGCGGCGACAATCTCGCAGCCACTTTCAGCCCCGAGCTTTCGGACCTCACGATCTATGTGATCGACGTGGCGGGCGGCGAAAAGATTCCGCGCAAGGGCGGCCCGGGCATCACGAAGTCGGACCTGCTCGTCATCAACAAGACCGACCTCGCGCCGCTCGTGGGCGCGAACCTCGACATCATGGCCTCGGACGCGAAAAAGATGCGCGGCGAACGGCCCTTCGTGATGTGCAATTTGAAAGCGCTCGAGGGGCTCGGTGAGGTGATCGCGTTCATTGAAAAACGAGGCCTGCTCGTCACAGAAAGCGCTTGAACACATCGACGTGACGTCACCCGTCTCTCAGATCGACGGATCGATGTAGTCGGCGTTTTTCACGATCCAGTCCGGGTTCAGGTGTGATCTGTCCTCATAGAGGGCCGACCACTTTCCCGTCACGCGGATGCACGCTTCATCCACACACAGGCGCGCGTCGGGGTCGATGATCGAGGCATGATCGCGTTTGGCAAGCGCGATCAGTTCCTTGCGAACACTCTGCTGCAGGCCGTCGATTTTCACGCGTTGCTCAGCCTCGCGTGGGTCGAAGCGGCCGAGTCTCGATAAAAATACGTGTGGATCAAACGGGTCGCCTATCGGATTGTCGAGCAGCACATAAACCTTTTTGTTCTGCGCCTGCAGTTCCCTGACTTCCTGATCAAGCTCGGCGAATGCCGCCGCTCTTCCTGGTGGCGTAGCCAGACTCAGCTCCTTTTGGCCGCTGATCAGGTAGTAGCCCGGGGCGTTGAAGTAGTAACTCCAGTAGCCGCCGATCACAACCGTCGTTATTCGGCGATTCGCGGCCTGCGCCAGCGCCTCGCGCCGGACCGAGCCACACTCCGAATCGACCGGCAAATCATGATCGAAAACGTGTGGAATGGGAGGACAAGCCGCGGCGACAGCAAAGATGGCGCCGTTTTTTGAAGGGTTGGCCTCCTCATCCGCGTAGACGCGTTCGGCATACTGGGCGACATGCGAATCCCCGAGAAAAAGCGTCGTCGTCTTGCGGTCTTGGTGCAAGGGATAGATGCCGTCCCGAGCCTGCCCATCTGCACTTCTTAGCGCGAGGAAGTGCCACCCGGTCCGCGTTGCCAGGTTGACGGCGTCGAAGCGGGGACCGATGAGCGCATCCTTGATTGCCACGCCGCTAACCATCATCAGCACGAGGCCGAGAACCAGCAGAAGCGCCGTTCGATTCGCAGAGCGATGCCAGCGAATCTTCCGCTCGACAAAGCGGTGCGTGAACCAGGCGAGCAAGACTGATAGCAATACCACGGCAATCTTCGTCGGGTGACCATTGTCCGGCCAGACCAGATGTGCGAAAGACAACAACGGCCAATGCCAGAGATAAAGCGGGTAGCTGATCAGCCCGCAAGTCACGAAGGGGCGACTCGAGAGAATAGTGCGATTGATCCACGCGCCTGAACCCGCTGCGATGACGAGGAATGCGCCCATCGTCGGCAACAATGCCCAAAATCCTGGAAATGGCCGCTCATGATTGATCAGCAAGAATCCAGACAGCAAGAGGCCCACTCCCATTGCACAGAGCAGATTGGCGTATCGGCCGACCAGATCCGGACGACGCAAAGCGATATAGGCAAGCGAGCCGCCAGCCATGAGTTCCCAGAAGCGGGAAAGGGGCGAGTAGAAGGCAGCAACGGGGTCCCGCCAGGCGAGCCACACGCTAATGCCAAAGGACGCCGCCAGGATCGCCCCATTGACGATCGTGAATCGCCAGCGATGCGTCCATGCATAGCTCAATAGCAGGGGCCAGAATATGTAGTATTGCTCTTCAACCGCAAGGCTCCAGAGATGCAACAGCGGTTTGGCCTCGTGACCGCTATCGAAGTAACCGCTCTCGCTCCACAAGACAAAATTCTGGACGAAGGATGTCCCGCCGACGATGTGCTTCCCGAGTTGCGGGTACTCGTCTCGCAGCAGCACGAGCCAACCGGCAACCGCGCAAAAGAACAATACAAGAAGAAGCGCGGGGAAGATGCGTCGGATGCGCTTGGCGTAAAAATCAGCAATGCTGAATTTGTCGTGCTCGAGATTGGTGAGAATGATGGTGGTAATGAGGTATCCGGAGATGACAAAAAATACATCGACTCCGATAAATCCGCCTGCCATCCGGCTCGGAAACGCATGAAACAGAATCACTGCCATAACCGCGATCGCGCGCAGGCCGTCGACGTGCGGACAATATTCATGCGTCGCTACGCTATGGGTTGCGGCCCGACCCGACGGACTATCGAGGATTTCCGTCGCTGACGGAACCGGCAGCACTTGCGGGGTAATCGTCGGTGACATGAACGAGCCTTCGATGACTGCATATCGGTGAAGCGCACGGGAGCAACACCGATAATCAGCAATGCGTTCCTTACGCAGACGTGGCCCGAACGCGAGCTAACCACGTGAACCCAGTACACCCGCGCTCCGGCTTGAGCGTATGTGCGCATACGTACGCATCGCTGCGCGTGAAGGGGTGCGATGACCCAACCCTTTCATGCGTCTGTATGCCACCCTTCATGCGTCTATATATTGCCCTTCACATAGCCGCGCTGACTCCTTTCAAAACGCGGACTTTCAAATAACAAACAACGCGCTTCAGTGTGAAGAGGAAGGCCTTTTTTTTGCGGAGTGTTCCATGTGCCGAATCGCGGCTCTCCTGAAGGGAATTCAGTCGCGTCTAGCTTGCGAGCGATGGGGCTGCGTGGCGAAGGCCGCCTGTCTATCGATGTTGCCGACTGTTGTCTCACCACATTTCCAGTGGAGGTTTCTTTCCCGGTTCGCACGCTTTGCTCTGATGCTCACGTTCGCCTTGCCATTTATCAATCTCATGCAAATATAATTAGATATCCTTTTTATTTTTCTCCGCGGGCATGTTTCAAGTCACGAACCTGTTGCGTCAAGAAATACGCCAAAAGCATATCGAATCGACTTTGTGCGGTGGGCAAGGTGGGCATTGTGAGGCTCGCGCCGGGCGACTTTCGCATGCCCTACCGCGCGCGAATTCACATATCGCAGACGAGCGACTGCACAACATCCACCGTGCGAGTCGTCGCGCATACGTCCTGAGGGAACAACCACACGCCCGCATGCGCCAAGGCCACCGCAGCCAGTCGGATCGTCCGCAGGTGCGCAATGATATGGTACTCATTTATTGAGAGAAGGCCGGCGGCTCGAATAAATCAACAGACTCATGCGCCAGCAAACGGAAATCCTTCAAGACAGCCGGTTCTTCATTTGCGCCGCGTTTATACTCTTGTGCTGCATTCGGCCACTTATGGGCTTTGCTTATGCTGCTAATGCGCGCTTTTAGGGGCTTCGTCTTCCTGTTCGTGGTCATCGCCGGCGTGCTCTTCGGTTCGGCGGGGACGCTGGACGATGGGCGCGCGTGGGCGATGCTGGCGGTGTTCTTTGGATGCGCCGGGGCCATCACCGTCTGGCTCTGGTTCCGCGACAGGGCGCTGCTGGAGCGGCGAGTGAAGGCGGTACCTGGCTCGGAGCCCGATCCGGTGCAGAACGTCGTGCAGGGGCTGGCGGGATTTGTCTTTCTGGCGATCTTCGCCGCGTCGGGGTTCGACAGACGCTTCGGCTGGTCCCAGGTGCCCGCCGCCGTTTCGCTCGCTGGCGACTCCATGATCGCCATCGGCTTCCTGATTGTTTTCCTTACCTTCCGCGAGAACACTTTCACCGCCAGCACGATCGAGATCGCCGAGGGCCAGCACGTCATCGACACCGGTTCCTATGCCATCGTGCGCCATCCCATGTACGCCGGCGCGCTGATCATGATTGCCGGAATACCCCTCGCACTGGGCTCGTGGTGGGCGCTTATCCCGGCTGCCTTGATCGTCCCGGTCATCGTGTGGCGGCTGACGCGCGAGGAGGTCTACCTGGCGGCCAACCTCGCGGGCTACTGCGACTATCGAGGCCGGGTACGTTACCGGCTGGCGCCGCTTCTCTGGTAGTCGCGCATGCTGTCGATGGGCGGCCTAACATTCCGTTCAACCCGGACGGCTTCGCCGCCGGTTACCTTAGGCGTCCCTCGCTGCTGCAGTTATCTGTTCACGTTTCGTGGACGACTTGCGCTAGCGATTCTAAGGCGTCGCCGGAGCGCGAGTACATCAGACACACGGTGGCATAATAGGCTTTCGGTCAAAGGATAAGGACGTTGCGGGCAGGCTCATGCAGAGTGAAAAAAGGAAAGTCGAACCGGTCCATGGTTTTATAGATAGAAGCCTTCGCGTTCCTCATCCGGGAATCATTCAGGATGAGGTCGAGAATCTCTCTTTTTATAAGAAGATTTCGCTTCTGAAAAAGCAGTTGCATAAATGGTCGATACTTTCATTTAACCGGCAGCTCGGCCTGTATACGGAAGCCGCGGACTTGCATGATGGCGCCCGGATTTTATTGGCGTACAGCGGCGTCAACAACATCGGCGACGCGTTGATGGATCTTTCCGGGCGGGCATTAATTGGCAGCACCCCGTACAAGCTGGATGTTGTGCTCGATCCGTCACTGGCCGAGCTCTTTCGGCATGACCGGTACATATCGAAAATCTACACGGATTATCGTCAAGTCAATTTCGGCGAATACGATTTCGTCATACTGAACAAGCTTGGAATTCGTGTAATAAAAGAGAAAATCAGGCACGCGAGCCAATCCAGATTTACCAGCCTGATCGGATGGTATGCAGGGCGCAATTTCAATCACATACAGTTCAGCTACTACGCTTTCAACAAGATCCTGAAATGCGGCATCGCCGAGATGGACCTGTATAAAAGTGCCCGACTCGTCCTCGACGCTCCCAAGTGCGATGATTATCCATCGGAGGGCTGTGCCGGGAGAGTCGCCATTTCGGTCGGCGGCAGGGAATCCCCCCGTATCTACGGTAAGTGGGCAGAGGTTCTAGCTCGGCTCGACGATGATGTGGGGTTGTCGCGTTATGAGTTCGTCCTGGTCGGATCGGATAATGGACTCGCGGAAGCAAACGATCTGATCGGCATGCAATTCAGGAATCTGAAGCTCACCTCATTGGTTGGCAAGTTGAAGATCCATGAATGCTTTTCCCTGATAAGTCAGAGCAGGCTATTTGTGGGGGCGGACGGCGGGCTTCTGCATATTGCGCACGCGGCGGGCGTGCCGACCATCGCTTTGTTTAGCAATGACATTGACCCGAGAACCCGCTACGTCGAGAACGATTTTTTTAAATGTACTCCACTGACGGGGGCCAGTGATGTGACGAGCATTGAGCCAAATGATGTGGTGAATGTCATGAAAGATATTCTGCCTGGGTGAACCGCGCGAGCAGACCGATTGCCATGCTCTGTTCGAGCTTGGCGCAATCAAAGCTCGTTCAGGTCGGCAAGCGGTGTACGCACAACCCGCCATTGAGGTGCGGCGTGCGCGGTGGAACTGAGCGAACTACGCGCTACCGCGCGCGAATTCATACATCCGAGACGAGCGCCTCCACAACATCCACCGTGCGCGCCGTCGCGCCGCGGTGGCGCGAGGCGAATGCCGCCGCAGCCGCGCCCATCGCAACCCGGCGCGGCTTGTCGTTGAAGAGTTCGTGCAAGGCGCGCGCGAGATCGGCGGGATCCTTAACCTGCAAGGCCGCGCCCGCGGCCTTGGCGTCGGCGGTGGCCTGCGTGAAGTTGAACACGTGCGGCCCGATCAACACCGGCACGCCCACTGCGCACGCTTCGATCAGATTTTGCCCGCCGAGCGGCAAGAGACTGCCGCCGATGAACGCGAGATCGGCGGCAGCGTAGTAAGCGCCCATCTCCCCCATCGAATCGCCGAGCAGCACACTCACGTCCTGCGGCAACACGCGCACGCCCGCGTGCGCCGCAGCGGCCGCAGTCGCGGGCGGCGCCCAGCGCGAGCGCCGTTCGAGCTTGTAGTTCTTGCGCTCCACGAGTGCTGCTACCTCATCGAAGCGCTGCGGATGGCGCGGCACGAGGATCAAAAGCGCATCGGGCACATCGAGTGCCGCGAAGGCCTGCAGCACGAGCTCCTCTTCCCCTTCGCGCGTGCTCGCCGCCACCCACACCGGCCGCTCGCCGATCGCGCGCCGCCATTCGCGGCCCCGCGCGATCAGCGCCGGCGGGCTCGCCATGTCGAACTTGAGGTTGCCAAGCACCGCCACGTTGCGCGCGCCAAGCGCGGTGAGGCGCTCCGCATCGGAGGGACTTTGCGCGAGCACACGTGTGAAACCGCCGAACACCTCGCGCGTGCCCGCGCCGAACTTCGCCGCGCGCTTGAACGAGCGCGCCGACATGCGCGCGTTGGTGAGCACGAGCGGCACGTCGGCACGCTTGCACTCGTCGATGAGCGTGGGCCAGACCTCGGTTTCCATCACGAGGCCGAGCGACGGCCGCCATGCGTGCAGGAAACGCCGCACGGCGTGCGGCATGTCGTACGGCAGGTAGCAGCGCAACACGCGATTGCCGAAAAGCTGCTCGCCGGTGGAGCGGCCGCCCGGCGTCATGTGCGTGAGCAGAATGCGCGCGTCAGGCCGCGCCGCCAGCAGCCCGTCGACGAGCGGTTGAGCCGCGCGGGTTTCGCCCACGGAGACGGCATGCACCCAGATGAGCGCCGCATCGTCCTCGGGCAAACGCCCCGCCGCATAGCCGAAACGCTCGCCGATATGCTCTCGATAGCCGCGCTCCCGGCGCGAGCGAATGAATAGCCGCAGCACCGCGAGCGGGGCAATGAGCCACCAGGCCGCGCGATAGATCGCTCTCAGCATCGGGCCTCCGCGTCGGCCACGGTCATGCGAAACGCCGCGGCCGCGCGGCAGGAGGCGTGGATCGGCAAGCTCATCGCACGTGGATTCAAACCAGTTCCTTGCCCTTGAGGCGTTCGAGAATGCCGAGCGGCGCCCATTCGGGATGCACCATCTCCTTCACCGGCAGGAAGAAGGTCTGCTCCATCATGAACTGACCGGACATCACGGCATGCGAAGTGTGATCGGAGAAGCACACCCAGACGCTGCCCGGCGGAAAACCGATGGTCTCCTGCGGGCACGCCTTCTGGTAATCGAGATCAGCCTTCATGCCGTCGTGGAGATTGAGCATCAGATGGTCGTACTCACTGCGCTGCGACTTCGTGATGTGCAGGAGGTTCTGCAGCCACGCCGAGCCCGGAAACTGCGGCTTGATGTTGGGCAGGAAGCGCTTTGCCATGTCCTCGAACGGCTCGCCCACGCGCCACACGCGCGGCACGCCGTTCGGGTTGACGTTGGTGAACACGCGCAGGATGCGCTCGCCGTAGTTCGGGCGCGAGGGAAAGGCATCCACGTGCAGGCGCGAATCGTCCTTGCGCCACGAGGTCTCACGCGTTTCCACCTGATGCAGGCGCAGGCTCGTAGGCGCCACGCGCAGCTTGCCGGTGTATTCGGGAAAGAGGCCGTCCACCAGCGTGCGAGCGCACGTCTGGTAGCGCGCGATCAACGCACGCACGGCCGTCTGCGTGACAGTGTCGCCGAGCACGCCGTGCAGCGCGCCGCCGTTCGGGTCGAGGCTGATGTTCTTGCGCTTGGGGTCGGCGATCGCGGGGTCGAGCAGCGCGCGCTCGCCGCCTTCGATCGCGAAGGCCAGATTCGGAAAATACAGCACCTTGCCCTGCTCGACGGCGTCGAGCAGCGTCTCGCGCGGTTGCGAGAGCTGCTGGCCGTGCCAGTCTGCGGACGTGATTTCGATGATCTGGGATTCGTTCATTGTTCGCCCCTGGAAGCGATGGATCTGATTGCCTGCCGGTGTGGCGCGGTGCGAGCGTGGCGTGCCCCGTTGGCCGCCTCTTTGCCATCTCGCGCGATTCATGCCGGCGAAGCCCTGGCGCTCGCTCGTGCACATTTGTGCACCCTCGCGAGCGCCGATTCTTATACCCGCAGCCTCAGTGGTGCGCCTTGACGCGCCGCAGCCCCTCAGTTTGTGAGGCGCCTGCGCTGCGGCGGCGCGCCGCTACAGCAGCCCGAAGCTCGCCAGCGCGCCCTTCACCTGCGCAAGCGTTGGCGGCTGGCCTGCCGTGCCCAGATTGACGACGTTCGGCGACCAGTAACCGCCCGTGCGCCAGGCGGTCGCGAAATTGTACAACTCGACGGTCGGGCGCTTCAGCGCCGCCGCGATGTGCACGAGCCCCGTGTCCACGCCCACCGTGGCCGCCGCGCCGTCAATCAGGCCCACCACCGCCGGCAGCGAGAGCTTCGGAGGCACGATCGCCGCTTCGCCGAATTCGCGCGCGAGGCGCTCGCTCGTGGCGCGCTCGGCCTCGCTGCCCCAGGGCAGCACGAGCGACGCGCCGCGCCTCACGAGCGCCTGGCCAAGCTCGATCCAGTGCTGGTCGGGCCACTGCTTGTCGGCGCGCGACGTGGCGTGCACGAACACGACATAGGGTACCGGCAGGTTCAACCCGACGCCCGCGAGCGCCTGCGCGGCGCGGTAGGTGTCGAGGCCGAACTCGATGTCGTCGGTGGGCGACGGCGGCGCGAGATCGAGCGCGCCCGCAACCAGTTGGCGCGTGCGCTCGACCACGTGGGTGCGTGGCTCGATGCGAATCGAGCGGTCGTAGAAGAAGCGCACGGGCCATTCGTAGCCCGCGCCATCGGTGCGGTTGCCCAGGCCAACGAGCGGCCCGCGCGCCCAGCTCGCCACCCACGCCGTCTTGATGAGCCCCTGGCAGTCGATCACGAGGTCGTACTTCTCGGCCGCGAGCGCGCGCCGGAACGTGCCGATCTCGCGCCAGTTGGCGGCAGAGAAGAGGCCTTTGCGCCAGCGGCGCAGCGAAAACGGGATCGCGCGGCGCACGCCCTCCACGAGCTCGACGAGCGACTGGAAGCCTTCTTCGACGAGCCAGTCGATCTGCGCGTCGGGGTACCGCCGCCGGATATCGGCGATGGCGGGCATGTTGTGGACGACGTCGCCAAGCGACGACACGCGCACGATGAGGATCTTTTGCACGCTCAGGGTACTTTGTGCGGACAGATTAAAAAGGTGGGCAATTTTAGCGCGCCGCACGCAAATGCAAAGAAAAACCGGGGAAATGCGCGGAAAGGAATGCAAACGGCGCCGCGCTGTAACTGGCGCGGCGCCGTTAGGCGCGTCATATGAACGCAAGGAGCCGCAAGGGGCGCAACGGCCCCCGGAGGCTTAGAACGGCAGCTTCGCGTCCGGCTTCTCGGCGAGAATCACCCGCTTGAAGTCGGCCTGGATGCGCGCGAGCGCGGCATCGTTGTCGGCCTCGAAACGCATCACGACCACGGGCGTGGTGTTCGACGAGCGGGCAAGACCAAAGCCGTCCGGGTATTCCACGCGCAGGCCGTCGATGGTGATGACCTCGTCCTCGCCCGTGAACTTCGCGTTCTTCTGCAGCTTCGCGATCAGCTCGAAGTTCTCGCCTTCCTCGAGCTTCAGTTGCAGTTCGGGCGTGGCGTGCGAGTTCGGCAGGTCGTTGAGCAGCTTGCTCGGATCGGCCACGCGCGAGAGGATTTCGAGCAGACGCGCGCCCGTGTACAGGCCGTCGTCGAAGCCGTACCAGCGGTCCTTGAAGAACACGTGGCCGCTCATTTCACCCGCGAGCGGCGCGCCGGTTTCGCGCAGCTTCGCCTTCACGAGCGAATGGCCCGTCTTCCACATGAGCGGCTCACCGCCCTTTTCCTTCACCCACTTCGCGAGATTGCGCGTGCACTTCACGTCGTAGATGATCTGCTTGCCCGGGTTGCGCGAGAGCACTTCCTCGGCAAACAGCATGAGCTGGCGATCCGGATAGATGATCTGGCCGTCCTTGGTCACGACGCCCAGACGGTCGCCGTCGCCGTCGAACGCAAAGCCGATTTCCGCATCCGTTTCCTTCAGCGCCCGGATCACGTCCTGCAGGTTCTCGGGGTGCGCCGGGTCCGGGTGGTGGTTCGGGAAATTGCCGTCCACCTCCGTGAAGAGCTCGACCAGCTCGCAGCCCATCGCCTTGAACAGACGCGGCGCCAGGTCGCCCGCTACGCCGTTGCCGGTGTCGACGACGATCTTCAGCGGGCGCGCAAGCTTCACGTCACTCAAGATGCGATCGACATAGGTGTCGGCAATGTCGTACTTCGTATAGCTGCCCTCGCCCGCGTCGAAACGGTCGGCCACGATGCGGTCGTACAGCGCGAGGATCTGGTCGCCGTAAATCGCCTTGCCGCGCAGGACCATCTTGAAGCCGTTGTAGTCGGGCGGATTGTGGCTGCCCGTCACGACGATGCACGAATCCACGTTGCGCTCGCCGCCCACCAGCTTGAGCGGCACGCTCGCGGCGAAATAGCCCACGGGCGTCGGCACCATGCCGACGTCGACCACGTCCACGCCGGCCTCGCACAGGCCGTCGGCCAGCGCTCGCGAGAGATCGGGACCCGAGAGCCGGCCGTCGCGCGCGATCACCACGGCGTCGCCACCCTGCGCGCGCACTTCGCTGCCGAAGGCGCGGCCAATGGCGCGCGCGGTGTCGGTGTCGAGCGTCTTGCCGATCACGCCGCGAATGTCATATGCCTTGAAAATCGATTTCGAAATCATGTTGGGGCTCACGTCCTGATGGGGATTCGGGTCTATTCGTAACACGGACAGGCGACTGTAAGGCTCTGGCGTTACGAAAAGTGGGAACCGTTACAAACTATAATTGCCGTTTTTCGGCAGTGGTATGCACCCATTTTAATGCTTCGCCGTTTCCTTTTATTGCCAAAATATTCGTCAAAAATGGCGGAAAGATTGCGCATGCCGCGTGCCTGCCCCTTTTTTTGCGCTTCCCGCCACGGCGAGGCGCGATGCTGAGCCTCAAGCGCTTTGGCAACCCCGACGTCGCCCGCGCGTTTGCAAACATCGTATGGCTCGGCCTCGAGCGCGTCACGCAGATCGCGGTGGCCATCGTCATCAGCGGCGTGCTCGCGCGCTATTTCGGCCCTGACGTATTCGGCAAGTGGCAGTACGCCAACACGCTTTTGCTCGTGCTCGCGCCCGTGACCTGGGTGTGCGGCGCCGAGATTCTCGTGCCCACCATCGTCAACCGGCCGCCGGAGCAGCTCGGTACCGTGCTCGGGAGCGCGTTCGCGCTGCGCATTGGCGTGTCTGCGGCGGCGCTGCTCCTTACGTGGGCCGGCATTGCGCTCGGCGTGACCGATCCGATGGTCGGCGCGATGCTCACCGGGCTCGCCGTGACGATGCTGTTTCGCGAGCCGTTCGTGGGCGTGATCAACGCCTGGCTGCAGAGCATGACGTACAGCAAGCCGCAATTGCTCGCGAGCATGACGGCGGCGGTAATCAAGGCGCTGCTCGTGTTTCTGCTCGCGCGCGCCGCGTTCGCGCCCGCCACCTTCGGCTGGCTCTGGGCGCTCGAATCAGCGGCGATTGGCGCGGCGCTCGTGCTCTACTTTCGGCGCCGCCACGGCGGCAAGCTCGGCTGGCATGTGGACCGCTCGCTCTTCAAGCATTTCGCGAGCGCGGGCACGGTGTTCTGGCTCGGGCTCATCTGCATGTACCTGTTTCTGAAGCTCGACCGGCTGATGCTCGAGCGCACGATCTCATTCGCCGATCTTGGCCGCTACTCGGCTGCGCAGCAGCTCAACGAGAACTGGATCACGCTCGCGCTCATGCTCTCGCAGACCATCGCGCCCGCTTTCGTCTACCGCGTCCAGCAGACCGCGCAGCTGCGCCGCAACCTCGTGCGCCTCTTCGCGATGACGGCCGTGCTGATGGTGGCCGGCGCGATCGTGCTCGACGCGCTCGCGGGTTTCATCATCGGCCGCGTGTTCGGGCCGGACTATGAAGGCGCGATCGGCATCTTCCGTTGGGCCGTGTGGCTTTCGGTGCCGGCGGGGCTCGAAGCCATCGGCAACCTCGTCGTGCTCAAATATCAGGCGAAATTCGTGCTGCTCGCGAAATGGCTGCTCGCGCTCGCCGTGGCGTTCGCCGTGAATCTCGTCGCGATACCGCGACTCGGCTCGTATGGCGCGCTGTGCGGCCTCGCAGCGGGCTATCTCGCGGCGGCCTGCGTGAATCTCTACTATATCCGCTTCAAGCTCGCCTCATGATGAATTCCGCCGCGCTTCCACTGCGCGATGCACGCGAGGGCGTGCTTGCCGACGTCGCCGTGCTCATGCCCGCATATAACGGTCAGGACGACGTTGCGCGCACGCTCGCTTCGTTCGATGAGGACGCCACGATCTATGCGCTCGTCGTCGATGATGGCAGCACGCCGCCCATCGTCGCGCCCGAGGTGCCTGGCATGTGCGTGGAAGTTTTGCGGATGGCGCAGAACGGCGGCATCGAGCGCGCGTTGCAGGCGGGTATCGAAGCGCTCGCGGCGCGAGGGTTTCGCTACGCGGCGCGTATCGATGCGGGCGATCTCGCCGCGCCTCAGCGCCTCGCGAAACAGCGCGCGCGCATGGAAGCGGAGACCGCGCTCGCAGCGCTCGGCACGTGGACTCAGGTGGTCAATCGCGCGGGCGAGCCGCTTTTCATGCTGCGTCCAAGCTGCGATGCACGCGAGTTGCGCCGCACGCGCCTGCTGCGATCGCCGCTCGTGCATCCTTCGGTGATGCTGCGCGTCGACGCCGTGCTCGCCGTGGGCAACTATCGGGTGCAATATCCGGCCGCCGAGGACCTCGACCTGTTCCTGCGACTGATGGAGCGCTACGAGTGCGGGAATCTGCCGGAGCTTGGCCTTTACTATGAGCTGAACGAAGGCGGCATCAGTGCGACGAAGCGGCGGCGGCAGATCGTCTCGACGCTGCGCCTGCAACTGTGTTATCTGAATGTGCTGAACTGGCGTGACTGGGCAGGCGTGGCGAAGAGCCTGCTTCACTTCGTGACGCCGTACCGCACCTTGCAGAAGATGAAGCGCGCGCTGTTTGCCCAAGGCACGTAGCAAGCCACCACAGCGGCGATTCTGCTGTTCGTTGTGGCGTCAGGAGATGACCTCAACACGCGCCCAACCCGTCCAGACCCGCGCCGGCAGCCAACAGATCCCATCCCAATATGGCTCCCCGCGCATTTAAGCCGCGGGCACGGTCTGGGAAACGTGGCAAGTGCCTTTGCCCGCCCCTGCTGGGACACGGCCTTGCCGCGCGGCGTAACACCACGCGCGGCTCGCGTATGGCGCAAGCCGCAAGGTCTACCGGGCAACGCCGTCAGCACGGTTCCGGACACGGAGCGAGGACCGTATTGGCATCGGAAATGATGCACATCGCGAAGGAAGCGCTTGACTATCCTCATATGATTGAGATTTAATGTCGCTGCTTGCGCTCACCAGAGCATCGACCGTTAAACCGCTTTTTGCGGGTAAGGGCTCTTATCGCCCAAAATTCTTTTGGGACGTTGATCTAGCCTCACCAGGCTAGACCGAAGAATGCAATGCTCCCTTTCGGGGAGCTCGTCGAGTGGTCGGTTTTGTCGCCGACGCAGGCGAATATCTATGTATTCGTGCTACCTCCCGCATGGTCGCTTCGTGACTGCGCGCGGCTTCCAGGTCGCCTCATCATTCTCGTCGTCGCTTACGCCTGCTGGTTCAACAGCCTTGGTGTGAGCTAACGCGAAGCTTACCTCCCTTCATAAGTCGCTAACCGGCACCGACGGTCTATCCGCTGACGGTCCTGCGACACCTTTGAAAAGTCTCGCGCCGCAAGGCGCTAAACAGATCTGACTTGCACAAAAGAAGGCCTTGCAGCCTCACTTTTGGCCAACGCAATGATGGTCACCGACGATTCACTGATCGCTCATCCTTTCCTCGCCTTGCTGGAGCCAAGTACTCCCCGAAGCGTGGTGTGGCATTTTCGTGCGGAATTGCGTTTTCCCGCCCGAACGCTGCACACGTTACTTGCCCAAATCGAAGGGGGCTACCCGAAGGCATGACTGATCTCCTGGTGCAACCGGGATCAGCAGCATGTCTCAATTGTCCGCTTGCGGACAATCGTGGTCCTTCTTCGCATCTTTGAAACGCTCGAGCTCGTCGAACGTTCTGGTCTGCCACGCGCCGCTCTGGCGCACATCAACCCGTTCACACGCCCTCAAGCGCGATCCCGACGTGACTTGTTCACCCGAGGTTCCGCCCACATCGTGCTCGCCCTCACGCGAGCCGTCATCGCCCACGTGCTGCATGCACACAAATGCGGTTGAACATCGAATGCGTCGCCTGGCGACGCGCGGTGTTCATACCGCCCCCGGGCTCTCATTTCCAAGCGCAGACCTTTCCACCGGTTCTAACCGGGGACCCTCAGCTAAACCGCCTCTGCCCATCTTTTTGCACTTCCGAATCACAGCAGGTCAACGTCGCACCCTCGTTGGCACTGCTCAATCACGTGTCCTTTGCGGACACGACGCCACCGCAGCCGGTGGCAACAGGGTGCCCTCATGTGCGTCGCCGCCCCGCGCATGAGGCTGAAATACAGGCGGAGAAACCAGCCAGCCACAGGAAAGGAACCCTATGGGACGAAGATCAAGAGGCGTCAACCACGCCGCGCAGATGAGTCGGGACGCCGGCGGAAGCAAAGACTCACAGAAGCACCGCCGCTTGCACTGGAGCGAGTTCTCGCGTTTCGCCGCGCGCATTGGTCACACGCTGGAAGCGGTGGACCAGGCGGAAGACTGGATGCTCGAATACTTCGTCTGGTTCCTCGTTGCCGGGGCGATGAAACCTGGCACACTCGCGAACTATCGAGCGTCGCTCTCAGTGATTCAAGGTACGTCCGGCCAGGATGTGTCCCGCTCAACCCGCAGTCGAGACCTCCAGCTCGAGCGACGAGACCGGCATGGCAGGCATCGAGCGCGTACGCCCCAGGAATTCAGCGACCTGCTCGCCGCTGCCCAGGCGTTCGACCACAGCGTTGTGCACGTGATACGCCTGATGCGTTGGCTTGGACTTCGCATGCGCGAGGCACTCATGTGCGGCAAGTCACTGGAAATGTGGCGAGATCTGATCTTGCAGGGAGATCGACGCCTGCCTGTCGAACGCGGAGCCAAGAACGGGCGCCCGCGTCGCACCGAAGTGCTGGCCGACCATGTTGACGAGACGCTCGACGCAATTAACGCAGCGCTGGCGTTCTGCCGCGATCGCGACTTTGAGTTGGTGAGCGGCTGCCACGACGATCTCAAAAGCGCAAAGTCCCGCCTGAAATCACGCTTCGAGCAATTGCCAATGCGTCGGGAACTCGCGAGCCACAGTCTGCGATTCACGTATGCGGTCGACTTCGCTAACGCCGCACTGGATCGCGGAGTGCCACCAGTCGACGTACTGACCCAGCTCTCGGACCGCCTCGGTCACGGACCGTCGCGAGTGAAGATGATTCTCGAGGTCTACTGCTGGCAGATCCGCCATCGGTTCCCAGAAAAAATCCACTTGCCGAGCGACTTCGTTCCCCGCAAGCAAACGAAGGACCCCGCCGTGTCCGCGACGAGCCGCCCAGAGGATCGGTCCGCGTCTCACGAGCCTGCCGACAGGCGGCGAAGGCCAGCGCGTGGACGCCGTTTTCAAACGAATCATGGAGGAAACAGGCCCAGACAAAAATTTTTTTAATTTGCACTACAAATTACATCACGGCGGCAAACCAAAAACTTACATAGGAGCAAGACAACATGCTGGAATCCCCACTCACCGAGGAAGCGCGTGGCGCACTTAACCGATACAGCAGCCAGAACGCCGTCAAAGCGCTGCTACCACCATGGCGACAGTTTGAAGACTTCCTCCAATCGCGCCGTCTATCGCCCACTTCCATCCTCGATATTCCGGAGGACGCGCTTCATGCATACGCGCGCCATCTCGACTACCGGGATTGCCATGTCGATGACGCGCTGGTGGCACTTAGCGCCGTGCTCCTTGTATGCCTGCACGCAGGCTACTGCGGCAAGGTTCTGCGCTCCGTCGTGATCCCGCGTATTCGTCGCCCCATCGAGAACCGACAGTGGGATGCATTTCGCTTGCGAACCTACCAGCCGCTCGAATCCTCGCAACTCGCCCGCAGTCGCAGACGCCGGGCCAAGCGCGAAGCGTGCGTGCAGGATACGGTTCGCACCGACGTCGATCTCAAGTAAGCAACGTTCTTAACGCCTTTCATCGCTCCATCTACAAACATCGAAGGATCAACCATGACTCATCTGATTGTGGCTCACTTTCAAAGCTCGAACGGTGCCGCGCAAACGTCAGCAGCGCAAGTTCTTCACGCACAGACTGGAGGATTGCTTATCAATCCCGGCCCGCTTCATATGTCCGGCGAACAAGGGAGCAACATGCATTTGGCGGCAAGTGAAACAGCACTTCAGGATCACTACTGCACCTTGATGACATCCCGGCGCGGGGGGTGCGCGGCGACAATCATTTTGGCCGGTATAGCGACAGAGGTTTTGGCTGGTGGGGAGAACTCGGAGGCGGCGTAGCCGCCGGAGGGTTCTCCCCACCAGCGGCGCCGAGTCGGCCGGGTTCTACGAT